>CAKUMQ010000020.1 GCA_934667845.1 uncultured Eubacteriales bacterium | reverse complement strand
AAGTCAATAAAGTATGCACTTTATTTGTTTTCACAGAAAGGAAGCAAGGACATATGATGCGGACAATGTTGGAATTCTGCCATCCCGATGAGGTCATGACGCTGAACCGGGACGATCTGTATGTGCCGTCCACCTCACACAGCCACAATTTTGTGGAGCTGGAATATGTCCTCAGCGGGAGCGGTATCCAGATTGTCAACGGAACGGAATACCATATCCAGCGCGGCGATGTGATCGTGATGGAGCTCGGGAGCTGTCATTCCTATTACTCCACCGATCGTCTGGTCATTATCAACTGCATCCTCCGCCCGGATATCTATGAGCGGGAAAAACAGCGGATCCTCAGTGCCGACCCCGCCCCGGACGGCACGTTTCTTCCGGATTTTATCCGCCTTTCGGGGCGGCATTTCATGGAGATCGAAAATTATCTGCTCAACTTGGAGCAGGAGATCGAGCAGAAGCCCATCGGGTATCGGCTGCTCTGCGAAAATTATCTGGCTGCTATTTTGCTGATCCTCTACCGCAACGTCCGCGAGAATGTACAGGAAAGGGACAACGATATCCGAAAGAACATCATCAGCTACATTGATCTAAACTATACGCACGTCACCCTGTCGGAGATCGCGGCGCATTTCGGGTATAATCCCTCGTATTTCAGCAAGCTGTTCAAGCGCATCATGTCGGAAAACCTGTTTGAATATGTGGCGCGGAAGAAGATGGACGAGGCGCTGCGGCTGGTGTCCTCCACCAATTATTCGATCGAGAGCATCTGTCACCAGCTCGGCTACAGCGACAAAAAGCAGTTTTACAAGCTGTTCAAGCAAAAGACCGGTGTCACGCCGAATCAGTTCCGCAAGGCGCACCCGTTCAGCTGACCCGTTTTTTCCGCCCCGCCGCCGGTATCCTCCCCCCCTTTGAGAGAGAGGATACCGGCTTTTTTGCGGGCGGAGCCGTTACTCCGTCACAAAACGCACATCGTCAAAATAGATGTCGGCCTCTGCGGCGGGGCGCAGATCAAACTGAACCTGGTAAATGGATTTATAGCCGCTTTCGGTAAAGGGCTTCCCGTCGTCGGTTTTGATCTCGGCAAGCGGGATCGTCACCTCTGTCCAATCGGCATTGGCTTCAGTCAGATTTAAGGTGTACTTGTACCAGCCCGCCGTATCCGGCATAATGTTCACGATAACCGATCCGGCAGACGTGCTTTTCACCCACAGCTTAACAGCTGTCGCCTCTTTGTTTATGCCGCAAATACCCGTTACGGATTGCAGACTGGCAGAAGCGGTATGCGCTTTCACGCTGAATGCGCCCTGCTTGGCATCCTTGCTCAGGGAAACCGTGCCGGAGCCATAGACAATACTCCATTTCTCCGGTTTATCCCCCTCGCTTTTGCCCTCTTCCTCACCGGTCAGAATGCTTAAGCCTGCCACATCCGGCACGATCTCCGGTTTTTCGTCCTCGGGAAGTACAAACCGCACATCGTCAAAATAGATGTCGGCTTCTGCGGCGGGACGCAGATCAAACTGAATCTGCCAAATAGATTTATAACCGCTTTCGGTAAAGAGCTTCCCGTCGTCGGTTTTGATCTCGGCAAGCGGGATCGTCACCTCTGTCCAATCGGCATTGGCTTCAGTCAGATTTAAGGTGTACTTGTACCAGCCCGCCGTATCCGGCATAATGTTCACGATAACCGATCCGGCAGACGTGCTTTTCACCCACAGCTTAACAGCTGTCGCCTCTTTGTTTATGCCGCAAATACCCGTTACGGATTGCAGACTGGCAGAAGCGGTATGCGCTTTCACGCTGAATGCGCCCTGCTTGGCATCCTTGCTCAGGGAAACCGTGCCGGAGCCATAGACAATACTCCATTTCTCCGGTTTATCCCCCTCGCTTTTGCCCTCTTCCTCACCGGTCAGAATGCTTAAGCCTGCCACATCCGGCACGATCTCCGGTTTTTCGTCCTCGGGAAGTACAAACCGCATATCGTCAAAATAGATATCGGCCTCTGCGGCGGGATGCAGATCAAACTGGCACGCCCAGACCGCATCCGAATTGCTCTTGTTCAGCGGGGTGTCCCCGTATTTGATCTCCTCGATCGGGATCGTCACCTCTGTCCAGTCGGTATACGCCTCGGACAGGTTCAGGGTATATGTATACCAGTTACCGGATCCGGGCATGATGTTGAAGGTGATTGAACCCGCCGCCGTTGTCTTCAGCCACAGCTTAATGGCAACCGCTTCGGTGTTCATTGAGCAGAGCGAGGTCGCCGAGCAGAGACTGACCGAATCCGTGTGTACCTTGAGGCTGTAAGCCCCCTGCTTGGCATCCTCACTCAGCACTGCGCTGCCGGAGCCCCAGGACAGGCTCCACTTCGGGTGCGCTTTTCCTGCGCCGGCACCGGTGTTTTCCGCCGTCAGAATACTTAAGCCCGGTACATCTGCAGGTCCTTCTTTGACCTCTTCTTCGGAGGATTCCTCCTCAGAGGATTCCTCCTCATTCGGCAGCTTATCGGTGAAGCGGATATCATCAAACCAGATATACCCGTTTTCCTTATTGTCCAGACCGCTGTTGTTGAAGATCGCCATGCCCAGATGGCCGACACCGTTTTTCGCCAGCAGCTTACCGGTCAGCGAATTGTCGCCGTTGACAAACTCGGTCAGCGGCACCTCAAGCAGCTTCCACTCGCCCACATAGCTGCTGTCCAGCTGGACAACCGCCACATAATACGCTCCGCCGCAGTTGACAAACAGCCTGAGCTGCGGATTGATGGTCTTGGATGTGTACTCGGTCATGCGGATCCACATCTGCAGATGATCCGATCCCTGTTTCACAGTCGTCATCGCGCCGTTCGGCGTATACAGCTGGTTATAACTGCCTGTATGTTTACTGAACGTATACAGCATGCAGTATTTGCCGACCTTGGCGGTGAAGTCCTCGGTGCCGGTCTGGAGGGTCAGCATGGTCTCGCCCGCCTTCGCTTCGACAGAAACGCCGGGGATCATATCGCCGACCTTGGCAGTCGAGGTCTTTTCTCCGGAGAGCAGCACCTCATCCGCCGGCTCTTCCTCATCACCGTTGACCACGTCTTCGCCCTGATGCGGATCGGTAAGGCTCTCGCCGTCATCGCCCGGCTCGACCGGGATGACCACGTCGCCCGCATCCTTGTCATACAGCACGCGCAGGTCATCGAAATAGACCGTACCGCCCGTGACATCATTGCCGTTGTCGTCCAGAAATACCCACAGGCAGTGGATCATTGTCGGGTTGATCGTCAGCGTGCCCACGCCCGCCTGCCAGGAGGGCTGCTTGAGGCTGGTGAGCGGAATATTGTAGGTATGCCCCTCCGTCCCGCTGATCTCGATGGGATCGGACTTCCAGTAGGCGCCCTGCTTATCCTGCACCTGGAATGTAACCTTGTGTGCCTTGCCGTCGCCGCGGATATAAACGGACAGCACATTGTGATTCAGCCAGTTCTGCTGAATGGCGCGTCCGAATCCGCTGCTCTTGCTCGCATAGGTGGCGGCAGCGCAGAAATTGCTGGCGTTGCCGAAGGAGCCGGGCGCCTGATGCTCGCCGTCAAGCACAACAGAAGCCTTAAGAGTCTCAAACTGCGCATAATACAGCAGATCGTCGCCCGCCTGCAGACCGGCATAGCCCTCGAAGTTATCGATCTCGATCGCAGTGCCCTGATCGACCTCCTCATACAGCGCGGATTCCTCTTTGCTCAGCTTGATATCGTCCAGCCATATCGACTGACCGTCGCCGCCGCCGGAGAAGGAGACCGTCAGGACGACCAGATCCTTCAGATCCGCCACGGAGTCGATCCCGGAGAAGGACGCCAGCGGGATCTCATAGAGGGTGTATTCCTGCGCAAAGAGCCAGATACCGTAGGAGAACTTCTCCCCGTCCGTGTTCTCGACCTGGAGGGAAACAAGGCGTCCGGTGCCGTCACCCTTCGCCCAGAAGCTCAGCGTCTGATAGCCCGACCAGTCCTCATAGTTGAGTCCGCGGCTGATGCCCGCCCAGGTCGAATTCCACATGCTGAAATCAATGCGTCCGCCGTATTTTCCGGTGTGGGCGTTGTAGCCGTCGATATACATTTCGATCTCCGACGAGCCGCCCGGATACGGCTCATAATTGGTCAGAGCCGATTCCTCATCCGTCCCGTAGTTCTCGAAATTGTCGATCAGCCGCTCATCGTCGGAAAGCGTCGGCGCGGTCGTCGGCTTATTCGTTGCGGTCGTTGTCGTCGTCGAAGTGCTTGTGGCATTCGGCTTTTTCGTCGTGTTGGGTTTCTTTGTCGTGTTCGGCTTTTTCGTCGTGTGGGGCTTTTCCGGCTGATTGGCAGACGGCTCGGAATCCTCATCCGTAGGATCCGTTTCACTGCCGGAGGTCGGCTCGGAGGAAATGTCCTCCGAGCTGTCGTCCTCCGCGCTGCCGCCCGCCGTCGCCGTTGTGGTCACCGTGCCGGCCGAGCTGTCCGGCTCAGAAACCGCCGGTTCGTTCGGTTTGCAGGCCGCCAGCAGCATGACCAGCGCCATCACCAGTCCGCCGACAGTCAGCCCGATGCGGGGGTTCTTCATGGTGTTCACTCCTTTTTTCAAATGAGACTGTATTTTCTCACGGGCACCGCCGTGTTCAGGACTTCGCCTCGATCATGTCGATATACACCGACCGTTTGACCGTCGTTTTCGTTTCAAAGTTGAACACAAGGCTGTCAATGCTCTGCAGATTCAGCTTCGCGGATTTATCCGGATACCAGTCGGCGAGTTTGAAATCGCTGAAGCTCAGCGCAAACTCCCTGCCGCTCTCCGGCACCTCGATCATGCAGTTGAACGGTGCGCCGCCGCTGCGGATCTGCACCTGCATCTTCTGTGCGCCCTTGCCGTCGCTCGACGCCCAGAACGTCAGCTTCGTGTTGCCGTCCCAGGAGCCGTTGATGCTGCGCGTCAGCGCCGCATAGGTATCGCTGCCGGTCAGCGTATAGTCGATCCTGCCGTTGTATTTGCCCTGATACGGCTTAACCTTCTTGTCGATATAGATCGCGATTGTCGTCGCACCGCCGGTCATCGGGGAATACTTGTTGATCGCCGTATTGGTGTTGGTGCCGTATTTTTCAAAGTTGTCGATCACCTTGGGACCGGTCTGCTTTTCCACCTCGGTGGTGAAAATATCGTCGATCGTCGCCTGCACCTTGGAGGCGTCCTGCGCGATCTGCGTCGCCCATGCCACCTGATTCTGCAGCGACAGCCACACGCTGTCGTAGCCGATAAACGGGCAGAACTCAAACACCGGCTTGCCGTTTGTCCAGTTGGCGCGCAGCTGGGTGATGTGCTCGTCTGTGTAGCCCGCCTTCTTCATCGCCGCCTCGGTCGATGCCACGGTCGCCTTGTCGGTGCGGTAATACTGCTGCACCGCATTATAGGCGATAGCGCCCATCGGATTCGATGCCGTGCGGGGGATAAACCAGCCGTTTAAGCGGCAGAGGTAGTAGTTGCCGTTCGCCTTCGGATCCTTGGGCAGCGGCACGATGCCGAGTTGACCCTTCTTCGCGAGGTTGGCAAGTCCCGTCGAGGAGATCATGCCGGAGAAGTTCAGGATCTCCGTCACCTGCATCGCCGCCATATTGTCGTGGAACGCCGTATAGCCGGTCGCGATCTGGTTGAGTCCGGACTTCTTCGTGAAGCAAAGCTCATGCAGCAGGTTCATCGCACGCGCCAGATTCGCGGACTTGATATTGTTCGTGATCTTCTTGTTGGCGTTATCCAGCTTGCCGAAGCTCTCGCCGGTGGTATACAGCAGCGCGGAGGGCGGCACGGACAGGGTGAAGCCGTAGCGGTCCTGCTCACCGTCGCCGTCGGTATCATCCTTGAATTTCAGCGCCATGGCGGCAAAGGAATCCCAGTTCCACTTGCCCTCCTTGTACATCTTCCACGGATCGTCCTTGACGCCGTAATCGTTGAACAGCTTCTTGTTGTAGAATACAAAGGTGCCGAGCGTCGGCTCGCCGATCAGGAGATAGTGCTTGCCGCCCCATTTCGTCTGGTCGTAATAGGAAAGCAGATCCTTATACGCCGGTTCGTTGAAGTTGATCAGCCCGTCGATCGGCTGCACGAGGTTTTTGACCATGAACGAGGGCATATCCGGATTGTCGGAGCGATACCGCACCAGATCCGGCGCCTGCTGCGCCTGTACGGAAGCCACCAGCTTGTTCGGCAGCTCGCCCCAGCCGACATATTCCTCCGTCAGCGTCAGTCCGTACTGGGATTTCAGCTTATTTTTCACCTCGGCGGATTCCGCCACGTCCTTTGTGGTCATCACGCGGACGGTCTTGCCGGTGGCTTTGATCTTCGGCCAGGTGAATTTCTCCACCACGACCTGGCTGACGCTGCCGCTGTTGTCACTCGGCTTTTTGGTCGTCTGACTGCCGCTTGACGCAGGGGTAGTGGTGCTGTCGCCGCTCTGCACGGGCCCCTCCGCAGAGGAATCGTCCGTCACCGGATCGGAGGACGAGGGATCGTCCCAGAAATCCGAGGACGGATCCGCAGAGGCGGGGTTATCCGCAGATTCCGCGTCCGATGCCGCGGGTGTCTTGTCACAGGCTGCCAGCGAAAGCAGCATGAGCAGGGACAGGATCAGTGCCGTAAGCCGTTTTACCGTTTTTGTCATGTCCATTCTCCTTTTCGATAATTTGGGGAACTATGTGCAGAGCCGCGCAGCCGGCGCCGCTATACCCGGAGCGCCGGTTCGCTCTCTTATCCCACAATGCCCGACCGCTCGAGTCCCTGCGTGAAAAACCGCTCGAAGCAGAGGAACAGCAGCAGCATCGGCAGTATCACGAGCAGGCAGCATGCCTGCAGCCGTACAGAGGCGGTCGTGCTGTCAAAGTTGATCGCCTGATCCGCCAGGCGCGCCAGCATCGTCGAATGGGTGTTCATGTTGAAAAAGTACATGCTCGCCTGGAAATAATCGTTCCAGTACCACACGACCGAAAACAGGAACACCGTCAGCACCGAGGTGCGGGAGTTCGGCAGCACGATGCGCAGAAATGTGCTGTAATAGCCGCAGCCGTCGATATAGGCCGCCTCCTCCAGCTCCTTGGGCAGATTGCGGTAGAACTGGTTGAATATGTAGATGAACAGTCCCGAGCGGATGCCCACGCCGAGCAGGGCGGGCAGATACATGCACAGCGGGTTGTTCAAAAGGTACATATCCTTATACATCAGATATTTCGGAATGTAGACGACCTGCTCGGGGACGATGATCGTGAAGATGACCAGCGCAAAGAACAGCTTCTTCCCCTTAAACTTGAACCGCGCAAACCCATACGCCACGACGGCGCAGGAAGCGATCTGCAGCAGCGAGCTGACAAGACTCAGCTTCACGGTATTCCACAAAGAGGGGAAATACTCCAGATTGTCGAGCGCCCACTGTACGTTCTCAAGCGTAAAATGCTTCGGGATCCAGATTACGGACGGGTCGAGCAGATCCTTCTGGCTGCGGAAAGCGACGCTCAGCGCCATCAGCAGGGGATACATCAGCACAAAGCCCATGCCGACCAAAAACAGCGTCCGCGCGATGACCCACACCACATGGCCGCCCTTAAACAGCCAGCGGCGGCGGGTCTCCGGCCGCTCGAGACCGGCAAGCGTTTTCTTAAGGCTCTGCGCCCCGTTTGCCGAAAACATGAGGCCTCCCCCTCCTTTCACTTATCCAGATAGGTGATATGGCGGCGGGTCAGCAGAAACACCGCACCCAGCACCAGAACGATTACGCCGAAATAGATCCACGCCGTCGCCGCGCTGTAAGCAAAGTGCATCTCCTGTCCCTCACGCAAAATCCGCTGCATGGTGTCGTTCCCGTAGGAGACAAAGGTATCGGTCACGGAATACACCAGATTCACCAGCATAATGGATGAGAGCATCGGGAACGTGATCTTCCAGAACCGCTCCCACGCCGTACAGCCGTCAATATCCGCCGCCTCATACAGTGAGGGCGGGATCGCCTGCAGTCCCGCCAGAAACAGCAGTATCTGCACGCCTGACCGCCAGGACAGCTCAAACACGTTGTTGGCGGAATCGGCGATGAAATCCACAATATCCTGCGACAGTCCCGCCTCAAGCAACGTGTTTTGGAACATGGACACCTGAAACATGCTGCCGGAGCTTTTTTCGCCGGATTTCATCATCGCCGAGGTCATATCGCCGTTTAAAATATCAATGACGATGCCCGAGGCGATGATGACCGGCAGAAAGAACACGGCGCGCGCTATCATGCGCCCCCGGAATTTCTGATTCAGGATCATCGCGACCAGCAGACTGAAGATCAGAATGGAGGGAATGTCCGTCAGCAGACTTTTCAGGCTTCCGGTCAGACTGACGACATAGTCGGGATCGACCAAAAATGCCTTGCGGTAGTTCGCAAGCCCGACAAACGCCGACGTCAGCGTGCCGTCGTTGTTGAACGAGTCGAGGTCCTGAAAGCTGTAGATCAGCGAGCGGACGATCGGCAGCAGATACAGCCCGAAAAAGCCCAGCACCCACGGAAGGATAAAGGAAAATCCCGCCAGCGACCGCTTGTTCTCCGCTGTCAGCCGTTTTGGATGGCGTTTCATGCATTTCCCTCCCCGATCCGATATCCGCCGCCCGCAAGCGGTCTGCCGTCCACCGCGACCTCATCGCGGGTGTAATTGACCGTTACCGACACGCCGTTGTCCCATGTCGTGCGGTAGACCCCGCGGGACAGGCACTCGTGCCTGACAATATCGCTGCCGCTCACCTTGGCGGAAAACGCCTTCAGCACGCCTGCAAATTCCGCCGCCTTGTCATACCACACGTCGATCTTGGTGCTGAAGCGGTTTTCGTATACGGAGCCTTTCAGTTCGCGGCTGTCCGCCGCCGTCCAGTAAAAGCTCAGCGAAGAGCCGCTTTCGAGCGCCCGGAGCAGATAGTGCGACGCGTCCTCCTCCGCAAAGTTGACCGGGCTGCCGGAGGTGGGGATATAGCCGTAAAGCGCGATCTGATAAAACGGCACGCTGCTGTCCTCGGCATCGTAGCCGCTGCTCTGCACCGGCGCGTTCATCACGCGGCGGGCATAGGGCAGCGCGTAGGCGTTGCCGCCGCTTGCCAGCAGCTCGTTTGTCTGTGCCGCCGTCTGCGCAAGCGTCTGCATCGCGGTGAGACTGCTCTCCCGCGTCCAGCCGTCCGGTCCGAAATCCGCCGAAAGCGCTTCGGCGGTCTCGCCGATGCCGAGCGCTCCGATGCCGAGCTTTTCATACCGCTCGGTAAAGCGGGCAAACAGAGCGGAGACCGTGCGGGGCGCAAGCAGCGTTTTCGGCGCGGTCAGGTTATCCTTGAAGAAGTTAACAAAGCTGTACGGATACACCATGACCGGCTTGCGCCCGAGCGTCCGCGCAGCGTGGCTCCACCGCGGATACGCAAGACTGAAAGAGCGCACGACCGTGAATTCATTATCGGGATAGACCGCGATGCCGGTCTCCTCCGCCGTTTGGCAAAGAGAGAGCAGCCCGGCTTTTCCGCCGATCACCGACACCTTGTCACTGACCTTGCCGCGCACGGCAGGCGAATTCCAGTTTAAATACCGCACGGCGGCGTTGTCGATGCCGTCCGCCTCCAGCCGCCGCAGCAGGGCTTCCGCCTCGGCATAGGAGGTAACCGTCACCGTCGCCTCATAGGGGATGCCCAGGAAGTGCTCGGTCTTGCGGACGGCGCCGAGCAGCTGGATATGCACCTCCTGCGTATACGCCGCAGGCTTTTTCATCCCCTGCGCCGTCAGCACGCGGCGGTAGGTCTTTGCCATGCCGACATAGCCCTCGCCGTCCGTCGCGCTCACCGGAAGGAACCGCACGGCAATATCCTCGGCGCGGATGCCGCCGGTGTCGAGCAGCGTCACCTTGCGGGCGCTGCCGAGGCTCTGGCCGGAGTAATAGGTCTCGGCAGCGCGCAGGGAAAATTCCGCACAGACGCGGCTTCTTTCGCTGCTGCGCCCGCCGACCTCCGCCTGCAGCTCGGCAAGAGCGCTGCCCTTGTCGATCACGGCAAGCACGGAGCTGCCGTTTTTGCAGATCCCGTAGACCGGCAACCGGGAGGGCTGCTCCGTCTGGCTGTCGGTCAGCCGGTCGGACGTGTAATTCCGCCCGTAGAGCGACGCGCGGTACTGGGTCAGCCCCGCCTTGCCGTTGTCAAAGCGGATAATGGCGCCGCTGCCGTCCGGTACAAACAGATACCCTGTATCCCCCTTGCCCGCCGCGCCGAAATACGGCAGCAGCGTCAGTGCATACAGGCGGTAATTGCCGCCTTCCATGATCTCGTCCGTCAGAACCCGGCAGCACAGCCCGTCATCGGCAAGCGTCAGCTCCAGCGGCACATACAGGCGGTATTCATTCATTTTATAGCCGATCACGATACGGTCATTCTCCGCCTTGACGATAACGCCGCCGTCGCCCGCCGCCACATAGGAATTGGTACGCTCCAGCTCCTCGGTCTCTATGTCGGCGTATTCGATCAGCAGATTCGACTGCATCTCCATCTGGGTCTTGCCGTTGGCGATCGCATCCTCCTCGGGCGCCTCCGGCGTGCTCCACCACGTCACGCCGCTTTCGCGGCAGAAAAGCCCGAAGCGCCCGGTCTGCGTGTCCACCTCCAGACGGAAGCGCGCATTTTCCAGCACAGCCGCCGTGCCTGCGGGCAGGAGCGCGGCATCCGCCGTCTCTGCCTCTCCCGCAGCCGGCTCTGCGGAAAGCGATCCGATCGGCAGCAGGAGGAGACTGCACAAAAGCGCCGCCGCACGCCGCGCAATTTTCTTTTTCATGGCAGAAGCCCTCCTTTTTATAACAGTCGATAGCTGATCTCGCTGACGATATCGGAGAAGAAGCCGTAGATCTGCTGGCACAGGCTGTAGCCGAGCACCAGGAGAAACAGCACGATCAGCATACCCGCCAGCGTGCCGAGCGAACTCCACAACACCTTGCCGAACGAGTAGTCATGAATAATGATCAGCGCCGTAAACAGCATGCCGACGCTCCACAGGATTCCCACCGCGTTCAGCCAGGTGAGGAATATCCCCTCATCCGGCGCCAGCAGATTGCTCAGCACGATACCGAGCAGCGTGCAGGCGATATACGGCAGCAGACTGTAGGCGGAAAACAGCCAGATATCGGGGACACGTCCCTTGCCGTCGAATAGTGTCGACAGCATCCAGTTCATGATGACCCACAGCGTAAAGCCGCCGCAGGTCGCTGCAAATATGACCGCCACATTCAGCTCGTCGGGGTCGTTGTAGTTAAAGGTAAAGCCGGTGAGCTGCCGCTCCAGTATTTTCGACAGGAAAAACAGTCCGAGAATCACAAACGAAGCGGAATAGCCGTAGCTTTTCTTCTCCCACATATCCGAAAAGGTGCGGGCGGGGTGAAACATGGCGGTCAGACACCGTTTGACACCGTTCATTGGCTCCCCCTCCTTTTCGCCCCGCCGCGGCGGATCCGCTTCACCGTTTTCACGGCAGCCGCAGCAACCAGTCCGGCGCACAGAACGACCAGCAGCACCGGCAGACCGTAGGCACGCAAAAACGCGTTGCGCACCTGCTTAAACGCCTCGCCGTAGCTGGTGCGGTCCTCGCCCTGCCGGAAATATGCCATGGCGGCACGGTAATCCTGCTGCTCATACTTGATCTTGCCGAGACCGATATAGGTCAGCGAGTAGTTGCAGTTCTGGTCGATGACCGACAGCCAGTACCGCTCCGCCTCGTCGTATTTTCCCTCGTTATACAGGCGGATCGCCTCGTGGATATAGGCGCCGTAGGTCGTCTCCTCAAACACCGTGATGCTGTTCTTTTCACTGTCCAGCACATAGAGGCTGCCGCCGAAGCTGTCGACGGCGACCGCCTGTTCAAACAGCCCCTCCTGCGTCCCCGTGCCGCCGAAGGCGAACACGAGATGCCCCTCGAGGTCATACTGAAAAATGCGTCCGAACGTCTGATCCAGACCGTTGATCAGTCCGGCGCTGTCGTAGGCGACGTCCACCATCTTGGTCTGATACAGCATGCCGTTCGCCCATTTGGTGCGCAGATCGCCGTAGATATCCTTATAGGTATCCCGCAGCGCGTCACTGCTCTCCATAATATTGACGCCCTTGGGATTTAACCGCCGCAGCTGCTCCGTCGTGGTCGTCGCCGCCGCGGTGCTGGTATACAGAAAATCGTTTTCGTCGATATCCATGTTGCTCACGGCGTTTGGGATCACCTGCGTGATGCGCTCGCGCTGCTCCTTGGTCATGAACCGCTTTGTCAGCTGCTGCATCTGCTGGATCAGCGTCAGCGTGGCGCGGTTGGCGCCGAAATAGTTGACAAATTTGCCGTCGAGCGTGTACATCATGGTGCCCTGATACAGATCCTTGCACAGAATGAACACATAGCCGCTGCGGTCGGCAACCACCTTTTGCGGAATGTAGTCGATGCCGGTGAACGCGATATCCTCTGTATCGGGCTTCTCATAGACCGTCAGCACGCGCCCGTCGGCGGTGCAGCGGAGCGTATGCTTCTGCTCGCGATCCACGATGAACAGCTCGCCCTCCGCCGAGACAAACAGCCCGGTCGGCTCGGACAGCGTCACCGTGCCGCCGTCGGACGCGGTAAACACCGTATACTCCCGCCGGAATTTTCCCGCGGTGTCCAGCACGACCACACGGGCGTTTTCGGTATCCGCCACATAGATGTCGCCGTTTTCGTCGATAAACAGATCCTGCGGAGCTTTAAACGCGGCGGTTCCCGCCGTTTCGCCGGTCAGCACGGCACCGACGCGGTAGCCGGCGGGCGAGCGCTTTTCGTCGCCCCAATAGTCATAGGTATAGGTGTTGAGCAGCTCAGCCGCCGACGGCAGCGCCGTCACGGCGGCGAGCAGAAGCGCCAGCAGACACAGACGAACGGGTTTTCGCATGACGCTTCCTCCTTATTCCTTGATACCGGCAAATGCCATGGTTTTGACGACCTTTGACTGAGAGATGATGAAAAACGCAATGGGCGGAATCATCAGAAAAACCGTAGCCGCCATGCCGACACCCATCCGCGCCAGCGCGTTTTCGGTTGTGATCTCGCTGAGCACGGTCGGCAGCAGCTTGATGGAATCATCGAACAGCACGGTCGCGCCGGTATTGTTCCACGCCGTCTGAAAGATCAGCAGACCGAGCGTCAGCCATGCGGGCTTGACGTTCGGGAACACGATCTTAAACGCGATGTCAAATTCCGTCGCGCCGTCGATGCGCGGCGCTTCGATGATCGAGAGCGGAATCTGCTCCATAAACTGCTTCATCAGGAACAGCCCCATTGCCGAGCCGATGTTCGGCAGGATCACCGCCCACAGGGTGTTGATCAGCCCGATCTTCGACATCAGGATATACTGCGGCAGTGCCGTCACCTGCCCGACAAACAGCAGCGAGCCGACGATCACGGAAAAGAGGAAGTCCTTGCCGGGAAAATCGTTTTTTGCCAGCGGATACGCCGCCATGGAGGACAGCGCCACATGCGCCACCGTGACCACGAGCGAGACGAGCACGCTGTTGAACACCGAGCGGCTGAACGGCATCAGCGACTGGGAGCAAAGGACGAACAGATCGCGGAAGTTGGCGGTCGTCGGATTGACGACATAAAACCGCGGCGGGAAAATGAAAATTTCCTCATAGGGCTTGAGCGAGGTCACCAGCGCATACACCAGCGGGAGCGCCAGAAAGGCGCCGACAAGGATCAGCACCAGATATACAGCCACGTTGCCCGCGCGCGAGCGATTGAGCAGGTTTTTCCGGTATTTCAGATGCAACTGTCTCACCCTCCTCAATGCCCGACCGCGCGGAGCAGCTTGCCGACCGCCTTGTTGGAGACGATCATCAGCACAAACAGGAACACCGCCACCGCCGAGGCATAGCCCAGTTCATAGCGCAGCGTGCTGTAGTCGAGAATATGCGATACGATCGTCTGCGTGGCGTATTCGGCACTCGGGAAGCCCGTCAGCGCCATCGGCACATCCGCCGCCGTAAAGGAGGAGACGATCTGCATGACCGCGCCGAAGATCAGCTGCGGCACCATGGAGGGCAGCGTGATATACCACAGCTCCTGGAACCGGTTGCGGATGCCGTCGATGGCGCCCGCCTCGTAGAGCGTGGAATCCACCGACTGCAATCCGGCGATAAACGCCAGAAAGCCCGTGCCGAGACTCAGCCAAAGCTGGACGATGATACACACCGCCATCATTTTGCGGGCATCCTGCAGCCAGGCGACCGGCTCGGTCAGGATACCGAGCTTTAACAGCCAGCCGTTGATAATACCGTAGCGGTCGGAGCTGAAAATATAGGTCCAGACGGTGTACGCCTGCCCCGACAGCGCCGGCGCATAAAAGATCACGGTGGCGACCGCCCGCATACCGGGGCGCAGCTCATTGATCAGCCAGGCGAAAAAGAAGCAGAGCATATAGCTGATCGGGCCGGTCAACACGGCGAAGGTCAGCGTGTTTTTCAGCGCCGTCAGAAATACGTCGTCATCCAGGAACAGACGGACGTAGTTATCGAACATGACCCACCTGGCAGGCTCAAACATGTTGTAATTCGTAAAGCTGAGCACAATGGCGATCCCCACGGGCAGCAGGGTAAAGAAAAAGAAGAACAGCATAAACGGCGCCATCAGATAGTAATTCTGCCGTCCGCGGCGGATGCGTGTGCGCAGGCTCCACTCCCGTTCGCCGCCTGTTTTATGTGCCATTTGACCGGTCCTCCTTATCGTTGATCCGCAGCAGCGCCGGTATCCCCGGCAAGCCCCAGCTCGCGGCGCTTGCGCGCGATCTCCCGATTGGTCTCATTATCCCAGTAGCGCAGGGACTCCCGCAGATTTTCTCCGCGGTTGACCACTGCGAGAAACGCATTGTTGATATTACGCGCCATATAGTAGCCGCCTGCCACCTCGGGCAGCTCGGTGACATATTGCCGCTGCTCGCCGATCGCGGCAAGCTCCTGCTGCGTCCAGGGCAGCTGTGTGACCGCCTCCAGATTGGCGCTGGCATACCGCCCGGCGGCGCCGAGCACCGTTTCGATCTTGACGCCGTAAGCCGCCTGTGTATCGGCGCGCGTCCACCACTCCAGAAACGCCCAGGCGTTCTCGGGCGATTCCGCACCGCGGAACATCACGTTTGCCGTGCCGGCTGCCGCCTCGCTGCGGTCAACCGTGCCGTCGGCGCGTTTTGTGCCGGGGATACAGGTCATCTCCCACAGCCCGGTGATCTCCGGCGCCGCGACCCGCAGCTGGTTGTAAAACACATACGGCATCACGGTCAGCGGCATTTCGCCGGTGCGGAAGCGGTTGTAGTCATCCTTGACCATGGAGAAGGAATATTGGGTATAAAAATCCGTCCACTGTGAAAATGCGGAAAACCCTTCCGTACTGCACAGCACCGAGGCGGATTTGTCGGCATTGTAATAGGTGCCGCCCTTTTGCAGCAGCAGCGTCGGGAACAGCGACATGGCGTCCGCCGTGGATGTCGACACGCCGTAGGGCAGACCGATCTCCATGTTGTTGCGCTGCACAATATTGATCACGCGGTAAAAGTCGTCCCAGGTGTCGGGCGGCTCTATGTTCAGCTCTTTAAAAATATCGGTGCGGTAAAACATCATATGGAACGACTGCGTATCCGGCAGGGCATAGGCGCCGCCGTTAAAAAGATACGGCTCCATGGCGGTCTTGGCAAACCGCTCCGTCACGGCGTCGTAGCCGTCAAAGCGGCTGAGGTCAACAAGCGCGCTGCGCATCGCCAGATTCACCGGCAGCGTCCGCTCGACGCCGATCGCCACATCGGGTCCGACGCCCGCCATGACGCACTGCACCAGCCCCGCCTTGACCAGCCGCACCGTCACGGGGATACCCGTCTCCCGGAAGAAACGGGCATCGGTCAGCTCGCGCACGATCAGGCTCTGTTCCCGGCCGCTGGCGATCCACACCTCGACCGGCTCCTTATCCGCATCCGCGCCGATGGCGTTGTAGTCCTGCGTAAACGAGGACAAAAAGCCCTTCCACTCATAGGCGAGCTTGGCAAAAAAGCCGCTCTCTGCCTTCGGCATGGTCTGATCGGGGCTGAATACCGCCACATAGTCGATCTCCAGCGGCTGCTGCTTTCGCGCCATCAGCCAGGTGGCGAGACTCGACAGGCTGTCCCGGTAGGACGACAGCCGTTCAGCGATGGTATACGGCTTTTCGATGAATTCGCGCAGCTTTTCGGCAAATTCCCGAAGCGTTTCCGCCTCACTGCCGCTCTTTTGCGACGCCGCCGAAAACCGCTGGTATTCATCCTCGAGCGTGTCCGCCACGGTGGAAAACACCGACAGAATATCAGGAATCTCCGCCTCGAGGTCATAGTCGCGGGTGACATCCGGCTCGGCGCCCGTCACCATGATGATCTTGCGGTACATCTCGTTTAAGCGCGTCTGAATCGCGCTCAGCACCCGCAAATCCTCCGCCACGGCGCCGACCGTGGTCTCCAGCGTCAGCTCATGCGTTTCTCCCGCCGTAAAGTAAAACAGGAAATCCTCATCGCCCTCGCCAAGCACCTTGTTCTGAAAGGTCGGGGTATAGCCAAATGACACTTCCCCAAGCTCGCGGCAGACCGTCTCACCGTCAATATACACGCGGCGGGAGGAGGAGAGTCCGCGCTGCTGGCTTTGGGCGTATTTGATACCGATCTTATAATAGCCGTCCTGCGGCACCGTAAAGCGCCAGGTCACATATTCGCCGGGCGACTGCCAGCTTGTGCCGCCGCCGATCGTGTTGCGGCGGATGACCGTCGGATCGGCAGGGGACAGCGCGGGATCGCCCCGGTTATAGGTCGGAATAATGGTGTTGTGGGATTTACGATCCGCGTGCTCCCCCTCGAGGATCTGCATAAAGCCGGTCACATTATCCGCCGGCAGCGCCGGACGGAGCTCCGCATAGCTTTTTGCCTGCGCGGCAGGATGAAAGCAGAGCGAACCGAGCACAAACGGCTCGCCGAGATTCTGCAGGGTCACGGTGTTGTCCCCCGCTTCAAGCCAGAACAGGAACGGGTCGGCATACAGCCCCTCCGCGTCGGCGGCATCGCGGGCGATCCACGTTTGCACCTCCGTCTGGTCGGGCAGCACGTCGTTGCCGCGGCTGTCGTGTTCAAACGCGCCGTCCGTGCCGTTTTTCCACAGGCGGTTAAAGGTGAGCGCCGCCGCCTTGTCAAACGGGACAGCGCCGTTGAGCTGTACGGCGATCTCCAGCTCCTTTCCCTTGCCGGGAAGCGCCTCATATTCCATCCGCAGCCGATAATACCCGGCGGTGCGCACCGATACGGTATAGGTCAGACTGCCGCCGTCAAAGCGGACCGCATCCGCCCTGCCGTCATGGCTGACCGCGGCATTCTGCGCATTTGCGCCCGCGGCTCCCGCCACGGTATAGGTCTCCCCGGGGTATACCGCCTCATGCGCCGCGGCGTAGTCACGGTATTCCGGCAGCGCGCCGTCCTCGCGGGAAATTGCTTCTGAACCGGCTGCTGTCTCCGCCGCCGCAGTCATTGCGGTCAGCGATGACAGGATCAGCGAGACGGTCAGTATCCCCGCCGACAGGCAGGAAAGGACTGTTTTCATGCCGTTCTTCCTTTCTCCGAAGGGCTGCTCCGGGAGAGCGGAGCGTTATCCCAGAAAATACACTGCACAGTCACCGGCGGGAACGGACAGCTCGATCCGATCCGTTTTGGCGGACAGCGTTTTTGCCTTGTCCGCCGCCTTGTTATATGACTGCACGGCGCGGGCGGCGGTCAGCGTCAGTGTGCCGGAGACCGCACGGGTGTAATCCTTGTTCACGACCACCAGCGTCGTGCCGCGGCTGCCGGTAAACGTGCCGATGATCAGCCCGTCGGGCGCGCTGACAAACGGGCAGTCGGCATCGCCGACGGTGTTGAGGCTGTACGCCTTTGTCAGCGCGGCGGACAGTCCGGTGTGGTAGATCCCCTTTGCCTTTTGGGTAAACAGCAGCTGCCCCAAATGGTTGACACCGGTGTTGATGGTCTTCAGCGCACCAAACCGGGCGGTCTTGTTGCCCGTGGCATCGGTCAGGATATTGCTCGTGGTGTAATAGCTCAGTCCCGCCGTGCCGTAGGCGAGCGCGGCATACATCTGCACCTTGATCTGCTCGTCGGTCAGCTCTTTTTCGAATTTGCTCGCCTGGAAATAAAACCACAGCGGCTTTCCGGTCTCGAGCGCCTTTTTGCGGAAGTAGCCGATATCGCGCCACAGATCCGTTTCTATCAGCGATTCATTGCCGCGGCGCAGCGGGTAATAGTCCACGGACAGCACATCGGGATCACAGGTGGCAATAAAGTTGTCTACATATTTCCGGTAGGCGCTGTCCTCCATGTTTTTAGGATCCCACGCATAGGCGCCGTAGCTCGGCAGCAGCAGCCCGTAGCACAGGCTTCCCGGATCGAGCTTGACAAACATGTTCTGCTTGGCGGCGTATTTTTTGAAATTCGCCTCATCCGGCTCATCCCAGAGGAAATAGCCCAGCATATGCTTGTATTTGGCGTATTTTTCCACCACGTTATAAAACGTGTCGGCATTGTTTTTCGGATAATTGGTGCCCATACCGCTGAAGCGGGAGATATCCTGCGCCAGAAAGTCCAGTCCCAGCTCCTCGCAGATGTCCATGCAGGTCTCGAGATCCTCAGTCGCCATGATGGAATTTTCGACCAGCGTGATCCCCGCCTCTTTGTTGGCGGTCAGCGCGCGGCGGTAAACATCCTCCATCTGGTTCTGCCCCGTCGCGTTGAAGGTAGAGAGGTAAAACTTCTTCTGCTTCCAGCGGGGCGCGGCGGCAAGCGCATCCATCACCGAGGTCGTCGCCTTTGTCTCCTGCGCCGAGGAACCGGGCGCGCGGCGGGTCGTCGTCGCTTTGGTCTGCGCCGTCGTACCGGCAGGACGGGGCAGCGCGGTCGTACCGGCTGCCTGAGCGGAGCTTACCGTTTCAGCGGGAGTGGAGCTGTCATCGGACGGCGATTCCGCGGTCGGCATACTGCTCTCCGCCGCGCTGCTCTCCGCCGCCGATTCCCCGCTGCTTTCCGTCGGCGTCTGCACACAGCCCGCAAGCAGCACTGCCGCCAGACAGAGCGCCGCAAACAGCGCCGCCGGCTGTATCATCCGTTTACGCATGAAAATACCTCCCGTTGTTTTTGCCCGCCGGGGCAGCCGTTACCGCTGCGTCAGCCGGAACAGCCGCCCGTGACCGGCGGAAAGGGTAAAGCTCAGTGAATCCGTCGTGACCGGCGGGGCATACACGCCGGTATCCTCGTCAAACGCCTCCGCCGCATAGGGCGCGGCAAGCGAAAGCACAGCGTCGCGCGGCGCGGAAAAGCTGAGGTTTGACACCATCAGATAGACCCGCCCCGCGTCGTCGGTCAGCCGCCCGATGACGAGATCGGGCGAAGCGGCGGCGATCACGCCGTCTGCGGTAATATCATCGAGGAAATACAGCGGCACATAATCCGCTTCCAGTCCGCTGTGATAAATTTTCAGCGGCGTTTTATCGAGCAGCTCATTGCCGAGACGGCAGATCCTGCCGTTGATCGTGCGGATCGGCTCATAAAACCGCGCATTCTTCGCATAGCCGTCAAACAGCAGCGGACTGGAACAGAAGCAGCTCAACTGCTTCACACCGTAAGCCAGCGCCGCATACATCTGCATCTGCACCTTTTCGGGCGTCATCTCCGCGATGGCGTCGTCCGACGCTACGAATTCGCCGTGTCCCTGATAATAAAACCACTGCGGCTTGTTTAGCTCGAGCGCCCGTTTGCGGCAGTAGCCGAGGTCGCGCCAGAGGTCGCAGTGCCGGATATCCTCGGTACGGCGGTTCATGTAAAATGCATAGTAGTCCATCGAAAACACGTCGGGATCCACGGTCTCGAGGTAGCCATTGACATAACGGGTGTAGCCGTTGTCCGTCCAGTCGAGCGCGGAGGTATCCTTCCAGGTATACACCCCGTAGCTCGGGTAGATCACTGAAAACGCCAGCTTGTCGGGTGCGAGGGCGCGGAACAGATCGGTGTTCCGGCGGCAGTCGGCAAACGCCGTCGCCTGCGGCTCATCCCACACATAAAAGCCGAGCACATGGGAAAAGCGGCGGTAATAGGCGACCGCCTCGCGCACCGTCTCCTCGCTCGGCAGGCAGCGTCCGCCTTTAAACGGGCTGTTTTCAAAGCTGCCGCTGCCGACGCCGCCGAAGCAGGGATCCTGCACGATCGACGCCATGCCCGCCTTTTCGCATGCCTCCAGCGCGGTCGTGACCTGCGCACGGTCACGGAAGGTGAATTCCACAAGGTTAAAGCCCGCTTCCTTGGTCAGGCGGATAAATTCCTCCGCCTGCGCGGGCGTGGCATCATGCCGCATGGGGTCAAAGGTGGAAAGATAAAATTTGTCCTGTTTCCAGCGTGTCATCGTGTTACGCATCCTTTCTCCCGGTATCAGCTGAGGATAAACAGCGCCGCGTCACCCGCGGGAATGTGCAGAGCGACCGAAGCCGCCCCGTCTGCGACCGGGCAGAGAATATCGGTATCCTGTGCATAGCGGTCGATCCGGCAGCGGCGGCGCAGCCGCAGCTCGCCGGTCAGCGGGCGGCGGTAGTCCTTGTTCGCCACCAGCACATGCTTTTTCTCGCTGCCGTCGCCGAACACGCCGACGATCGCGCCTGCCGGCGCATCGGCGATCCACGCCGAATCGGCGGGATCATCCAGAAAATACGGCTCGCGGTTTTTCGGGTCGATCCCGAAATGATACAGCTCCTCGCTCGTTTGATCAAACAGGCGATCGCCGAGGCGGCGGATGCGGGTGTTCGTCTCCCGCACGGCGTCGTAGTCCGCGTATTTTTCGCCCTTACTGTCAACCACGCAGTCGATGGAGGCAAAATAGCTCAGGCATTTGACGCCGTAGGCGAGTGCACAAGTCATCTGCACCAGGCGCATGACGTTCGGAAACGGATAGAGCGGGTCACCGTTTCGCGACATGGCGTGCGACTGAAAATACAGCCAGAACGGCTTGCCGGTCTCAAGCGACAGGCTGCGCATCAGCCCGAGGTCGCGCCAGATGGGGCAGTTGAGCAGATCGGTCCGGTCATAGCCGTGAATCCAGAACGGGTAATAGTCCACGCTGAGCACCGGCGGATCCACCGTCTGCACAAAGCCGCGGACATAGCGGGCAAACGCGCTGTCCTTCCAGTTGTCCGCCCCCTCGCCCTCCCACCAGTAGGCGCCGTAGCTCGGCACCACCAGTGAATAGGCGAGACGGGCGGGGTCATAGGCGGCAAACCAGTCCTGAATCTCGCGGCAGCGGGGAAAATCCTGCTCGCCCATCTCGTCCCAGACAAAATACCCCTCTAGATACCGGTTGTTTTTCTGTTCGCTGACGATCTGCGCCACGCCCTCCTCGGTGGCGTGGCACTGATCGCCGATGCCGGAATAGCCCATATCGCCGGTGATATTCTGCACCAGATAGGACACGCCCTCCAGCTCGCACGCCTGCGCAGCCAGCGCGCCCTCCGCGCGGCTCATGATGGCGTTTTCGATCAGGTCGATCCCCGCCTCCCTGGTCAGGCGGACGATCCTGCGGTAATCCTCGAGCGTATACGGGCGCTCAAGCCCGCCCGCGTCGTGC
The DNA here is from genome assembly GCA_934667845.1 of uncultured Eubacteriales bacterium. GTDB lineage: Bacteria > Bacillota > Clostridia > Oscillospirales > Acutalibacteraceae > HGM12789. The sequence goes on along the minus strand of CAKUMQ010000020.1, from coordinate 19,249 downwards.
GGAAGCGCTTTAAAGGTAGAGATAAAAAAGCGCGGCTGTTTCCATGTCGTCATAGCGGATATTCTCCTTTTTTTGTTGCGGCTCAGCCGAGCACAAACACCGCGCACCCGCCCGCCGGGATATCCAGCGCGACCGACTGCGCCTTGGCGGAGACCTGCGTCGTTTTGCCCGTTTCGGGGTCAAAGCGGGAGATCTTCACCGCCTTGCGCAGCGTCAGCTCGCCGGTGATCCCGTTTTTATAATCCTTTGAGGACACCACGACATACTTTTTGGCGCTGCCGTCGCCGTGAACGCCGACAATGGTGTTGTCCGGCGCGCCCGCGATCCACGCGGAGCCTTCGACCTTATCCAGATAGTACAGCTCGTGGTTGGCTTTTTTGATACCGAAATGGTACAGCTCCTCGCTCGTTTTATCAAACAGCAGGTCGCCGATGTTCTGCACACGGTGGTTGATCGCTTTGATGGCGTCGAAATTCTCGAGCTTTTTGCCCGTCTTATCCGCAATGCAGTCGATGGTGGAGAAGTAGCTCAGGCATTTGACGCCGTAGGCGAGCGCGCAGTACATCTGCGTGGAGATCATCTCCGGGGTAAAAGTGTAGTTGGCGCCCATGCTGTACCCCTGGAAATAGAACCAGAACGGCTTGCCGGTCTCGAGCGACTTCTGCCGCATCAGGCCCATATCGCGCCACATCGGGCAGTTGGTCAGATTCGTATTTTCGCCGCCGTGCTGCTGGAAGGGATAGTAGTCAAAGCTCAGCACGTCGGGGCTGACCTTTTCCACGTATTCGTTGACATACTGGGCATAGATGGCGTTGCGCCAGTTGCCGTCCGGCGCCGTCCAGCGGTAGGTACCGTAGCTCGGCAGAATCAGGGCAAACGCCAGCGCGGAGCGGTCGTGCTTTTTGAACAGGTCATTTAACCGGCGCGCCGTGTCAAACTGATCGCGCGGCACCTCGTCCCAGGTGTAATAGCCCTCTAAATATTTGTATTTGGCAAGCTCCTCCACCGTCGCCTTGATCAGCGCGTCGTCAAAGGGGTGGATATTTCCGCCCATGCCGGAATAGCCCTTATCCGCCGTGATGTTCTGCGCCAAAAAGCGCATCCCCTCGGCTTCGCACGCCTCAAACGCCTGCAAGCCCTCCGCGCGGCTCATGATTGCATTTTCGATCAGGTTGATACCCGCCTCTTTATTCAGGCGGACGATCTTTTTAAAGGTCTCCAGCGAGGCGCCGGTCGAATGGGGCAGCGCCTTGAAGGTCGAGATAAAGAACTGCGGCTGTATGTAGCCGTTCGTGGCTTCGCCCGGCTTGCGGGTCGTCCGCCCCGTCGTCGCGGGAGAGGTCGGCGCCGTCGTGCCGTCCGGCTTTGTCGTCCCGTTCGCCTTGGTCACCGCCGTGGTGCCGAGCGGACGCTGTGTGCTCGTGCCGCCGGGCTTTACCGGCGTTTTTGTGCCGCCCGACGACGCGGGTTCATCCGGCGTCACGGGTGCAGACGGCTCTGTTGTCTCCGCAGGCTCATTGCCGGACGACTCCGCGCTCTCTTCCGGTGCCGCCGTCGTCGCCGCCGCGCTCACATCGGATTCCGGCTCTTGCGGCTCCTCATGGCACCCCGCCAAAACAAGGGACAGTGCGAAAAGCAGGACAAGCAAAAATGCCGACCATCGGCGCACGTTTGGATCTCTCATTCCGTTTTCCTCCCAAAATTCGCCCCATCGGTTCTCCCGAGGGGGCAGTATACTGGTAAAGTGCCTAAATGCATATGGACTTCACGACGATTTGCAAGAACAGTATACAAATTTCCACATAGGCATGCAAGGGGATATCCTTGTTACGATTGTGGCGTTTATTGTCATGGTGTTCTAACCCCTCGCCGTTTTCTCAAAGAATACAGCCAAAACGCCCGAAACGTCTGTTTTCTTCCGCTTTTTTCGCCCGTCAGACAGCGAGGACAAGCAGTCCCGCCATAGAGGCGGCGACCGATATCCACTGACGCTTAGACACCGGCGTGCGGGTGCACAGGGACAGGAGAGCGGCAAATACAATAGCGGAGCCGGTCGTCAGTGCAAACGAGAGCGACGCCTCCACATGCAGAAGCGCCCACAGCAGTATCCAGTTGGCAGCCAGCCCGAGCATGCCGTTGGCCAGCAGGCTCCCCCATGCCGCGCGGCGCTTTTTTGCCTGTTCAAGCGGCAGAAGCGGCGTGCGGCGGCGCACCAGAAGGAGCAGCAGGCAGAGCACGACGGTGAACAAGCGCGACAGCACCGAATAGCTGCCGGAATCCACCGCCCGGTCGGGAAAGGACTGGTGGAGCTTATTGATCAGCCCGCCCAGTCCGTTCAGGAAAAATACCGCCAGATCCCAGAAAAGCCCGCGCACCGCCTCTTTGCGCCCTTTTCCCTGCGGCAGCTGCACATTGCAGACGATCGCCGCCGTCAGCAGCAGGCAGCACAGCGCCTTTTGCCACGTCATCGGCTCATGCCAGAACAGGATTCCCGCCGCAAACGGCACCAGCATCCCGCCCAGCATGGAAAACGTGGTAAACACCGTCAGATCCGCCCGCTCCAGCGCCCACAGGCTGCACAACACATACAGCATTCCGTTTATGCTGCTCCACAGCGCCACTGCGCCGGAAAACAGGGTAAATTCCAGTCGGCCGCCCTGCCCGATCCACGCGGCAGCAGCGCCGATCAGGGCTGTCCACAGCGCAAAGCGCAGGGCGGGATCCGCCCCGCTCCCGCACAGCTGCTGATAGCGCTGATTGGAAAACATCATCAGCGCAAACAGCGCCGACGCTCCGACAATAATTGCCTCATACATCCGTATACACCTCACCTGTCTGCCTTTCATTATGGATGCAGGCGCGGCGTTTGTACATATACGATATTCCGGATCCTTTTGTATGATCCACACATCTCCCACGGCTTTCGGACAAAACAAAGCGGCGGTATGCTTCGGAATCATCCAAAGCATACCGCCGTGTCGCTTTTGCAAAAAGATCAGTACCTTCTGCGCAGCTCGTCCACGCAGTTCGGGCAGACATTATAGCCCTTGAAGGTAGAGACGTTGCGGGAATCTCCGCAGAAAATGCAGGAGGGCAGATATTTTCTGAGGATAACCGTGTTATCCTCGGAGAAGATCTCAAGTGCATCTCCTGATTCGACATTGAGTGTGCGCCGCAGTTCCACAGGAATCACAATTCGCCCTAAACTGTCTATGGATCTGACAATACCGGTCGCTTTCACATGGATTCGCCCCTTTCTGCTATATTGCGAGATAATCATACCATGACAGCCAAATTTTGTCAAGTATATTCATTCGCTTTTTTTCATATGAAGAAGCGAAGGGAGAGAGCGCTCATGCTGAACACGCTGTGGCCGATCTTGCTGGGAATTTCCGTCCTTTTCGGCGCGGTAAACGGACGCATCACGGAGGTCGGCGATGCGATCTGGCAAAGCGGAAAAGAGGCGTTTTCGCTTGCGGTGACGCTCGGCGGGGCGATGTGTCTCTGGAACGGGCTGACTGCCATTGCCGACGCCGCCGGCGTCACCCGCGCGGTATCGCGGCTGCTGCGTCCGCTCCTGCGGCGGCTGTTTCCGCGGCTGGATCCCGACGGCGAGGCACTGCAGGCCATTGCACTGAATGTGACCGCCAACCTGCTCGGGCTGGGCAATGCCGCCACGCCGCTCGGGCTGCGCGCCATGGACGCGCTGCGCGGCACCATGCCCGCGCCCCATACCGCCAGTGACGAGATGGTGACGTTTGTCGTGATGAACACTGCCTCTGTACAGCTGTTCCCCGCCACGGTGATCGCGCTGCGGCAGGCGGCAGGCTCCGCCGCGCCCGCCGCCGTGCTGCCCCCGGCGCTTGCCGCTTCATTTGCGGTCTTTGCACTGACGCTGCTTTCGAGCCGGCTGTTCTGCCGGAAAGTGCAGGTGCCGTCATGACGGCGTTTCTTGTGCCCGCGCTTGCCGCCGCGCTGGCTCTGTACGGGCTGTTTCGCCGCGTGCCGGTATTCGACCGCTTTGTTGAGGGCGCAAAGGAGGGCGGGCGATCCGCCGTCGCGCTGATCCCCACCCTGATCGGTTTACTGCTTGCCGTCAACGCCCTGCGCGCCAGCGGTCTGACCGAAACGCTCGCGGCGTGGCTCGATCCGCTGACCTCCCGCATCGGCATACCGGGCGAGGTGCTGCCGCTGGCGCTGCTGCGCCCCTTTTCCGGGAGTGGCTCGCTGGCGCTGCTGAAAGACGGGCTTGACCGCTTCGGTCCGGATTCGCTCACCGGAAGGATCGCCTGCGTCCTGCAGGCCTCCACCGAGACCACGTTTTATGCCGTGACGGTATACTATGCCCATGTCGGCGTGACCCGCACGCGCCACACGCTTCCTGCCGCCGCGGTCGGCGACCTGTCCGGCGTATTTTTGGCGGCGTTAGCCGTGCGTCTGCTCGGCTGACTGTCCGGCGGTCGATTCGCGCACGATCAGCCGCACCGGCAGCTGAATACTCTGAAAGCGATCCGTCGGCTCCTGCTGCAGCCGATAGGCGAGCCGCGCCGCCTCATACCCCATGGCGGCAAAGGGCTGCTCCACCGTCGTCAGCGGCACGGCACACCCCTGCGCCAGTGACAGGTTGTCAAATCCCGCGAGCGCGATATCCCCGGGGACATGAACCCCGCTCTCCGCTAAACGGGCATACGCCGTTACCGCCACCAGATCGTTCAGGCAAAACAGCGCATCCGGGCGATCCGGCAGTGCCAAAAGACGGTCGACCGCTTCCGCCACCGAGGCAAAAAGCGGCGCGCCCGTATCCTGCAGATACAGCACATAGTCCTCCCGCACGGGCAGCCCGCCGCGCGTTAATGCATACCGGTATCCCGAAAGGCGCTGCTCGACTGTGCAAAAGCCCGTCGGCGCGATCGCGGCGATCCGGCGAAAGCCGCAGCGGATCAGATGCTCCGTCAGCAAAAATCCGCCCAGGGTATTGTCGCAGGAGACCAGATTGCTGCAAAGTCCCGCCGGGCAGCTATCCAAAAACACCAGCTGCAGACCCCTGCGGATCAGGTCAAAATACAGATCGCGGCTTTCCCGCCGCTGACCCGGCAGCACCAAAAACGAGCGGTGCCCCTGCCCGATCAGGGCGTCAAAGGTCTGCCGTTCCTTTTCCGGCTCGCTGTAGAGCGGATAGACTGCCGTGTGGCCGTTTACGTCGGACAGATAGTTGCCCGCCCCCGCGATGATCTCCATATGCCGCCCCTCCGGCGCAAGGCTGTTCATGATCAGCGGCAGCACAGCCGACGGCTGCGCAGGCCCGACAAACGACCCGCTCCCCCGCACGCGGTAGATCATTCCCTCGCGTTCGAGCTGATTCAGCGCGTTCTGCGCCGTGATGCGACTGACACCGAAGCGGTCGCAAAGCTGCTTTTCCGACGGCAGACGGTCGCCGGGGCAAAGCGGCTTTTGCTGGATCTGCCGCAGGATATAGGCGCAGATCTGCTCTTTTTTGGACACCGAAGCCGCCATACAGGACCGCCCACTTTCTCTTCCGGTTTTTGTTGTTTCAGTATACCACATCCGCCGAAAAAAGAAAAGGGGGCAATACGCAGTTTCACATCCATAATATAGCAACTCAAAAACCTGTATTATTGCGCACAAAACAGTATTGACTTACGCCTTATCCTATGATAGACTGCAGACAGGCAGGCGGTATTTCATCATCCTGCTATATAGCAAGTATAACAACTTTTCCGGAATAGGAGTGCTGAGCGTTGAAACTGTTTTGCGTCATTTCTCACACGCACTGGGATCGGGAATGGTACATGCCGCTGGAAAGCATGAAGCTGCGGCTGTGCGACCTGATCGACCGCTGTCTTGTCATTCTGGACGAGCAGCCGGAGTACATCTTCCATCTGGATGCCCAGACTGTCGTTTTGGAGGACTATCTCGACATCCGCCCCGAAATGCGGGACAAGCTACGCCAATACATCTCCGAGGAACGCCTGATGGTCGGCCCCTGGTATTTGCAGAACGACTATTATCTGACCTCGGGCGAATCCACGGTCCGCAACCTGTTGGAGGGTCGTCGCATCGCCGAAGCCTTCGGTCACTGCGACACGGTCGGCTATGCGCCCGACCAGTTCGGCAACATCTCCCAGCTTCCGCAGATCCTCAAGGGCTTCGGCATCGACAATTTCATCTTCGGCCGCGGGCTGGACACGCACCGTCCCAACGGATCGGTCATGCCCTCGGAATTCATCTGGGAGGGCGCAGACGGCACGCAGGCGCTGGCTGTCCATATGCGCTACTGGTATAACAACGCCCAGCACTTCCCGCCCGAGCCGGACAGAGCGCCCATCGTGCTCTCCAGCAATGAGCGGCTGTTTGAGGGCGTGGCGCTGACGCCGTATCTGCTGCTGATGAACGGCGTCGACCACACCGAAGCGCAGCCCGATCTGCTGCCGATCCTCAGCATGCTCAACGCCGAGCTGCCCGAGGGCAAGTCCGTGATGCAGGACCGCCTTTGCGACTATGTGCAGCGCGTACAGACCTATGTGCGGGAAAACCGCATCGAGCTGCCCGTCCACAAGGGCGAGCTGCGCGGGGGCGGCGACTCGGTGCTGAAGGGCACGCTCTCCTCCCGCGTTTACTTAAAGCAAGCCAACGTCCGCGCGCAGACCATGCTGGAAAACCGCCTCGAGCCGCTGTATGCCATGATGGAGCTGGCGGGCGCCTTTGGCGTCTATTCCGTCGATCACTTCCGCTATATGTGGAAGCAGCTGATGCGCAACCACCCCCACGATTCCATCTGCGGCTGCAGCCGCGACGAGGTTCACGCCCATATGGAGGACAACTTTGCGCGGCTTTCGACCACAACGGCAGATATCCTCGACCGCGGCATGAAGATCGCCGCCGCTCATCTCGACCTGCCCGGCCGCACAAAGGACAACTATCTGATCGTCCTCGCCAACACAACGCAGGCGCCGCTTGCCGACGTGGTCGAGCTGACGGTGGATATTCCGAAGGCGGACAACGCCCGCGGCATCACGATCACCGATGCCGACGGCACTCCCGCCGCATTTACGGTGCTGTCCAAACGGGACGCCGTGCGCGACGGCTTCAGCCCGCTGAATCTGCCCGGCAACTTCCCCGTTGACCGCTATCGGATCTCTCTGCGCACCGGCGTTGTCGCCCCGTTTGCCTTCAAGGGCTTTGTCGTCAACGGCACGGCGGAGGAAAACCCGATCGCCGCGACCGCTGCCTCAAGCGGCTCTGCCGTGATCGAAAACGCCTATCTGCGGGTGGAGGCAGAGGCAGACGGCCGCATCCACCTTCTCGACAAGCGTACCGGGCGGCGGCTCACCGACGCGCTCGAGCTGGAGGACACTGCCGATCAGGGGGATTCCTACCTCTATTATGTCGGCGCAGGCGAGCCGCTGTACGGCAGCGACTTCCCCGCCGAGGTGGCGCTCACCCGCGCGGACGCGCTCGTGCAGGAGCTGACCGTCACCCGCCGCATGGCGCTGCCCGTCTGCTATGATTTCGAGCGCCGCTGCCGGTCCGAGGAGACAAAGGAGACGGTCGTCTGCCTGACGCTGCGGCTCACGGCGGACGCAACCCGGGTGGAGATCGCGGCGCGCGTGGACAATGCGTCCTGCGACCACCGTCTGCGTCTGCTCGTCAACACCGGCATCGACACCGACCGCATTTTTGCCGACATTCCGTTTGACATCGTTTCCCACACCGACGCCGACCACGGCGAAACCAGCAGCAAGGTCATCCCGAACAGCGGCTTTGCCGCGCTCGAGGACGGACAGGGCGGCGTCGCCGTGCTGACCGAGGGCAATCACGAGGTCGAGCACCTGGGCGAGCGCTGCACGCTGGCGTTCACCCTCGTGCGCGCCACCGGCGTCATCACCCGCGACCAACAGACGCTGCGCGTCGGCGGCGGCGACCAGTGGCTCTGCCCACAGAACCAGTGCCTGCGCACGGTCACGGCGCGTTTCGGGCTGGAGACTTATACCGGCCACGCCGCCGCTGCCGGTGTGCCGGTGCATGCCGTGCAGTTCCGCGCTGGGCTGTCGGCGCTGTACACGTCGGGCGACGAGCGCAAGTTCATGCAGGGCCGCGCCGCCGTGCAGGACAGCCGTCTGGAGGGCTTCTACTTCCTGCCGGATCCCTATCGGGATGTGAAGATCCCGGATAACACGACGCTCCTGCCCCTCACCGCCGGAGACGGCGTGCTGGTCACAGCGCTGAAAAAGGCGGAAAACGGCAGCGGCCTGCTGTTGCGCGCCGTCAACCTGACCGATACGCCGCAGCCGCTGGCCGTGGACGCCGACGCGTGGCAGTCCGCCCGCATGGATGAGACCGTGTGCGGCGCGCCCGAGAGCGCTGTCGCCGCGCCGAAGCAGATCGTCACGCTCTACCGCCCCTGCTGACCGCGGTATCGTCCGATAAAAGGATAAAAAAACTAGGCAGACGCAAGGGTATCCCCCTTGCCATCTGCCTTGTTTTTATGCTCACATCTCTTTACCGTAACATCCTGCTGCGATTGCCCCGCCTTCCGCAAGCGCCGCTTTATCCATGACAGTCCTCCTCCGTTTCGGCGGGGGCTGTTTCCCTGCGGATGACATAGCCCAGCTTTACGATCAGTTTCACGGTCTCCAGCGCCGTGTTCCTGTCATATGCCTTTTCGCTCTCGGGCAGCTCGCCGTACGGCACCAGACAGGGCGTCTCCCGGCGTGCGTCGTCCCGCACCTTTCCGTATGTCCACCCCTCCCTGATCCGTCCCTGCGACCAGACCTCATGAACGTTTTCGGCGATCTTCTCGGTAAGCTCCAGCAGCTCGTCCGGCAAAATGACCGCCGAGGTATCCACCGGCTTCGGTTTGTACATAGTCAGTCCTCCCTGCAAAGCTGATACATTTTTCTGATGATCTGCGGCATTTCGGCAATGATCTTTTCGTCGTATTCTTTAAAATTGCTCTTTTTCAGATCCAGCTTCTTTTGCAGCGCGTCATACTGCTCCTGCAGCGCGTCCAGCTCCTCCCACCCGACGATACAGGGATGCAGCTTCGCCTTGTCGTCCTTGTGGGAGCGGGTATACGGCGCGTATTTTTTTACCGTCTCAATATCCACCGTGCGGTATCCCTCGCTGCGCATAAAGGCGCTCCAGCGGTCATGCTCGTTGCGCACAAGGGTCTGAAAGACCGTCTCATCGGCAAGCGCCGTTTCAAGCCCGCCCAGCTCGTCCTCTGCGGGCAGGGCGCCGCGCGTGGCGATCCCGCAGCTGCGCAGCTTTGCCGGAATATGCAGAGCCACCGCCAGAGACGAACGGCGGGCATAGGCGGACAGGCGATAGCTGCTCAGCGCCCTTTTATAGGCGGCGCTGTCCTTCGGCTCGTCCAGCGCCCCGCAGTAGCACAGGTGCACGGCAAAGGCCAGCTGCTCCAGCTCCGAACTAAACAGCGTATCGCTGGAAAAAACAGAGGCGGTCGTGCCGAACAGATGAATGTTTCTGTCCGACAGATACGGGCTTTCTCCGTAATTGTTCGCTTTTGCCGACCGGCGGACACGGGCGAATATCGGCGGCGTATACCCGGAGTAGCCGCGGCGCAGAACGCGGTAGACCGTCTCCGCCGTGCGGATGTTCACATCATCGGAATCGGTCGCCACACAGACAAAGGTCGCCTTTGCGTAATCGGCGACCGCCCTCTCAAGATCGAGGCTCTCGCTGTTCACATTTTCAAACGAAATGTCATAGCAGTCAAGCTCCGGGCATTGCGCGAGCAGCTCCTGTTCGACCTCCTTTGCCCGCTTATCCAGAACGCGGATCTGCAGGGTGTATCCCGCGATCCGTCCGTACCGGAAAACGGTTTTCAGCATCTGCGTACCGAGCCTGCCGCAGCCCACCAGCAGCACGCAGATATCCCTCCTGCCGTCCGGCAGATCGTACAGCGGACAGGTGAAGAGCAAATGGCTGCAAAACCGCTCTATCTCATCAATAAAGCGGATCTCCAGAGGTGCCTTATCCCATGCGGCAGTCAGGCGGCCGCCGCGGCAGCCGATCTCCCTTTGGGATATCCGCGTTCCCGTTTTGCCGCCCTTGCCGCCCGTCTCTTCGAGCGAGTACAGCGTCAGGTCATAGGCGTCCGGCGCTGTTCCCACCGCGGCGGACTGCCAATCGGCGGAAAACGTCCTGACGGCGTGCACATGCTTCAGCTCCTCCAAAGCGGCGTCCGTATCGGAAGCCCTGAAAAAGACGAGCGCGGTTTTCGGCGCCTGCGCGATGACGGCGCGCGCCTTGTCCACAAGCCGCGGGTCCGTGCTTTCAAAGACCGCGCAGGGCTTTTTGACAGCCATGGATTCCATCATTTCGACATTCGCGCGGTTTTGTACAAAGGCGTTGACCGTTACCCGGTGCTTCCCGTACCGATCCTTTCGGGAGATCAGCGTCTTGGCAAGCTCCGTATTGTCGTCCTCATTTTCCGAAAGGAGACAGAACACATATTCCCCGAAGCGCCTGTAAAGCCGCAGATCCGCGCAGGAGGAATGCAGCAAGATCCCCCCAAGCCGTCTGGCCTCGGCAAGCTGTTCGGCATCCGCCTGTTTAGCGCGGCAAAAGACCAGCGTTTTCCTCCCTTTCTGCGCTTTCAGTCCCCCGGCGAGCGCCACAGCGTTTTCGTTGACATCGGAAAAGACATAGCAGCGGGGCGAGCGCGAAAAGAAGTAGCGGATCCTGTCGCCGCTGTCGCCGAAAAAGGATACGACCAAGCTGGAGGCCAGGATCGGCGCCAGCGCATATAAGAGGTAATTAAAGTATATGTAGACTGATTTAAGCGGCCCGCTCAGCGCAACCGTCTCCAGCTGCAAAACATCCTGTCCGCCGCCGATCGCCTTAAAGCTGTACAGCAGGGACGACAGCACCGCATACAGCCCGGGATGCTCGACCGACTCTCCGGGCGCCGTCCATTCGGTGGGCAGGATCATGAAAAAGGCAGAAAAGAGAACGCCCAACGTAACGGCGGCAATGCATTTCGAGGTGTTGTGCCGGTAGGTAAAGGCACACACGGCGGCGATCCCCATGGCAAGGATCCCCATGCAAAAGAACGGTACGCCCATCGTTTTTCCTCCCGCGAGCGGGAACGCACCGCAAACTATCCGGCAGCCGCCCGCTTTTTCGCCCGCCCCGCTTTCCCGCGCGGCGGTATCCGTTGACAGTATACCATAAAATTCCGCAGATTTCCACGTTTTCATGAAAATGATTTTCACCCCCTGTAAAAAGTATCAAACCCCCGACAATAGCCCTTGACAGGCGGGGCGGTTCGTGGGATAATAGTTTAAACCGTTATTGATTCCCGTTTCCCGAAGGAGGAACCGTCCATGCGCGTCATCACCGGCTCCGCCCGCGGCAAGCGTCTCGAAACGCTGCCCGGCGACGACATCACCCGCCCGACTGCCGAACGGGTGAAGGAGGCGCTGTTCAGCGCCATCCAGTTTGATATTGAGGGACGGCGCGTGCTGGATCTGTTTGCGGGCTCGGGGCAGCTCGGTATCGAGGCGCTCAGCCGCGGCGCCTCCGGCGCGGTATTTGTCGACCGCAATGCTGCCGCTGCCGCCGTCGTGCAGAAAAACGTCCGCGCCGCGGGCTTTTTCCCGCAGTCGCAGGTGCTTTGCACCGATGCGCTCGGCTATCTCGCCCACCCGAAGGACCGCTTCGGGCTGGTTTTTCTCGACCCGCCCTATGCTTCGGGCTGTCTGCTTCCCGCCCTGACGGCGGTCGTCCCGCATCTGGAGACCGGGGCGATCGTGATGGCGGAATGCGACGCCGACACAGCGCTGCCCGAGCGGATCGGCGCGCTCGCTCTGGAGAAGCGGTATCGCTACGGCCGCGTCAGCCTGTATAAATATCGGATGGAGGAATAACCGATGCGGACTGCCATTTGCCCGGGCAGCTTTGATCCGGTCACGCTCGGACATTTAGATATCATCCGCCGCGCTTCCGGTCTCTTTGACCGGGTCATCGTGGTCGTGATGACCAATTATGCCAAGACCCCGCTGTTCACCCGCGAGGAACGGGCGGATATGATCCGCCGCGTCACGGCGGATATGCCCCGCGTCGAGGTGGACGTTTTTGACGGTCTGCTCGCGGATTACGCCCGCGAAAAGCAGGCGTGTGCCGTCGTCAAGGGACTGCGCGCCATGTCCGATTTCGAATATGAGTTCCAGATGGCGCTTACAAACCGCCACTTAAATCCCGACGTTGAGACCGTGTTTCTCACCACGACGGCGGAGCACATGTATGTCTCCTCCAGCCTGGTCAAGCAGCTGGCGACGCTGGGCGGGGATATCGAAAGTCTTGTCCCGGCGGCAATACTGCCGGAGATCGTAAAAAAAATCAGAAAGGATGCTGCCCGATGACGGCGAATATTGACGAATTATTGGATGAGATCGACGATGAGATCGACAAAGCATGGAGTCTGCCCCTGACCGGAGGCAAATGCGCGATCGCCGCCGACTGGCTGCGGAGCAAGATCGACGATGTGCGCGCCAACCTCCCCTCCGAGATCCGGCAGGCCAAGGCGATCGTCGCCGACCGCGCCGATATCATCGCCACTGCCCACAAGGAGGCAGAGGCGATCATCCGCAAAGCGGAGGAGCGCGCCAACCGGTTGGTGTCGGAGGAGGAAATTTACAAGCAGGCGCAGACAGCCGCCAACGAGCTTTTGTCGCAGTCGCAGCAAAAGGCGCGGGAAATGCGCCGCGGCGCCAACGATTTTGCCGAGGACGTGCTGCGCCGCACGGAGGAGGCGCTTGCCGCCCGTATCGGAGAGGTACGCCAGGCGCGTCAGGTGCTGCGCACCCCCGCCCGCAGCGAGGACAAGCCCGCTGCCGGCGAATAACGCGGGTGTTTTTACATTTTCTTTCATAAAATTCCGTTTTTTTGCTTTTGGGGACTGGATTTTTCCCATACAGTCTGCTATAATAGAACAAAATATCCCATTTTGAATTGTCACAGAGACATATATTCAAGGAGGCCGCACCCGTTATGAAGAAGAAAGCCAGCAAGCTCCCTTTTAACGATACCCCGGAACAGGCTGCCCACCTGCAGGACGTCATTGAAAAGAACCGCCACGATCCCAGCCGTCTGATGGGCGTTATGCAGCAGGCGCAGGACATCTACGGCTATCTGCCGATGGAGGTGCAGGAGCGCATCGCCGACGGCATGGGCGTGCCGCTCGAGAAGGTCTACGGCGTGGCGACGTTCTATGCGCAGTTCTCCCTGTCGCCGAAGGGACAGTACAACATCTCCGTCTGCCTCGGCACCGCCTGCTATGTCAAGGGCTCGGGCGATGTGTTTGACCGCCTGTGCGAGCGGCTCGGCATCGGTGCCGACGAGTGCACGCCGGACGGGCGCTTCTCGCTGACCGCCTGCCGCTGCATCGGCGCCTGCGGACTGGCTCCCGTGCTGACCGTCAATGACGAGGTCTACGGCCGCCTGACCGTGGATGATGTGGACACGATCCTGGCGAAATACGCCAGCTAAAGCCGTAAAAGGGGCGGAGCCGCGTTTCGGCTCCGCTTTTTTTGCGGCTGTCCGCCGCAAACACGCTTATCCCGCCGAAATAAGCGGGCATACTTTCTCTGCCATACTGTTTTTTAAGGAGTGGATCGCCATGCGCCGTTTTCTGGCTATACTCGCCTGCCGGCTCGGCCGCGCCGTCGGCCGCCTGTGCGGGCGGGGCAGCTCGCTGCCCGGCAAGCTGGCTTTGAAGATCTGTCCCGACGTGCTGTCGCGGATGCAGCTGCCCAAAACCGTTATCGCCGTCACCGGCTCCAACGGCAAGACCTCCACCGTGGAGATGATCGCCGCCATTCTGACGGCTGCCGGAAAACGTGTCGTCTATAACAAGGAAGGCTCCAACCAGATCGAGGGCGTCACAACGCTTATTCTCGGCAGCGCTACGCTGAGGGGCAGAGTCCCGGCGGATGTGCTGCTGCTCGAATCCGACGAGCGCTATGCCGCCCACACCTTCCGCTATTTCCGTCCGACGCTGTTTGTCGTCACCAACCTCTGCCGCGACCAGCTCACCCGCAACGGGCACCCCGAGTGGGTGTTTGACGCGCTGCGTCCGGCGCTTGCCGCCCCGACGCCGCTGCTGCTCAACGCCGACGACCCGCTCTCCTCCTGCTTTGCCGTCGGCAACGACAATGTGCACTGGTTCGGCATTGACCGGTGCGCCATTTCCGCAGATGCACCCACCGGCGTCTATCACGACGGCGCCTACTGCCCGCTTTGCCATGCGCCGATGGTCTATACCTACGCTCACTATAACCAGATGGGCGCCTACCGCTGCACAGGCTGCGGACACCAAAAGCCGAAGCCGGATTTTGCCGTGACCGATTTTGACCCCGCCGCAGGCGTGATGACCATCGACGGCAACGTTCGCGTGGAGCTGGCGTTTGCCGGTGTGTACAACATCAGCAACAGCCTGACCGCCTATGCGGCGGCGCGGCTGTGCGGCGTGGACAGCGAGACCGCCGCGGGCGTTATCCGCCACTATGTGCTGAAAAACGGGCGGCTCGTGCATTTCCGGCTCGGGGCGCACAAGGGCGTACTGCTCACCAGCAAGCACGAAAACAGCATCGCCTATGACACAAACCTGCGCACGATCCGCGAGGCGCAAACGCCCTGCACGGTGCTGGTGATCGTCGATGCGATCAGCCGCAAATATTTCACCGGCGAAACGAGCTGGCTCTGGGACATTGATTTTGACCTGCTCAACGATCCCGCCGTCGGCAAGGTCATCCTCTGCGGCCGCTATGCGGAGGATCTCGCGCTGCGTTTCTCCTTCACCGCCATACCGCCGGAGCGCATCGCCGTATTCCCCCGCATTCCCGACGCCGCTGCCGCTCTGGCTGCCGAAGGCAGTGAACTGCTCTATGTCGTCACCTGCTTTTCCGATCGGGACAAGCTGCTATCACTGGTTGAAAGGGAGGACGGATGATGGAATTTCGCTTTGTACACCTTTTTCCCGACCTGATGAATCTCTACGGCAGCTATGCCAACCTGTCGATTCTGACCCGCCTGTTTTCCGCGCTCGGACACACGGTCGGGATCATCCCCGTTTGCCCGGGCGAAACTCCGCCGCTTGACGACGCCGATCTTGTGTATATGGGCGCGGGCACCGAGCGCGCGCGCACGGCGGCGCTTGCCGCCTGCCGCCCGTTTGGGGAAGCGCTTGCCGCCGCATTTGCCGGCGGTCTGCCGCTGCTGTTTGCCGGCACGGCGATGGAGCTGCTCGGAAAGGAGATCGTTTTGTCAGACGGCGAGGCGGTTCCGGGGCTTGCACTCGCCGGTTTTACCTCGACCGAGGGCAAAACGCGTCTCGTCGGCGACGTGCTCGGCACATCGCCGCTCAGCGCGGAGCCGGTGGTCGGTTATATGAACAAATGCACGCAGATCAGCGGCGTGGACAGCCCGCTGCTGACCTCGCTTTCGCTCGGCTTCGGCAACGAGCGGACGGGCGGCCCCGAGGGGTGGCACGAGAAAAACGGCTTCGGCTCTGAGCTGACCGGTCCGCTGCTCATGAAAAATCCCGCCCTGCTGACCGCCGTCGCCGAAGCGATCCTCACCCGAGGGGGCGTGCCGCTGCCCGACAGCTGGCCGATCGACCCCCATGCCGCCGCGGGACACCTGGTCACGGTACAGGAGCTTTCCGCCCGCTGCGAGAGCCGCTAAAAGGAGCGCCGCCTCATGCGCATGCGAAAAAAGAAACATTTGGAGGAGCGGCTCGCCGCCTGCGGCGACATGCTGCTCTCCCCCATCCACGACGATCTGCGCTTCGACGCCGCGCCAGACGGCAGCAACCTTTTCGACCTGCCCGCCCTGTTCGGCCGAAACGCCCCCGTGGAGCTGGAGGTCGGCTGCGGCTGCGGACAGTTTATCTGTGAGCTGGCTGCGCGGCGGCCGGACACTGACTTCATCGCCGTTGAAAAGGTCGCCAACGTTATCGTACCCGCCTGTGAAAAAGCGCAGGCGGCGGGACTGCGCAACGTGCGCTTCCTGCATTGCAGCGCGGAATATCTCGGCCGCTACCTCCCCGCGCACAGCATGTCCCGCCTGTACCTGAACTTCTCCTGCCCCTATCCCAAGGCGAGCTATAAGACCCATCGGCTGACCCACGCCCGTTTTCTCGCCCTGTACGAGCAGCTGCTCGCGCCCGAGGCGTCCCTGTGGCAAAAGACCGATAACCGGCAGCTGTTTGCGTTCTCGATCGAGCAGCTGTCCGCCCGCGGCTGGCTGCTGCACGATCTGTCGCTTGATCTCCACGCTGACGACTGCCCGGGCAACATCGTCACGGAGTATGAGTGCAAATTCAGCGAACAGGGCTTCCCCATCTACCGTTTGGAAGCCGACCCGCCCGCAAAATAACCGCCGAAACGCACTGCGCCGCCCTCCGCCGGAAACGACCGGCAGAGGGCGGCTTTTTATGGTCAAGCCCTGTGCAGAAAGTGATCCGTACAGGACGAAACAGCTGCGAAAAACACGCCTGTTTAGGCGGATCCGGCTGCTCCGGTCAGATCAGCGGCGAAACTCCTCTATCTGCACCGCCACGGCGGTCATATCGTCCTCTCTGCCCGCGGGCGCCCGGCGGCGCGCCTCCGCCACGACAGCCTGCGCCAGCTCCTGCGGCGGGCGCTTCGCCGGGTATGCCGCCAAAAGCTCCTCCACCCAGCCCGAGCCGCCGAGGTACACCCCGTCGCTGACCAGCAGCAGCACGTCGCCGTCAACCAGGCGGTCGCGGTATTCCGCAAAGCGCACCTCCCTGAGGATGCCCACCGGCAGTGACGTCTGCTCGATGCGCGAGACGCGCCCGCGGGAGCGCAGCAGCGATGCCGCCGCCCCCGCCTTGCGGCTGACGACCTCGCCGGAATACACATCGACCTCGAGAAGATCCAGTGTGGACAGGCTCTCCTCGCCCGCCCGCACCATCAGCGCCGTGTTCACGAGCCGCAGCGCACTGTCCGCGCCGAAGCCTGCCAGCAGCAGCCGCTCGGTCAGCACGGCGCACATTGTGCCGTCTACGGCGGCGCGCCCGCCGCTGCCCATGCCGTCGCTGAGGATCGCCGTCACGCGGCCGTTTCCGTCGGCAAATTGCTCCACTGCGTCGCCGCACAGTGCCGCACCACCGCAACTGTGCTGCGCCGTACCGATACGCACGCGAAACCGCGGAGGCGGACACAGCCGCACACAGGTGCGCCCCTCTGCCCGCACCGTCACCGGCTCGTCGAATGTCTGGCGGCACACCGCGCCGATCTCGCGCAAAAGCTGCCGGCTCGGCGTCACCGCGCCGTTGATCCACAGCTGCACTGCAAGCCCGCCGCCGGTCCTGCGGCAGTCCGCCTGCACGCCGTGCAGACCGTGTCCCTGACAGACCTCGCGCACACGGCGCGCCGCCGCCCAGTCATAGGCATCCGACTCCTGCGCGCGATCCGCCCACTCCTCCAAAAGTCCGCTGACCTCGTCAAACTGCCCGGTCACGCCGCGCCGCAGCTCCGCCAGCCGCGCATATGCGCCCTCCCGCACCCGATAGGCGCGATAGCCCGCGCTGACGGCGGCTGCCAGCCGCTCCTTATCGGGGCAGTCCGCCAATGCGCCGCCAAGCCACGCCGCATCAAGCCGTCCGCCCTCCCGCAGACGGGGCGTCAGGCGGTTTAACTCATCGGTTGTTTCCGCACCGCGGGTGTGCCAGCAAAGCATTTTCTTCGGGCAATGGCGGCACACACTGTCCGCAAGCCCGGCATAGACATCCGACAGGGTCGGTCCGGTCAGCGCGCTCAGCTTTTCCGACACCGTCTCCACTGTCTGCGTCATTTCCCGCAGCGTTCCCGCCGCCAGATCCAGCCGGTCGTGCCACAGAAGCTGCCAGCTGTCCGCCCTGTCGCCGCTCCGTCCCGCAAGCCGCTCCCGCAGGCGCTCCTCCCACGTGGGCGGCACGATCAGCAGCAGCACGCCCGCCGTCAGCGCCTCATAGGCGCCGACGAGCAGCTGCTCCCCCTCGCCGGACAGCGCATGACAAAGCACGCCGGTCGGCAGCAGCAGTATCGCCTGTGCCGGCCGCCCGGCAGGCGCCGCCCGCTCCCCGAGCCAGCCTGCGGCGGCTAACGTCAGCGCATAAAATACGCGCGTCGGCGCGGTCAGCGCCGAAAACAGGCAGCACAGCACGCCGAACACCGTCCCGTCGCCCGTTTCGCCGACGCGGGACAGCAGCAAAATAGCCGCCAGCGTGAAGATACGCCCCGGCGCCAGTCCGCCCACCTCGACGGTGGCGGCGGCGGTCAGCGCGACCGCGAAGATCACGCCGACCGCTTCGTTCGGCCGCTCCGCCTGCGCCGCGGCAGTGCACAGCAGGCAAAAGCCCGCCGCCAGCACCCCGCCGCCGATCCAGAGAACCGCCCCGATCAGCTTTCCTCCTCCCGCGCCGCCGATCAGCCCGCCGGACAGTAAAAGCGCCGCCCCCGCCAGTACCGGCGGCAACACGCGGCTCTTTTTCAGCCGCGGCACGGCATCGCTCACCCAGCGCAGTCCCGCCGTCAATATGACCGCCAGCGCATACCACATCGCCTCCGTCGTCGGAAACGCCGTCAGATACCCCAGCACGGTGCAAATGCCGATGGCAGGCGCTTTCCGTCCCCGTGCCGCGGCAGCCAGCCCCACGCCGAACGGCGCGCATACGCCGCCGATGGCGGCACGGGGCAGCAAAAAGCCCAGCACGCATCCGCAAAGCAGGGTCAGAAGTGCCCCGCTCTCCTCGCGTCTGAGTTGCCCTCCGGCGCCCGTGACCGCCTGTCCGCTCACCAGTGCTTTTTGCTTCATTTTCTCCGTCCGCCCCTTTCCGGCTTGTCCACTACAGTATACACGCGCCGCCATAGCTGATCCTGTCACAATTTCCCCGCATAAGCGCAGTTGTTTTGGAAGAAATTGGAATTTTTTGGATGCTTGCCGCGAGGGGAAGCCAAAGACCGCAAAAGCTGTCGGCAAAAGCCCGCTTTTTCGCCGTCCGGGTAAAATCGGGCTGCAAAAAAGACCGCCTGCGCTTAAAAGCGCAGGCGGTCTCAGCCTGTCAAAAAACTACCCAAACGGCCCTGTTTCTGGTATAATAGAGGAGACGGGGGTGTTTTCATGGAAGACCGGAGAAAAGACGCACGGCGAGAGCTGATCATTGTTGATCTGGATGCATTGGTGCCGGAAAACC
>CAKUMQ010000019.1 GCA_934667845.1 uncultured Eubacteriales bacterium | reverse complement strand
TTTTCTCCGCCTGCAATAAACCGCGCCCGCCGCGCATTACATGGATGACAGGAGAGAACGGTCTATGCATACAGACACTGCGCTGACATCGCTATATGAGCCGACAGACGCGAAAACGCTCGCGCCGCTGCTGCTTGCCGTCGCCGACGGCAGCACGGAGGCGCTCGGCGACGTATACCACCGTACCCGGGCGGCGGTATACGGACTCGCGTTGTCCTATCTCAAAAACGCCCACGACGCACAGGACATCACCCAGGACGTGTTCGTGCGGGTGTGGGACTGCGCGGGGCAGTACCGCCCGACGGGATCGCCGCTCGGCTGGATCCTGGCGGTCTGCCGCAATCTCTGTCTGATGCGGCTGCGGCGGGAGGGACGGCAGGAGACACTTGACGAGGAGGCATGGGACGCTATCCCTGCGGAGGAATGCGGCCTCGACGCCGACGAGCGTGCCGTGCTGCAGCAGGCGCTGGCGGTGCTCGGCGCAGAGGAGCGGCGCATCGTGCTGCTTCACGCCGCGGCGGACCTCTATCACCGCGAGATCGCCCGCCTGCTCGATCTGCCGCTGCCGAACGTCCTGTCCAAATATCACCGTGCGCTGCGGAAAATGCGCGCGCATTTGCAGAAAACACAAGGAGATGACGCCCGATGAAGGACAACAAGATAGAAAACCGGCTGGCCTCCGCCCTGCAAAAGACGGCGCCAAACGACGTAGAAGGCGTTCTCTCCCGCTGCCATGAGCGGAAAGGAACGGGAATCACCGTTATGACAACCACACATCGCCGCAGACGGATCGGCGCAATCGCTGCCTGCCTCGCCCTGCTGCTGCTCGGCACAGGTGCGCTGCTTGCCCTGCGGCAGACGGACGCGGTCGCCTCCGTCATCTCTCTCGACGTCAACCCCAGCATTGAGCTGAAGGTCGACAGCCGCGAGCGCGTCATCGCCTGCACCCCCCTCAACGACGACGCCAAAGCCGTCCTCGCCGACATGGACGGCGGCAAAGACCTCAAAAACGCCAAGCTCGATGTGGCGGTTAACGCCGTCGTCGGCAGCCTGCTGCGCAGCGGCTACCTGACCCGCCTATCCTCCGCCCTCATGATCTCGGTCGAGGACACCGACATGACGCGGGCGGAAAAGCTGCGGCGCGAGCTAAACGCCGCCGTGGACGCGATCTTGCAGTCCGGCGAATCCAAAGCCGCCGTGCTCACGCAGACCGTGACGCAGGACGAGACGCTCGAAAAGCTCGCGGAGCAAAACCACATCTCCACCGGAAAGGCGGCGCTGGTCAGCCGCATCCGGGAGAAAAACCCCGCGTTGAGCTTTGAAGCCCTCGCCAAGCTCTCGGTCGGCGAGCTGAAGGATCTTTTAAAAACCGGCGCCGCCGCCCTGCCCATCGGGCTGCAAAAGGCGGAGGAGCTTGCCAAAGCCGCCTACGCCAAGGCGTCTGCGGTCAAGCTGCTCTCCTGCGAGACGGATGCCGAACTGGACGACACCCCGCCCCACTACGAGGTCGAGCTTACAAACGAGCGCGGCGACGAATATGAATACAAGCTCGACGCGTTCACCGGCGCGATCCTCTCCGTAAAGCAGGACATCGACGACGATGCGCCGGTCAGCCGCCCGTCCGCGACGACACCGGCAGCCAAGCCGTCCGGCAGCACGACGGCGGCGACAAAGGCGACAAGACCCGCCGACATCGGCTATGCGGGAGCGCTCGCGGCGGCGCTCAAGCGCGCCGGGCTGACCGAGGCGCAGGTGCGGGAGACGGAGATCGAGCCGGACTTCGAGGACGGCAGAGCCGTCTATGAGGTGGAATTTGTCAGCGGCGAAAACGAATACGAGATCACCGTTGACGCCGCTACCGGCAAAATTCTCGACTATGAGATCGAGCGGGACGACTGATTCCGCCGACCGCGGCAATATAAAACGGCGGCAGACTGTGACCGGTCTGCCGCCGTTTTTCGCTTTTTCCTGTGCGGAACGGGTGCTTGCCGATGCCGCTGCGGTGATTTTTGGGCGAAAAGGCAAAAAACGCGGGCGATCCGCCTTGACACTCTGTTTTAATTATGGTATAATAAATGATGGGTGTATAGCTTCACCGAACGGTGCGGTGGCTGTGGAATAACCCAAGCGGAGGAGAGTGTTCCTCCCTTTGCATAGACAAAACGATCGGGGCACAACAGTTCCTGAAACGGCACATTTCCCCGTTTTGTTTGTCTCATCACTCGCCATACGGCAAGTATAGCTACGTTCTTCGGCTTCTGAAACAGGAAAATCTTCCTGTTTCAGGTCGGAGCTTTTCGGCGAACAGCGTTTTTTCAGCGGCGCGGCGCCCGACCGGGGAATACTGTCGTATTCCAAGCGGAGGGCAGCAAAGCCGATGATAACGCGGTTCCTCCGAAAACCGTTGTACTCCCGATGGCGTTGTCTATTGAAACGGATCCTATCATAAAAAAAGAAAACAGGAGGTGTTGTTGGTTCATGCCCGAAATATTCTGGTATATTCTGTGCGGAGTCGGCGGGCTGCTGATCGGCGGGATCGCGGCGATCATTCTGAGCAAGCAGAGCTACCGGCGTGGCTATACAGATCGGAAGACTGAGGCGGAGGCGGCGATCGGCTCTGCGGAAAAGCAGGCGGAGGAGATCCTCAAGGCGGCTGCCGCCAAGGCGGAAACCAAGAAAAAAGAAAGCATCATGAGCGCAAAGGACGAGATCTACCGTCTGCGCAACGAGAGTGAACGCGAGCTGAAGGAGCGCCGCAGCGATGTGCAGCGGCAGGAGCGCCGGCTCCAGCAAAAGGAAGAGACACTGGACCGCAAGCTCGAAAACTGCGAGAAAAAGGAAAACACCCTTGCCCAGAAGCAGAAGGATATGGAGTCCGCCGCTGCGGATCTCGAAAATCTGAAAAAGAGCCAGTTTGACATGCTGGAGCGCATCTCCGGCTTTACGCAGGAGCAGGCGAAGGACTACCTGCTCAAAAATCTCGAGGGCGAGCTGACCCACGAAAAGGCGCTCAAGCTCGCGGAATACGAGAGCCAGCTCAAAGAAGAAGCGGATATGAAGGCGCGCATGCTGATCTCCCAGACGATCCAGCGTGTGGCGGCGGATCAAGTGGCCGAAACCACCGTATCGGTCGTTCCGCTCCCGAATGACGAAATGAAAGGGCGCATTATCGGCCGCGAGGGCCGCAACATCCGCGCCATCGAGACGCTGACCGGCGTCGATCTGATCATTGACGACACGCCCGAGGCGATCACCCTGTCCGGCTTTGACCCGGTGCGCCGCGAGATCGCGCGCATCGCGCTCGAGCGCCTGATCTCCGACGGACGCATCCATCCTGCCCGCATCGAGGAAATGGTCGACAAGGCGCGCCGCGAGGTCGAGGCGACGATCAAGGCCGAGGGCGAGCGCGCCGTGCTGGAGACGGGTCTCCACGGCATCAGCCCGGAGATTATGCGTCTGCTCGGCCGTCTGCGTTACCGCACGAGCTATGGGCAGAACGTGCTGAACCATTCGATGGAGGTCGCGTTCCTGTCCGGCATGATGGCGAGCGAGCTGGGCATCGACCCGGTCGTTGCCCGCCGCGCGGGACTGCTGCATGACATCGGCAAGGCGATCGACCACGAGGTTGAAGGCTCCCATGTGGAGATCGGCGTCGAGATCGCCCGCAAGAACCGCGAGAGCGAGGCGGTCATCCACGCGATTCAGGCGCACCACGGCGACGTGGAGCCGCGCACGGTCGTGGCTTGCCTTGTGCAGGCGGCGGATGCGATCTCCGCAGCCCGTCCGGGCGCGCGCCGCGAGAATCTCGAGAACTACATCAAGCGTCTGGAGAAGCTGGAGTCCATCGCCAACGAGTTTGACGCGGTCGAGCGCTCCTTCGCCATCCAGGCGGGACGCGAGGTGCGCATCATCGTCTCCCCGAGCAAGGTGACGGACGACCAGATGACGCTGCTCGCGCACGATATCGCCAAAAAGATCGAGGACAACCTCGATTACCCCGGTCAGATCAAGGTGCACCTGATCCGCGAAAACCGCGCCGTCGATTACGCGAAGTAAGGGCAGCCCGACCGGAAAACCGCAAAAATGCGCATACCGCCGCAAGCCTTTCGGGGCTTGCGGCGGTATTTTTTTGTGCGGCGGGCAGGCAAAAGGGAAAAGGCGGCAAAAATACTTGCAAAACCGAAAAAGTTCATGTATACTTTTGTCATAAAGCGGTTATGTTCGCCGCACATTATCGGGCAGACAGCTAAACCGTCACCTTGGGGGCGGCAAAAACGGCGCGGGCAAAAACGGAAGGCGGGTTTTTGACATGGGAAAGTCGAAAAAGCTCCGGCGGCTGATCAAGGCCGCCAAAATGGGCAAGACCTATGCGATGTATGCGCTCGGACTGCGCTGCGCCGCGGGGCGCGGGACGGCACAGGACATGACAGCGGCGGCAGACTGGATCGCGGCGGCTGCGGCGGCAGGCTGTCCCGCAGCCAAAGCGTGGATAGCGGACTACACCTTTGATGACGACGCCCGCGTGCAGGCGGAGGGCTGAGGGGGCTTATGAAACGGGAATTTTACAACACCATCCTCGACAAGCCGCCGGCAGACGACACGGCGCCCGGCACGCTGAGTTTTCGCATAGAGGGCAGCATCGGGGAGGATCACCCCTCCGACCGGCACCGCTATACGGTCACGCTGCCGGATGCGCCCGGCAGCTACACAGTCGATTTTTCCGGCTATGTGCCGAAATACCGCTATCCTCTGGAGATCGCGGCGGCAGAGGACGGGGCGCTGCGCATACGCCTTGACGGCACGGCATACACGCTCCGCGAGGGGGTCAA
This sequence comes from uncultured Eubacteriales bacterium, assembly GCA_934667845.1. Taxonomy (GTDB): domain Bacteria; phylum Bacillota; class Clostridia; order Oscillospirales; family Acutalibacteraceae; genus HGM12789. Next base: position 36,298 of record CAKUMQ010000019.1, on the reverse strand, counting down.
CGTCCTGTTTGAGCGGCGGGAATATCAGGGGTCGTATGACGGTCCCTGGTTCACGGGCGTGGACGAGTGGCAGGCGGTGTGGACAAAAGCAGACGAAGGGAGCGGCAAAAGCATGACGGAGGAGACGGCGCAGCGCATACAGGCGCTTGAGGCGGAGCTTGCCTATCTGCTCCGACCGGGAATGACGGCGGAGCAGAAGCTGAAGCGCCTTGGCGACGCCTATTGGCAGGCGGGAAACAGCGGCTACGGGGACGCGATGGCAAACAAGCTCATGAGCGGCATCGAGGACGAGCAGACCCGCGAATGGGAGGAAAACTGCCGGCACAAATACGCCATCGCCGCCCTGATCGACCTGTTGAAGGCGGCAGAAAAGGGGGAGGACCCGTGCTGACCTGCCCGTTTTGCGGCTCGCCCCGCCTGACCGTGACGGGCGGCGACTACGGCAATCCGTTTGACCGCCGGCGGGGAAAAACCGTCTGCCTCGACTGCGGCCGCGCGCTTTTGACGCCCGCCGGATGGGAGGAGCCGGACGACGGCGAAACGGCGGACAGCGAAACGCCATCCGGTACGCTGTAAGCGGCGGCTGCCCCGGCGGCGCGCGGGCATAGACCCAACATAAGGAGTGGTTGACGATGAGACCCGAGACCGTACTGGCGTTAAAGCCCGGCGGCGACCCCAAAGCCGCGGCGGCGGAGTGGGCGGCGGCATATGCGGCGGCAGCGCGGGAGTGCCCCGCCGACAAAGCCCTCTGCGAGCGGCTGACCCGCCGCGCGGAGGACGCCTGTGCGCTCTGCTGCGAGCGCGCGGCGTATGTCCCGTCGCCCTGCCATGACGAGGCGTATTACACGGCGTTTGCCGAGGCGCGCGAGCGCGAGGATGCCGCTCTTGACGGTGATTTTCCGCTCGGGAACGAGGCGGATGCCGCCTTTGCGGGCTGCTATTTTTCCGTGCCGGAGCTGGTGCAGCTCCAGTGTGGGCAGGCGCAGCGGATCGACGCGGGCGCGTTTAACGGCTATAACTTCGACGTGCTGGTGCGCAGGGGCTTTCTCGCCGAAGCTGCCGGCGACTTTGCCGAGGCTGCGCGCTGCTACGGCGGCGTGTCGACCAGCCGCAGCGTGCAGGAGCGCGAATACGCCTGCCGCCGCAGGGCAGAAGAGGCGCAGGCGGCAGAGGACGCGCGCGCCGCGCTGCAGGCGCGGATCGACGACGGCGACCGCGACGCGCTCTGGCAGATGGCGCAGCTGTGCAAACGGGAGAATGACCCCGACGGCGCGGCCGCCTGGTTTACCCGCGCGGTCGTGGCGGGGCAGACCGACGCGCTGATCGCGGCGGCGCGGGTGTATGCGGATCGCGACGGCGAAAACTATGACAAAAAGGCGGCGGAGGGGCTTTTGCGCCGTGCCGCGGAAAACGGCAGCGCGGCGGCGATGATCGCGCTCGGCGATATGGCGCTTGCGGATACCGCCGTCCCCTTCTGGCAGCAGGCGGCGCAGCTGCGGGAGCTGTCCGCGCCGGGCAGGCCGCCGAAGCGGAAGATCGTCCGGCAGCACCGGGCGCAGATGGTGTGGTACCGGTCAGCCGCAGCGGCAGGCGACACCGGCGCCATGAACGCGCTCGGCATGGCGTATCACCTCGGCTACCCCGACAAGCGGGACGACGCGCAGGCGTTTTTGTGGGTCTCGCGCGCCGCGGACGCGGGTGACGGCGAGGCGATGTATCAGGCAGCGTATCTCACCGAAAACGGCTTCGGGACAGATCGCGACATCGATGCGGCGCTGCTGCTCTACGCCGAAGCCGCCGAGCTGGGGGTGCGCGCCGCCGCGATACGGCTGCATGAGATCTATACCGCGGGGCTTTTGCACATCCCGCCCGACGGCAAAAAGGCGGCGTATTATCTGTTTAAGAGCGGCGAGGAGAGCGAGGGTGAGGCAGAATGAAGCTGAAGATCCGGGAGACGGCGTGGGGGATCAACCGCATCGCCGGTGGCTACCGCGAAAAGGTGACCGCCGAGGAGAGCTTTCCCTGCGCGGTCGGGGCGCTGCCCCCGTTTGGCAGGGGCGGGCGGCGGTTTACGGTTGACGCGGTGGAAAACGACCGCATCACCCTGTCGGTGCACTGCGCCGACCCGAAATACGACCGCACATGGACGCTCGAAAAGGGCGGGGAGCTGACCTATCGCCCGCGCTCGTTCGACGGCGGCTATATCTACGATTTTCGGTTGAAATAAGGAGGAAAAGCGCATGGGCGCGATCGGCATTACACTGAAAAAGGCGGAGGGCGCGCACGACCTCGGCGCGAGCAAATTCTTCGGCGCGCCCGCGCTGCCGGAGGGCTGGGCGGACAGGTTTTCGGACGACGTGATCTTTTTTGCCCAGCTGCGGCTGGCGGACATTGCGGCGCTGGACACGGAAAACCGCCTGCCGCACACGGGCTATCTCTACCTGTTTCTCGACGTGGAGATGTATCCCTATCAGACGATGGCGTATTACTGCGCGGACGAGCCGCGGGTCGTGATCGACGATTTTAATTCTGTCGAGCCGCGGTTTGCCCATTTGCAGACAGATTGGCTCATGCATTTTGCCCCGGCGGCGGACGACGCGGACGGCACGCGGCTGTTCGGCGTCCCCTCCTCCGGCTGTGACGGGGGCGGGGAGCTGCTGCTGCAATTTGACCCGCTCGCCGCAGACACCGGCTTTCTCGACAGCATCGACGGCTACGCCTACTGCTTTTTCGGCGAGGGGGCGGATCGGATCGACGGGATCCGCTTTGTGATCGACCGGTCGTGACCGGCAAAAGGGGGAGACAGCGATGCCGTTTACGCAGGCGGAGTGTGACCGGATCGCGGCGCTGCATGCCGCGATCGAAAACAACAAAGCGCATAAATGTGCCGCGCCCACCTATAAGGACAGCCCGTATCTGGCGGAGATGGCGGCGATCGCCGCGCAGAAGCGGGACACGGACGCCGAAACGCGCGGCGACCTGATCGCGGTGTATACCTATCTGACCGACTGCTATGACCGCATGGGGCGGGAGGGGATGTCCGTGAAATGGTACCCGGCGCTTTTGTCCGCCCATGTGCGGCAGGTGGCGGACGGCGGGGACGAAGAGGAAGAGGACGAGCTGGACGACTGCTTTTACCGCGCGGTCAAGGCGCGAAACACCTATGCGCCGGACGACTGCGCCGACCTTGCCGCGCTCGTTCGCGGCACGATCCCGGAGGAGCGGATCGGCGCGCTGCTGTCGGCGGCACAGGACGCCTGTCGGCAGTCCATCCGGCAGGACCCGGTCGAGATGACCGGCGAATACCTCGCCGTGATCGACGAGGTGGAACGGCGCATTGCGGAGACGCAGACCGTGGACATCTGCTTTGAATACTGGCACTTAAAGGCGATGTTTTTGTGGGAGCACGGTATCCCATGGCGCTCGCCCGCCGCGCTCAACCCGAACGTGATGTTCGACTGACGCGGCAAAAAGCGGCGCAGGGCAGAAAACGACCCGGCGGGCGGTATGCCCTGCCGGGTCGTTTCGGCGTATTACGGGAAGTGTGCGGTTAAAGAGCGCCTGTCGGTATTTTTGCCGTGACACCGCCCGTCAGCGGGGGTGGCGCAGGCGGAAGAGCCAGCCGTAGAAAAGCAAGCCGCCCCAAAAGCCGACGCAGACGTTGTGGATCGTGTGGATGGTGCGTATCGAAAGCAGCAGCATAGCCAGCCCGGCGTCCAGACTGCCTCCGATGCTCGCACCGTAGAGAATGAGCGGCATAAACATGACGGCGGGGACGGAAAGGAGCAGCAGCACGCCTATGGCGATCGCGGCAGTGCGCGTCGGGACAAACCCCATGACGGCAAGCATCGCGCCGATGCCGTCCACAGGCGCCATAGCCCGCCGCCCTGCCGCGCGCAGCAGCTTTCGCGCCGTGACCGGCTTTGTCACCCGCGCGCCGGACAGCAGCAGCGTATGCCAAAGAATCAGCGCCAAAAGGCAGAAAAACCGCGCCGTGCCGAACGAGGCGGACGGCAGCCAAAAGAAGCTGCTGATGAGCAGGGCGTTGACCGCATACAGCCACGGCGCGCGGCCGTAGGCTCTGCGCGGGATGCCGTGGATGCTCCACAGCGCCAGCGCATACAGCAGCAGCAGACCGGCGCCCGCGCCGATGCCAAGCTCGATATAGGGGTCGCCGCAGCCGAACAGCGCATCGGGGCAGTGTGGCATGATCATGACCGTGAGCGCGGTCCCGATGCCGATCAGCAGGGACAGCGGCAGGGCAATGCGGTCGGTCAGGTCAACGGGAAACGGGGCATAGGGCAGCCGGGGACGGGATGCCGCAGAGCTGTCAACCGCCGCGGCATCGGGGGAACGGGTGGTCACTTCATCCATAAAAACTCCCTCCTTTTTTTCTTAACAGACCAAACGCCGCCCGGCGGGGGACGTCGGGTCTCCTTGCCGGGCGGCGTGTTTGCGCAATTTATTGCCGCTTCAGGTCGGTGACCGAAACGATGCGGTAGCTGTCTCCGCTTTTTTTCAGCGTGAATTTCTGGATGATCTGCGCGTCGGCCAACGTCGGCTGGATCGTCTCGCCGCGCTCGTCGATGGGGAGCATACCCGGCACATAGCCGACCTCCACCGTGACGGTGCCGAACAGACCGCCGAGCTTGTCATGCACAAGGTTGTACATCGAGTTGCCCGCGTCCTGCGGGATGTGGTAGATCCCGGCGTCCTTGTCATAGGAGTAGGTGTAGCTCAGCCCCTCCTCGCCGATGGTGTGGTGATAGATGTTCGCGTCCGTGCCGTAAAGCGCATGGTAGGCGTCCTCGATCTCGCTGACCGGCACGAGCATACGCCCGAGGTCGTCGAGCGGATAGAGGCATTCCGCCGCATTTTCGCGCGCCTGCCGGATCTGCTCCGCCGTGGTCACGCGGTAGATGGCGGACAGCAGCAGGGCGTCCTGATCGGTGTCGTTGACATCTGAAAAGGCGTCGGGGCAGAAGGCGGTCAGCGGCGAGATGAAATACGCCACCTCGTCGAGCGTTTCCTCGCGGTAGCGGTTGATGCCGAGCACGGCGAAGATCACGAGCGAGACCACGCCGAACGCCGCCATCAGCATGGTGATAAAGCCCAAAACGGCGGCGGCGCGGCGCTGTCCGCGCCGTGCGGAGCGCACGGGAGCAGCGGTGTCCTCCGGCGTCGGGGTGTCGTCGGGCGTCGGCATATCGTCCGCAGAGGTATCGGCGGGCTGTTCGTCGTGTTTTTTCCAATCACTCATGGCTGTTTCCCGTCCTTTCAAAACGCCTGTCCGCTGCCGGACAGGAGCTGTTTTTCGGTCATAAATGTCTCGACCGTGATCGGTCCGCGCACCGTCCCCGCCGCAAGGCCGGGGGACAGCACGTCCTCCGCACGCCAGGTCGGCACGGTGTTGACGGTGACGGCGGCGGTATCCGCACCGGCGGCAAAGCGCTGGGCGGCGCGGAGATCCCGCGTCACGATTCCCGCCAGATGCCCGCTGCCGCACAGCTGGATGCGGGCGAGCGCCTCATTCTGGGAATCCACGGTGCGCACAAACAGGCTGCCGGGCGCGGGGGTGCGCCAGTTGTCCGCCGGGGAGAAGCCCGGCATCCGGCAGAGCGTTTCGTCGCCGCAAAGGCGCAGTCCCGCCGCACGGGCGCATTCGAGCAGCGGCGGCAAAACGGCATTTATCGCCTCCCGGTGCAGAAGCAGGGTGTGCAGCGGCATGGGGGAGACGGCAGCCGCGACCGCCAGCTCCGCGATCTCCGCGGGTTCGGCGTCGGGCGCGGCATACAGGTGCGTGACCGGATCGGTCAGCACAAGGCAGGGCGGCACGCAGCCGCCAACGGCCTTAGCGGTCAGCGACGCGCCCGGGCAGACGACGAGCCGGCGCAGCACCGGCGAGGTGAGCAGCCATGCGGCATCCGTGCCGGACAGCGCCGCCACGCCGTCGGCGGGCAGTCCCGCCTCAAGCAGCGCGCGGCGGAACAGCTCGACCGCCAGAGAAGCCGCGCGGTTTCGCTGCGGCTCGGCGCCGAACAGCGCCGTATTGCCGCCCGCGGTCAGCAGCGCGGCAAAGCGGATGACGGCAGCGGGGTCGCCGCCGTCTAATACCCCGACCGCGCCGAGCGGCACACGCACGGCAGAGAGGGTCAGCCCGTCCGTCCGCCGTCCGCCGGACAGCACGCTGCCGACCGGGTCGGGCTTATCGGCGAGCTTTAATATCCCGTCGGCGAGGGCGGCAGCCGTGTCGGCGGAAAAGCGGCGGTCATCCAGCCGCGCCGCCGTTTCCAGCTCCTCCGCCTGCCCGCGGATCCGCGCGGCGGCAAGGCGCAGCGCCGAAGCCTTGCGGGCGGGGCCTGCCGCCGCCATCAGGCGGGCAGCCATCGCCGTCCGCTGTAATATTTTATCCGCTGTCATCAAAAGCCTCCTCCTTTGTCCGCCGGGATCAGAGCCGCGCCGCGATATCCGCCTTTAAGCGGGAGACAATGGTCAGCAGCGGGGCATCGGCATGGGGATAGTCGTCGAAAGTGAATCGGCAGCCGTCCGCCGTCAGGCGGGACAGCACGGTGTCACGCGAGGACAGCGACGCGGCAAGCTCACAGAGCCGCCGGTCCTGCAGCGCCTCGGCGAACACCGCCTGGCGCAGCGAGGGGAGCGGTCCGTCCGCACCCGGGTAGACAACATAGCCGTCGCCCGCGGGATAGGCGTCCGCCTCCGCCGGTTCGCCGGAAAACGGGTCGATCAGCACCGCGGAGGCGGTGTTGTACCAGTCGTTGTACCCCCAGTGCAGAAAGCCCGCGGCACGCGCCGTGTAGAGCTGGAAGCCGAGCGCCCGATTGCGGTAGGACGGCATCCGCACAAAGCGGTTGCAGACCCCGTGCGTCTGCCCGCAGCAGTAGTAGAACCAGAGCGGATCGACCCCGTTAGCCAGAAACGGCGCGGCGGCAGAGGTCGCAACGACGGGGATATCCAGAAGCCCGCGGGCATAAAACGCATAGGAGGAGAGGGCATCCATCGTGCGGCAGCCGGTCAGAAACGGCGCCGCGCCCTCCCGTGCCCGGCAGTAGGCTGCCAGGTGCGCCTCGTTCGGCTCGTCGGAATAGTGGAACACGCAGCGGGACAGCCAGCCGTTTTCGGCGAGAAACCGCCGCACGGCGGGCAGAAACTGCGCCAGAAACGCGCGGTAGCTGTCCGCGTCGGAGGGGGTGTCCCAGCCGAAAATGCGGCGGGTCACGCCATGCTCCTCCGCGACGACCTTCGGCGCTGCCGCCGCGCCCCACTGGGTGAACAGGTGCGGCATCTCAAACGCCGTGAAGCCGCAGTCAAGCGCCAGACGGATATACCGCCCGACGAGGGAGAAGTCAAAGGCATACTGCCCGTTTTCGCGGCGGATATGCACAAGCTGCACGGTGCGGCGCTCGCTGCCGACCGGCGTATCCAGCGGCGGCGTAAACAGCGGCACGAGCAGCATCGTCTGCCCGAAGGCAGCCGCGTTGCGGAAATACCGCTCCAAAAGCGTCCAGAACCGGTCGGAAAACGGTTCCTCGTTATAGCGGTCGGCAAGGCAGTCGCAGTGGAACCACGCGGTGTAGTCGAGCGTCGGGGACGGCAGGGACACGGGCAGCACCGCAAGGCGCGCCGACGCGCTCTCGCCGCCGACCGTCACGGTCAGCGGATATGTCCCCGGCGCGAGATCGCCGCTTATGCGGATAAACAGGCTGTGCCATCCCGCCGAAACGGGCAACTCCCCCGTCGGCGCGATCGGCCAAAGCACGTCGGGATACTGCCCCGGCGCGGTGCCGAGCACATCGCCGTCCGTGGCGACCTCGGGGCGCGGGATCGTCACCTGCCCGACGGCATACACCGTCAGCGGCAGGTCACAGCGCACGCAGACCGATACCGTCTGCGCCTGCGGGGCAAAAAATACCGCCTGGAGCGCATACGCCTCATTGCGGCAGAGCACGGCATCGGAAACCGTCACGCCCGTCGGCGCGCGGTCACAAAACACCTTGGTCAGCGAAGAAAACAGCTGCACGGTCAAAACTCCCCTGTGTCGGCAGTCAGCATGGCGGTCAGCTGCTCCGGCGACGCCGCCAGAGCAGCCGCGCCCGCGGCGCACAGCTCCTCCCGGCTGCCGTAGCCGTAGAGTACGCCGATGCAGGGCAGTCCGCATGCGCGGGCGCCCTGCACGTCATAGCAGCGGTCGCCGACCATGACGGCGTCCGCCGGTGCGGCGGAAAGCCGCGAAAGCGCATAGGTGATGACGGCATCCTTGCCGGTGCGCGTCTCGTCAAGCGTGCTGCCGCAGATACAGGCGAAGCGGCTGCTCAGCCCGAAGTGATCGAGAATCTGTACGGCAAACGGCTCCGGCTTGGAGGTCGCGACCGCGCAGGTCATCCCTGCCGTATGCAGGGCGTCGAGCATATCCGGTATGCCGGGATACACCCGGTTTTCCCACATGCCGCGCGGCACAAAATAGTCCCGGTAGGCGGAAAGCAGCGCGCGCGCCTGCGGCTCGGTCACGCCGCAGACGGCGGTAAACTGCGCGATCAGCGGCGGGCCGATAAAGCTCTCGAGCGTCGCGCGGTCGGGAACCGGCAGTCCCGCCGAGACGAGCGCATGCCGCACCCCGCCGATAATGCCCTCGGCGGGGTCGGTCAGCGTGCCGTCCAGGTCAAACAGGACGATACGGCGGCTCAACGGCGGAACAGGTGGGCAATGCGGGCGGCAGCGTCGAACTCCTCGTCAAAGCTGCTCCAGTCAAAGTCCGAGAACTCATCCGAAAACCCCTGCATGAGCGCGTTCAGAAGATCGTTGGCGCTGAGCACATTGGCGATGGTGCCGGCAATGCCGATCACGGCGCCGATCGCACCGAGCACGATCGCCACGGTCGCCATGGTGCTGCGGTTTCTCTGCAGACCGATAATGGCAAGCACCAGACCGACGCCCGCGAGAATCAAATTCAAAAACGGGATGCAGCACAGCACGAGGGAGCAGATGCTCAGCACGAGACCGCCGATGGTCAGACCGTTGTTCTGCTGCTTTTGCGGCTCGGCATAGGCGTAAGTATTCGGGTACACCGTCTGCGGCACGGTATACCCGGTCTGCGCAGGCTGAGTGGGCTGCACCGGCTGGGCATACGGCGTCGGCTGCGCGGAATAGGGGTTGACCGGCGGCTGCACCGGCTGAGCGGGCTGTACCGGCTGCACCGGCTGCGCATAGGGCGTCTGCGGCACGGAATAGGGGTTGACCGGCGGCTGCGCGGGCTGCACGGTCTGTACAGGCTGTGCGGGCTGCGCATACGGCACCTCCGGCGCTGCCGTCGTCTGCGGCATCTGCGGCAGATCCGGCATCTGCGGGGTCTGTGCCGTCAGCGGAGCGACCGGCGCGACAGGCGCCACGGGAGCCACCGGAGGGATATCGGCAACCGGTGCTTCGGGAGCGGCAGGAGCGGCGGGCGTTTCGGGAACGGACGCCGCCTCGGGGATGTTTTGGGTGGGATTGAATTCGTCTGGCATGGCAAGAAGCCTCCCTGTCATAATATAAGTAATTACAGTATAGCATCTTTTGCGGCGCATTACAACCGTTTTTTACAAGATCGCGGGATAGCCGCCGAAAAAAGCGGACAAACTACAACCGGCTGTATTTTTCCGATGCAGTCGGAAAGGAGTGCGGAGCAATGGACGGAAAAGGGGAGTTTACCGGCGATTTTCCGCAGGATTGCCTGCATGCGGAGCAGACGCTGCACACCGACCGCAGCACCGACATGGTGGAGAGACGGCTGCTGCTGGCGGGGCGGGAGATGGCGCTTTACTATGCGGACGGGCTGATCAAGGATGAGGTCATGGAAAAAATGCTCGAATTCCTGATGAAGCTGACCCCAAATGACGTGCCCGCCGGCATGAGCGTCGTCGAATTCGACCGGAAATTTGTGACCTATGTCGAGGTCGGGCGGCAGAAAACGCTGCGGGCGTTCGGGCTTGATGTGGCGATGGGGCGTATCGGGCTGGTCATCGCGGGCTTTGACGAGGCGATACTGATCGAGGCGCGGGAATATCCCGTGCGCAGCGTGGAGGAGCCGGAGGACGACCGCGTGCTGCGCGGGCCGCACGACGGCTTTGTGGAAACGGCGCTGTTCAACACGGCGCAGCTGCGGCGGCGGATCCGCGACCCGCAACTGATCAACGAGGCGATCACGGTCGGCACGACCTCACACACGGATGTGTTCCTGTGCTATTTAGACGGGGTCTGTCCCGAAAAGCTGATCAAAAAAGTGCGCGATATGCTGCAAAAGATCGACCTGCCGACCCTGTGCATGGCGCAGGAAGGGTTAAACGAGACATTAGCGCGCGGGCAGTGGTATAATCCGTTTCCGAAGGTGCGCTTCACCGAGCGGCCGGATGCGGCGTGCGCCGCCATCGCCGAGGGGCGGCTCGTGCTGGTCGTGGACAACAGTCCGGCGGCGATCATTCTGCCGACGTCGGTGTTCGACTTCACGCAGGATACCAACGACTATTATTTCCCGCCGATGGTGGGCAGCTATCTGCGGCTTGTGCGCAATATCGTGTTCCTGACGACACTGATCCTGACGCCGCTGTGGTATCTGCTGATCCGGCATCCCGAGGCGGCGCCCGACTGGCTGTCATTTGCGCTGATCCGTGAGCCGAACAAGGTGCCGATCATCGTGCAGCTGCTGATCGCGGAGCTGATCGTGGACGGGCTGAAATTGGCGTCGCTCAACACGCCGAATGCGCTCAGCAACGCCTTTGGCTTGATCGGCGGGCTGATTCTCGGCGAATTTGCGGTCAATGTGGAGTTATTTGTCGAGCAGGTGCTGCTGTGCATGGCGTTTGTGGCGGTGGCAAATTTCACGCAGCCGAATTTTGAGCTCGGGTATGCGTTTAAGCTGTTCCGCCTGCTGCTTTTGGTGCTGATCGCCCTGCTGGACGGCTGGGGGCTGCTGCTCGGGCTGGCGATAATGCTCGTGCTGCTCGTCACGACCCGCACTCCGGTCGGATACAATTATCTCTATCCGCTGATCCCGTTTAACGGTGACGCGCTCCATCGGCTGCTCCTCCGCCGCCCCGTTCACCGTGACAACTGCTGACTTACTTTTCTTTGGAAAAGAAAAGGAGGCAAAAGAAACTTTACTTGTCCCGGATTACAGGCGGTGGGAACTTTCCCCCGCCCCGGCTCCCTGTGCAGCCTGACAGATGCGATCCACACGCGCGAGAAATGGTGATTTTCAGTCGGGTAGTCCGTTCCCGGGCTCCCCTGTGCAAGGGGAGCTGTCAGCCGTTAGGCTGACTGAGGGGTTGACGGCAGGCGCGAAAAGGCTTGCGCGTCCCCGTTTGGGGTATATGCAGCAACCCCTCCGGCTTTGCTGACGCAAACCCACCTCCCCTTACACAGGGGAGGCGAGAGGTGTGCGAATTACAGGCGGTGCAGATTTTCTCCCCCGCTTATGCCTCCCCCTTACAAAAGGGAGCCGGGGAGGCGCCTATCGACAGGAAATGCCCGCGGACCTATTGAAAACCGCGCGCTTATGGGGTATACTATGCGTAAAGTATAAAACAGAAAGGGTGGTTTTTCATGAAAACGAGTCGTGTATGGAGGGTTCACGCTTTCTAACCCTCCGCATATATTTTAGGAGGAAACAACATGGAAAACCAAATCACCATCCGTGGGGCGCTCACGGAAAACGACGAAATTCCCTTTACCGTGGAGGTTCTGCGCGATCCGGCAGACCGGCAGCTGTTGAAGCTGGAAAACGACTTCAAAACGCAAATAGGCGAGGAGCCGCTGACCGAGGAAAAGCAGGCACAGCTTCAGCTTGCCGTCAAGGAGGGCAGGATCACCTTCTTTATCGCCAGACAGGGCAGCAGGGCTGTCGGCATGTGCAGCGTGGCTAGGTGCTACTCCACCTTCTCCTGCTCGGACACAGGCGTATATGAGGATTTTTATATCGAGCCGGACTTCCGCGGCAGGGGCGTTGCGCGTAAGCTGGCAGCGGCGGCACAGGCATGGTGCCGGGATAACGGCATAGCGAGTCTTACCGTATGCTGTGCGCCGTGCGATGAAAAAATGTATCGGACACTGGGGTTTGACGCGTGTCTCGGTACGACCCTTGCACACATGGAATAACCAAAGAAGGGCGGCGGGTGAATCGGCAGAGAAGCCGCCCTTTGGGAAAAAGCGCAGCATTCATGCACCATACGGCAAACAGCCGCCCGACAGCAGCAGTCGGGCGGCTGTTTTTGGCAAAAAACCGCGTGTACGCTCCCTTTCGGGGAAGCGTACACGCGGTCATTTTATTGATCATACCGAGATCAGGATGATGGACGCGATGGTGATGAGCAGGCTCAGCACGGTCTCGCGGTCAGGCTTTTCCCGATAGAGCAGCAGCGACGCCACGGTGATGACGACCAGCATGCTCGATTGGGTGAGCGGGAACTGCACCGAAGCGGGCAGGTGAGAGGAGAGCATATAGTTCATGACCGCGCCGCCCGCATTGAACAGACCCGCCGCGGCCGCCATCAGCAGATGGGGCAGCGTGATGGTCGTCTGCATGTCGTGGGGGTCGGGACGCCGCAGCTCCTTGCCCATCGCCGCCACAGCGACGAGAAAATAGAAAAAGTAATACAGTCCGACATAATCCATCGACCAGGAGGGGTCGGATCTGAGCTGCGCCACCTTGGAAACGGTCATCAGCACGCCGTTCATCAGCAGCAGCAGGATGCAGAGCACCCAGAAGCGCACCGAAAACACCATCTGATGCCGCGACTTGAGCAGCAGGGGCAGAAACGAGAGGAAAATCAGCAGCACGCCGATCAGCTTGTGCGGGATGACCGGCTCATGCAGCACGATCAGCCCGTAGAGCGTCGGCACGGTCACGCCGCCGATGACATAGGACATAGTCAGCACCGCCATCGGGCCGCAGCCGGCGGCGCGGATCTTGATGGTGGAATAGACCCACATGCCCGCGCCGAAAGCGATGGCAAGGATCAGCGTCAGCGGTGTATGCCGCAGATGGAAGCCGCGGGCAGCGACAAAGGCGAGAAATACGGCGCCGGACAGCGCGACATTCATAAATGCCGTCTGAAAATGTCCCGGACCGACCGAGACCTGATACGCCTTCATCATCATGGTGGCGGCGCAGTAGCCTGCAATGGTCAGTATCACCAGCAGCACGGTCATCATGGGCAAAACCCTCTCTTTTTCTTGCTCCGATACGGTTCTTATCGGCAGTAATCCCCTCCCGGGAAAGAATTCCGCGGGAGGGGATGGCAGCTTACAGGCGAATGACAGGCAGACCCAGCAGGCGGCCGAAATAGGCGACCGCTTCGGGCGTGGTGTCATAGACGAGCGCACTGTGGTGGGTGACGCCCTCCTCGCTGATGCGGCGCAGGAAATCGGCGGTCGGCATGTTCGGGCGCATCCAGCCGCGCATATTGCCGACAAACGCATCCTCGCCCTCCGGCTCCTCCATCGTCACCGGGGCGACGAGCAGCTTGTAGCCCTCGGGGGAGTCGAACAGGTTCATAAACACGGCGTTACCTTTGCGGTAGCGGGCGTAGCCGACGACCGGCTTTTGGGCGTTGCCGTAGTTGAAGTTGATCTCCTTCAGCTCGATCGGGCTGTCGGTCAGCGCATAGTTGACCTCGCCCATGTGGCTCAAAAACAACGTGCCGTTTTTCCAGTCGGGGCAGAAGATCTCGACAAAGGTGGCGGCTTTGAAGCCGTGCAGCAGCGCGCCGGTCAGGGCGGCGGTCAGCACATCGCCCTCGCCCGCATAGCCGGTGCCGCGTGCCAGCGCCTTGCACGCCTCCATAAACGGCATGATCTCCAGACCGCAGGCGGGCGTGATGTCCAGGAAGCTGACGGTGAACGCCTCAAGCCCGTAGTTGTTGATCCAGCGGCGGACGGCAAGCCCGTTGCGCACGGTGCGGCGGTGACTCTCCTCGGAAAAGTCGTTGAGCCGGACGGTGTTTTCGTTGTCGCGCGCGATCTCCTCGTCGATCTCGGCGTCGGTAATGCTCTCGCGCAGCTCGCGCAGCTCGTTACCGTCAGCCGTGACCGCCTCCACGCCGAAGCGGGTCAGCAGGTCGCGGTCGGAGATCAGGAAATCGCCCATGCCGGGGAAAGAGCGGCCGATGCGTCCGACGCGGGAGCCGGAGAGGGCGCGCGCGGAGATGGCGGCTTTGAGGTATTCAACGGCGTCGTCGATGACGTCAGACGTCGGATAGTGACCCGCCGCAATGGCATAGGGCTTGTTTCTGCGCTTCAACATATTGCAGAAGTCCATCACGCCGTGGATGCCGTGGCAATAGCTGATCTCGCCCGGATCCTGCGCGGGGCTGAAATCGTAGGTCTCGGTCGTGTCGAGCACGATCACGGGCAGCGAAGTGCCCGCAATGGCGTCGATGGACTCGAGCGACGGCGAATAGGCGGCGTGCCAGGTCACGATGGCGTCGGCGCCCGCCTTTTCAAAGGCGGAGACGGCGGCGGCAAATTCGGGGGCGAGACGGCAGAACGGGCTGCGCACGACCTCGATGCCCTTTTGCTCGAACGCGCAGGCGAGCGTCTCGTAAAACGGCTCCAGACGATCGCGGGATTTAGAGCCGCTCTCGTCATACAGCGCGATATACAGGGGAAGGAAACCGATCTTCATGGGATTTGTCCTCCTTAACAGGTTTCAGTCGGCGAGGTTTTCGCGGATGACCGCGGCGACCTGCTGTGCCAGCCGTTCGACACCGGCGGGCGAGGGGTGGATGCCGTCTTCGCTGATGAAAGCGGCGGGATCGGGGCTGAGCGCGGCGTAGAGATCGTCGATCACGACGCCATGGCTCTCGTACATCCGGCGTGCCGCGTCGTTATAGCGGCAGACCTCTTCGTTCCACATCGCCTGCGGCAGTGTCAGCGTGCGCTTGATCCGCGGCGGCATTTCGCCGCGGACGAGCGGCGCGTGGGCGAAGTTGTTGTCGAGCGCGGGACCGCCGGGGATCGTGGTCGCCCAGATCAGCCGGTCGGTGTAGGAGCGCATCTGGGTATACAGCCGCTCGTTTTCCCGCACATACTCCTCAAGCGGGGTAAACGCCAGTCCGTCGGCGGTGGCGCGGTGGAGATCCCAGATGCCGTTGTTCCAGTGGATGAGATCGACCTGTGGGTGACCCCATTCCTCTGTCCACGCCCACATGCCCCAAAGCGTATACTTGGTGTAGCGGGCGTTTTCCGAGGGGGTCAGGATGCGTGCCTCGCCGTCAAGCAGCTCGCGCACGCGATCCTGATAGAACTCCCGGATGGAATCGCCGATGAGAAGCACGGTCTTCATGTCCGTTTTCCCTCCGTTCAGTCGATGAGACCGGCCTCTTTCCATTCCTTCTCCGCCTGGGCGAAGTCCTCTTCGGTCGGCATGTAGTCGGGATGGCTGCAGCACGCCATGGTGGCATGGCCGTTTTCGTCGGGGAAGGGGGAATCGGTGTCATGCTCGCAGAGCAGACGGTCCTCTTCCTTGGTGAAATCCGGGATCTGATACTCCTTGCCGCCGTTTTGAGAGCTGCGCAGAGCGAGGACGGCGACCGCGGACATGGTCACGGCGCGATAGACGTTGAAGAACGGCTCATATTCGCCGAGCAGGTATTTGCGGAAGAAGTAGGCGACCCAGAAATCGCCGCCGCCGTGGGTGGCTTCGCTCGCGATGGCGTTGAGCTTTTCGTCGTCAAACCACTTCGCGTCGCGGATGTTGACCTCTTCCTCGCCCTCGGGGATCTGCCAGCCGTTATACTGGACGCGGATCTGCTCGAGCGAGCCGCGGACGTTCTCCACGTTGCCCTTTTCGCCGCAGATGCGGTACCAGTTGCCGTGACCGCCCCAGGCGGAGCAGCCGGTGATGCGGGCGAGCGAGCCGTCACGCATCTCGCACAGCATGATGGCGGCGAGGTCGCCGACACGGCAGGCGGTGCCGCGCAGGCTGTCCGGCGCGAACACGCACTTGGCGTTGACCGATTTCGGGATATCGCCCGTGATGTGCATCAGCGGCGCGAGCGCATGGGTGATGTAATAGGTGCGGGGCAGCCAGTTGCGCCAGTGCAGACGGCCGGGGGAGAGCATGTTCTTGTCATGGGCGGAGACGGGGTGGTTGTATTCGCCCTCGCAGTACAGCGCACGGCCGAGCTTGCCGCTGTCGTAGAGGCGCTTCATCTCGAGGTTGCAGGCAAAGAAGGGATAGTTCTCCGCGAGCATGTATTTGCAGCCGGTGCGCTCCACCGCGCGGCAAAGCTCAACGCACTCCGCCAGCGTCAGCGCGGGGGTGCACTCGCTCAGCACATGCACGCCGTGCTCCATCGCCTTGATGGCGAAGGGGACATGCTCAAAGAAGTAGTTCGCGAGCAGCACGCCGTCGAACAGACCGCTGGCGATGAACTCGTCATAATCGGTGAACACCTGGATGTGCTCTTCGTCGATGTACTTCTGGATCTTCTCGAGCGACTTCGGATTGTTCTCGCAGACGGCAGTGACGCGCGCGCCCTCGAGCTTCGTGAAGATCTCCACATAGGAAGCGCCGCGCAGGGTACCCATAACGCCGATACGCACTTCGGTAGTATTCATGACATTGACCTCTTTCCTGTTATGTAATATTTATAGGATATAATGACCGACCGGCCAAAGGTGACGTTATTCCGCCATGCCGAACAGGTGGGCGGCGTTTCTGCCCATGACGTCCGCAACGTCGTCACGGGTCAGGTGCAGCGTTTCGGCGGCGCGCTTGAACGCGAGCAGCTCCTCATACATGAAGGTGGTGATATGCTCGCCGTCGTCGCTCTCGCGCATATGCGGATCGTTCGACACGTCGCCGTAGAGTCCGCGCGGGATGACGTTGATATAGGTGCCGTTTTCGGTGATACGGTACATCCGCATCTTCGTGATGGGCATATCCGAGCCGAACATCAGGCGTTTCGGTCCGACCGCCTCGAGGCAGGCGGCTATTGCGGGGGTATAGGTGGTCGCGGTGAAGTCAAAGAAGAGGTTCTTCGTGTGGCGCAGTGTGTCAAACGCATTGCCGAGCGCCTCGGGGGTATAGGCGCGGCCGATATGGGCGATGATGACCTTCGCATTCGGGTATTTCTCGTCGATCTCCATCATCTGGGCGATATTGACCGGATCCGCCAGGCGACCGGGACGGGCGATATGCAGCATCACGACGCCGTGCAGCTCGTTCATCAGCTCCAGCTGAGCGGGCGTCAGGAAGTCGTAGATGCGGATCTCGTCGGCGGGGATATAGGCGGGAGCATGGTTTAGATACGGCTTGATGCCGCAGAAGCCGTCCTTAAACGCCTGACGGATCTCTTCCTCCGAGGTGGTGGGCTTTGTGCAGTACATGACCGGCAGCCCCTCTTTTTTGGCGCAGGCAAGCGCATACGGGTTGCCGATATCGAGAAAGCAGGTCGGGGTGGTCATCAGCACGGGACGCATGCTCTTGCCGGGGAACATGACCCGGTAGGATTCGAGCAGATCCTCGATCGTGCAGTCGGGACCGACGCGCTCCGGCCAGGTGACGAGATTCTCCGAACGGTGATAGTTTTTGCGTGCTTCCGGAGTCCAGAGGTGAACGTGCACGTCGATCATGCGGTCGGGCAGAAAATCGGCGAGCTGCTCCTCATAGACGCGGAGATCATAGGGGGTGGCTTTCATTCCAAACATGACGGATTCCTCCTTGCTTCATGCGGTGGGACCGGCGGGCGCGTACAGCGTCTGCCGGTCGGGGTTTGATTCCGCGCGTAGTATAGCATAGCCGCGCGGGCAATGCAAGACGTTTTGCAAAAAAACTTGGGATTCATTCAGAATTTTGTGAAGTGTCATTCAAATCCGGCAAAAGAAACGAACGAATCGGTCAAATCAAAGAAAAATCGACAGAATAATTGACATTTTGAAAGGAATAGAGTATACTGGTGCAAATTGGGTGACCGAAAGGGGAATGACCGGATGAAAAAGACCGAGCGGCGGGAGCAGCAGCTTTTGGAGCAGCTGGGACGCCGGCATACGCTGACGCTTGCCGAGGCGCGAACGCTTCTGGGGGTGTCGGAATCCACGGCGCGGCGGCTGTTTATCCGGCTCGAGAGCAGCGGGGCAGCCGTGCGGCGCTACGGCGGCATCCAGCTTTTGCAGGACTCGCCGAAGGCGGACTACCTGTATGAGCAGGTAGAGGGGCAGTACGCCGTGCAGAAGCGGGAGATCGGGCGCGCCGCCGCCGCGATGATCGAATCGGGCGACGTGCTGTATCTCGACTCCGGCACGACGATGGCGTGCCTGTGCACGGCGCTGGCCGAACGGCTGGCGGCGGGGGAGCTTGCGGGGCTGTCGGTGTTTACAAACTCGCTTGCGAACCTCGATCTGCTCTCCCCCCACATGAAGGTGAACCTGATCGGCGGCGAATACCGCCGCAACCGCCGCGACTTCTGCGGCTATCTTGCCGAGGAGACGGTCGGCGGGCTGCATTTCACCAAGTGCTTTCTCGGGGCGGACGGCTTCCACTACCGCTACGGCTTCACGGCGACGGATTTCCACACGGCGCGGCTCAACGAGCTGGCGCTTGGCAACGCCGACCGCGGCATCGTCGTGATGGACAGCAGCAAGTTCATGGCGGCGTCGGTCGTCAGCTATTCGCGCGACCGGCGGATCGACACGGTGCTGACCGATCGTGAACCGCCGGAGGCGCTGATGCAGCGGCTGACCGAGTGGGGGACGCGCGTGGTGCTGTGCGCCGCGGAGTAAACCGAAGCCATATTTACGGGGCGGCGTGCGCCCGGGTCAGACCGGCCCGATAGCGCGCCGCCTTTTCTTTGTAGAATTCGCGCAGCGCGGCGTCCGGCAGCGGGAGCGGCTCGGCATGAACGAGCGCCTTTGCCGCCGCGGAATAGTCGGCGAAATCGTGAAGCCCGACGGCGGCGATCATCGCCGCGCCGACGCAGCCGGTATCCGGCTCCTGCATCCGGTAGATCTCGCAGCCGGTGATGTAGCCGACCAGCTCGCTCCACAGGCGGCTCTTTGACGCGCCGCCGGTCATCATCAGGCGGGACACGCCCATGCCGCGGGCGGAAAATTCCTCGAGCGTCAGCGCCGTCTCGAACGCGACGCCCTCCATGAGCGCGCGCGCGAGGTCGTATTTGTCGTGGTGCAGGTCAAGCCCGACAAAGCTGCCGCGCACATTCGGCTGCCCGTGGGGGAAGCCCGCGCCGCAGAGGTAGGGATAGCAGAGCAGGTCGGCGGCAGACTGCGCCCGTTCGGCGGCGCCGCGGTCGAGGTCGGCAAAATCGCCGTCGACGAGCCGCCTGAACCACTTCAGTGACGAGCCGGCGCTGACGAGCGACGCCATGGCGCCGTATAGCCCCGCGGCGGGGTGGATGCCGGGTGCGATATGCGACGGGGTGAACAGCGGCTGCGCCGTCACGCCGAGCACGACCCAGGTCGTGCCGGTGGCGAGCAGCATATCCCCCTCGTTGACCGCGCCCGCGCCGAGAGCGGCGCAGTACTGGTCGTGCGCACCGTTATACACCGTGACATCGCGGGACAGCCCGAGCGCCTCGGCGGCTGCGGCGGTGAGCGTGCCGACCGGCGCGCCGACCGGCAGCACCTCCGGCAGCTTTTCGGGCGTGATGCCCAAAACGGCGAGAATCTCGGGATCCCACTGCCCGGTCGTGATATCCAGCATCTGGCGGATGGCGGCGTTGGTCGGGTCGATGACCGCGCGACCGCACAGCCGCTGATTCATAAATTCCAGCGTGGAGAGAAAACGGGCGGTCTTGGCGAACAGCTCCGGCTGATGGCGGCGGATCCAGAGGATCTTGGCGGCATCGCAGGAGGGGCTTACGCGCCAGCCGCTCTTTTTATAGACCGTCTCCGCGCCGACGGCGTCGGCAAGTGCCTGCGCCTCATCGACGGCGCGCCGGTCCATCCAGGTGAGACAGGGCGCGAGCGGGTTGCCGTTTTCGTCCGCCGCCAGCATGGTCGCGCCCTGGGTGGACAGACCGATGCCGCGGATCATTGCCCGGTCGGGCAGCGCGGCAGTCGCCTCGCGGACGGCGGCGACCGAAGCCGCCCACCAGTCCTCGGCGTTTTGCTCGACCTGCCCCTCGCGGGGGAAGCTCAGCTCATATTCGCGGTAGCCCTTACCGCGGATGGCGCCGGTCTCGTCGACGACGACCGCTTTTGCGGCGGTCGTGCCGACGTCCAGTCCGATGTACAGCATAGCCTCAGCTCCTGTTCAGCAGTTCGTCGATGGTGTCGGTCAAAAAGCGGACGGTCTTTTCCGAGGAGATGACCGGCGGCTTGAGCAGCACGGCAGGCGGGCAGTTGGCTTTGTACAGCTGCGCGCTGGAGTCGATGCAGCGGGCGTTGAGCGCTTCGGCAAACGCGGCGGCATCGGCAACGGTGTGGAAGTGCAGGCCGACAAGATGCCCGTCGCCCTCGACGCGGCACAGCACGTCGGCATGGCGGCTGTGGATCTCCGCAAGCTGCTGCTGTAAAAGCTCGCCGCACTGCGCGACCTTGTCGCCGTTGGCCTGCATAAACGTCATGGTGATGAGATAGGCGAGCGAGGCCAACTCCTCCTGACCGTTGGTGACGAGCGCGCCGAACTGGTTGAGCGTGTCCATCTCCGCGGTCGTGATGACCTTGCTGGCGGGGTATTCGCCGCCGGGGAAGCCCTTGCCGACGATGGCAAAGTCCGGCGTCAGCCCGTAGAGGCGGAACAGGAACATGCCGCGGTACCACATGCAGGACTGGATCTCGTCGACGAGCGTCGGCGTATCGGTACGGCGGCACGCCTCATAGGCGCCGCGCAGGAACTCACCGGTCAGACGGATCGCGCCGTAGTTCATCATCACGATCTCGTGCAAAAAGCCTGCGGTCTTGTATTTGCCGGTGTTGTAGCGGGCGATCTTCTCCTCGAAGTCCGCGAGGTCGTTGATCCGAACGGGCACGACCTTGTACAGCTCGGCGCGGTCGGCGGCATCGCACAGCTCGGGCCACAGGCCGCGGAACGTCTGGGTCAGCACGGTCGTGCCGTGGTAGTTGCCCGCCTTGCCGCCCTCGTTGTCCGCCATGACGAAGAACACGGGCACGCGGCCCTCATACTTCGGCGCGGGGAAGGTGGCGTCCAGCCGGTAGAAGCGGGCGAGCATCATTTTCACGCCGGCCTCGACGGCAAGGCTGCCGGTCTCGAGGTTGATGACGCGGTTTAAGACGTGGGGCGCGGTCGAGGACAGCACCGCCTCGGTCGCTGCGGTGTCGTCCCAGTCGATGCCGTTGGCAGACTGCACGAGGCGGGTCTCGGCGAGGCGGGTGATGTAGCCGCGGGTGTTGTTGTGGGTCGCGTTGAGGATGCCGAGCTTACGGGCGATGTCAATGAGCCGGTAGCCCGGGAAGGTGTGGCCGAGCGAGGCGTGATAATGCTCGCTCTTGCCGATGAAATAGAGCCTGCCGTCCTCGCCGATGCGGCAGCACCCGGCGCCGGTCAGCGGCGAGAGATGCGGATGGGCGGCTTTCCGGAAGGATTCGGTCGGCGCGCCCGCCATCGTGTTCTCAAACGGCGGAATGATCGTCTGCCCGACCTTGTCGAGCAGCGCGTCGCTTTGCGCCTGCGCCTCTTCGGGGAAGAAGTCCACCTTCTGCGCGGCGAGCGCCTCGGCCTCCTGCTCGCTCATGCGGCCAAGCGCCGCGTTGGCGGCGACGACATGCTGCGTATACGCCTTGCCGAGCAGATCGGTCAGGGAGAGACAGGGAGAGCGGAAATACATGAAAAACAACCTCCTTTATAATGGGGAGACCCCGCGGCGGGGTCAGTCGATCGTGACAACGCGTCCCTCTTTGTGCGAGATCAGCGCCGCGGTCTGCAATTTATGCGACAGCGCCGTTTCCTCGGGACGCATGCAGCCGAACGGCACCTCTTTGCCGGTCAGCTCGCAGAGGAACGCCGCCCACATCTGCAGGATGGCGTCGGTGAAGCCGAATTCGAAGATGCCGCCCGTGATGGTCGGGATCATGGGCTTGTAGCCGATGCCGAGACGGCACCACGCCTGCTCCTTTTCCCATGCGTCGGTGTAGTAGAACGCGCCGGGATCGTCGGTGGAGAAGCGGGCGGACGCCTTCAGTCCGTAGACCTCCAGCGACCAGCGGTCAGTCGCGCCCGGGTCGAGCCGCATGGTGCGCATCAGCATCGGGAAGGTCTTGCCGTCCTTATCCCGCACGTCGGAGACGAGCAGGGCGTTGTCCCATGTCAGACAGGGAGCAGTGCCGCCCTTGCCGTCGGGACGGGTGTCAATGATCTTCGACAGCTTCGCATAGACGTTGAGCGGCGTCCAGCCCATCCGGAACGGGACGTGCTGGGTGTGGATGCCGAGGTCGCCCATGCAGCCGTATTCGCCGTTGATCTCGATTTTGCGCTTCCAGTTGATCGGCTTGTTCGGGTCCATATCGCTCGAGTGGCAGAACGAGGAGCGCACCTCGATGATCTTGCCGAACCGCTCCTCGCGGATCCAGCGGATCAGCTCCTGGCAGGCGGGGTAATAGGGGAATTCGCTGGAGCAGCGCACGATGACCTCGGGGTGCGCCGCAATCGCCGCCATAATGGCGTCGTTTGCCGCCTTGTCAATGCCGAACGGCTTTTCGCCGAGCAGGTGCTTGCCCGCGCAGATGATGTCGGTGTACACTTTTTCGTGCAGCACATGCGGCAGCGCGCAGTAGATCGCGTCGATGTCCGGGCGGGCGAGCAGCTCGTGGTAGTCGTCCACGCTGTATTTCACGCTCGGAAAGTTGCGCACAAACCAGTCGCGCGCCTGTTCGTTGGTGTCGCAGACGCCGACGATCTCCGGCCGGGCGATCTCCTCTGTCAGATGGCACCAGCGGGCGGCGGCGCTTGCAAATTCGCGCCCCATCAGTCCGCAGCCGATAATGCCGAAGCGTATGGTTTGGGTCATAGCCATTCCTCCTTATCCGCAGTCGGCAGAGGAACGCCCTCCGCCGCTTGTATCCGGTTGCATTATAGCATGACCGGCGGCGGGTGTCAATGCGAAAATGGAAGAATCTTTCGAAAAATCGGGAAGAAAAACGGGCAAACAGAAAGAAATGCCCCGTATTTTGAACGAAACGTTCAAAATACGGGGCAAAACGACAGAGTGAGTGGGCTTGCGGCTCTTTCTGCACAGGGCAGCTGGGCGGTATGGATTTTGGGCGGCGCAGCCCTTTGAAGGCGCGCCCTTTTGGCGGTGCGCTTTTTGCGGCGCGAACGCTTACCGCTTTCCCTTTTCCCCGCGGCGCGGGAGCAGAATGTGCATCACGGTCATCGAGAGCAGCATACCGGCGGACATCGCGATCATCAGCAGGATGGTGTGCAGCGTGCGGTCGGTAAACTCCGCGAGCTGCCCCGACACAAGGGCGCTGATGCTCGTATAGAGCGAGCCGCCGGGGATGAGCGGAATCCAGCCGGTGACGAGCAGCACGGGGGAGGGGCAGTGCAGGACCCGCGCCATCCCCTCGGCGTACAGCCCGAGCGCGGCGGTGGCGATCAGATAGCAGAGCGCCTCGTTTTCGATCCTCAGCGCGGCAAGGCAATAGACGCCCCAGCCGACAAGACCGCCGAGGAAGGTGAACGCGAGATGGCGTCCGCGGACATGGAACAGTATGGCGAAGCCGAGCGAACCGACGGCGCCCATCAGAGTCTGCAAAACAGGCTGCGGCATGGCGTTTCCTCCTTTCAGATCCACATCCCCGCGACGGTAAAGCCGAAGGTGACGATAAAGGCGATAACGAGCGATTGGAAAAACCGGCTGATGCCGGAGATCATGTCGCCAACGAACATGTCGTGGACGGCGTTGGTCATGGCGATGCCGGGAATGAGCAGCATGATGTTGCCGATGCAGATGGCGTCGAAATGCGCGCCCAGCCCGACCTTGACCAGCAGCACATTGCAAAGCCCCGCGAGCAGCGAGAGCAGAAACGTCGTGAACACCCGCGCCAGATGCAGTCGCCCGAGCAGCCGCTCCCACAGGCAGAGCAGCGCGCCGGTGACGGCGGCTGCGGCGGCGTCGCCCGCGTTGGCACCAAAAAATACGCTCAGAGAGGCGGATATGCCCGCATAGGCAAGCAGCAGCAGCCACAGCGGATAGATCTTCTGCCCGTCGATGGCGGAGAGCCGCTCCCGCGCGGCATCCGCCCCGAGCTTTCCGGCGCACAGGTCGCGCGAGAGCTGGTTGAGCTGTTCAAGGCGCGTCATGTCGAACTTTTCCGTGCGGATGCGCCGCAGCTGGGTCGCGCTGCGCCCGTTTTCGTCCAGCGCCGTGACAATAATGCCCGCCGTGACCGAAAACACATGCGTCTGCGCCGCGCCGAGCGCCGTGCAGATGCGCTCGATCGAGTCCTCGACCCGGCTGATCTCTGCGCCGCAGGTCAGCATCCGCATGCCGATATCGAGCGAAAGGCGCACCGTTTCCTCCAGGGTCGTGTCGGCGGGCGGTGCTGTTTTGACGGATTCGTTCAGTACCATGACGGATTCCTCCTTTTCGCCAAACAGTATAGACCGAACACCGCAAAATTGCAACCCCTGATTTTTGCCGCCGCCGCAAAAATTGCGCCGGGTCTGCCCGCGCGGCACAAAAAGCGGCGGGAAAGACCCGAAAAAACGCCCAAAAAACCGGTCGGACGCCAAGCGCCGACCGGACAGTTTGCCGTTTTTCCGTCCGGCTGCGCGGCAGACCGGCGGGGAAAACGGTCAGAACAGATGCTTTTTGCGGAAATAAATGATCTCGGCAGCCACCGTGGCGGCGGTCAGCAGAATGACGAGCGGATAGCCGAAGCGCCAGTGCAGCTCCGGCATGCCGGAAAAATTCATGCCGTACCAGCCGGTGACGAGCGTCAGCGGCAGAAACAGCGTCGTGACGATCGTCAGGATGCCGATGACGCGGTTTTGCCGCGCCTCCTGCGCCGACTGCGCAAATTCGCGCAGATGCAGCGTGTATTCATATAAAAGCGTGCAGTAGCTCTGCCGCCGCCCGAGCCGCGCGGCAAACGCCTGCCAAAGCCCGGCCCGCCCCGCCGTCTCCGGCGCGTCGGTGAAAAACTGCGCCACCTCGGCAAGCTGCTCATAAAACGCGCCGAGCTCGGTCAGCTTGTGCCGGATGTGCATCAGCGACTCGAAAAAGCCGTCCGGCACCTCGTGCAGCGCCTGCTCCTCCATGCGGGCAATCTGCTCGTCCAAATGCGAGAGAAAGGGCATGTCCTCCTCCGTCAGGTGCATCAGCAGCGACAGCAGGCATTCGGCGGGCGTCTGCGGCGCCAGAAGATGCTCGGACGCTTTTTCCGGCCAGTCGTGCAGGTGTCCCGTGTCCTCGATGAGGATCAGCGTCTGCGCCGTCAGCCGGAAGCCGAGCGTGAGGTGCGGCGCGCGCTGCAGCCCCTTCTGCGGAAAGCGCAGCACGCCGAACGCGCCGTCTGCGTCCGCCTCGATCCGGCAGCAGCGCACGGAGCCAAGCTCGTGAAGCAGCTCGTGCCGCACCCGTCCGGGCGGCTGCCGGTCGCGGAATTCCTCCCGCGTCATGCGGCAAAGCACCGCCGATCCGTCCGCCGACGGGCGGCGCGGGACAAACCCGCCCTTGTCCGTGTCCATATCCCATTCCGTCATGCTGCCGTCCGCTCCTTTTTTGTCAATCGGAGAGGGAAACCGTTGCCCCTCCGATGGCTTTATCTAAGCATAGCAAACTTCGGCAAAAAAAGCAACGCCGGCAGAAAATATTTTTGCGACCCCCAATTTTTTTCGCCCCGTCCGCTGCACGGGAAGCGTCTGTTGCGCCCGGCAGGGGAGCGGCAGAGACGGCGCGCCCCGCTTCGCCGGTTTTGCCGGAATAATATTTCCGGAAAACGGATAATTATTCTTTCTGCCTTTTGCGCCCGCGGAAAACGCGGGCGCAAAGGTGTGCCGCCGGGCGCGGTTTGCGCATTTGCCGAAAAAGCGGCGGAAAACGCCGCCGCAGCGGCAAAACTTCAAGCAACGCCGCCGGGCGTTTCTTTCCGGGACAATCCGGCACCGCATCGGGGCAAACGGCGGTTTTTTCCGGTGTTTTTCCGAAAAAAGCGATTTTTTCCGGATCAGGGGTTGACAACCGCTTGACGGCGTGCTATTATGATAGACTGTATCACAATGGGGTTTTGTGCCCCGCGCGGCGAAAAGCGGGCGGCAAAATTGTATAAAAATCGACCCGGCGCCGCAGAAAAAATTTTCGGGCAGAATCGTGAGATACCGTTTGTAGAATAGAGACAGGAGTGATCAGCGAATGGTGGATATCAAACCGGTCCGACTGGGAAAAACGACCCGTATGAGCTTTGCCAAGATCCATGAGGTGCTGGATATGCCGAACCTCATTGAAGTGCAAAAAAATTCATATCGGTGGTTTTTAGAGGAAGGACTGCGCGAGGTGTTCGACGGCATGGCCGCCGTCACCGACTATTCCGGCAATCTGGTGCTGGATTTCATCGACTACCGTTTGGACGAGAAGCCGAAATACACCGTTGAGGAGTGCAAGGAGCGCAGCGTGACCTATGCGGCGCCCCTGCGTGTGCGCGCCCGCCTGCTCGACAAGGAGACCGGTGAGATCAAGGAGTCCGAGGTGTTCATGGGCGACTTCCCGATCATGACCGAGAGCGGCACGTTTGTCATCAACGGCGCCGAGCGCGTGATCGTGTCCCAGCTCGTGCGCTCCCCCGGCGTGTACTACGGCATGAGCTACGACACCACCGGCAAAAAGCTGTTCACCTCCACCGTCATCCCGAACCGCGGCGCGTGGCTCGAATACGAGACCGATTCCGTGGACGTGTTCTATGTCCGCATCGACAAGAACCGCAAGCTGCCGGTGACGACGTTCGTGCGTGCGCTCGGGCTCGGCACCGATGCGCAGCTGGTCGATTTCTTCGGCGAAAGCCCGAAGCTGCTTGCGACCATCGAAAAGGATATCACCAAGAGCACGGACGAGGCGCTGCTCGAGGTGTACCGCAAGCTGCGTCCGGGCGAGCCGCTGACGCTCGAGAACTCCCTCGAGCACCTCAACAACCTGTTCTTTGATCCCCGCCGCTACGACCTGTCCCGTGTCGGCCGCTTTAAGTACAATAAAAAACTGAGCATGGTCAACCGCCTGTCCGGCTGCCGTCTCGCGCGCGACATCGTCGACACCCGCACCGGCGAGGTGCTGGCGGAGGCGGGCGAGTATATCGACCGCGAAAAGGCGCTGATGCTCGACGACGCCGGTATCACCGAGGCGTTTGCGGCGGTGGACGACCACGGCGAGGCCCGTGAGGTCAAGATCATCACCAACGGCATGGTGGATATCAAAAAGTATGTGCCGTTTGACGTTGCGGAGCTGGGCATCCACGAGCGCGTGGACGCCGAGGTGCTGTTTGCGCTGCTCGACGAGCACAAGGACGAGGAGGAGCTGAAGGAGGCCATCCGCGCCCATGCCCGCGAGCTGGTGCCGAACTATATCACCAAAAAGGACATTCTCTCGTCCGTCAACTATATCTTCACGCTGGATTACGACATCGGCAATACCGACGACATCGACCACCTCGGCAACCGCCGCATCCGCTCGGTGGGCGAGCTGCTGCAGAACCAGTTCCGCATCGGCTTCTCCCGCATGGAGCGCGTGATCCGCGAGCGCATGACGCTGCAGGCGCAGGATATGGACGTGATCACGCCGCAGGCGCTGATCAACATCCGTCCCGTTGTGGCGGCGATCAAGGAGTTCTTCGGCTCCTCCCCGCTGTCGCAGTTTATGGATCAGAACAACCCGCTCGGCGAGCTGACGCATAAGCGCCGCCTGTCCGCGCTCGGCCCGGGCGGTCTGTCCCGTGACCGCGCCGGATTCGAGGTGCGCGACGTGCACTACAGCCACTACGGCCGCATGTGCCCGATCGAGACGCCCGAAGGTCCGAACATCGGTCTGATCTCCTACCTTGCCACCTACGCCCGTATCAATGAATACGGCTTTATCGAGGCGCCGTTCCGCCGCGTGGACAAGGCGACCGGCGTCGTCACCGACGAGGTCGTGTATATGTCCGCCGACGTCGAGGACGATCTCGTGGTCGCGCAGGCGAACGAGCCGCTCGACGAGAACAACCGCTTTGTGCGCAACCGTGTCAACGCCCGTCACCGCAGCGAATTTCTGGAGATCGAGCCGGAAAAGGTCGACTTCATGGACGTTTCGCCGAAAATGCTGGTGTCGGTCGCGACCGCGATGATCCCGTTCCTCGAGAACGACGACGCGAACCGCGCGCTGATGGGCTCCAACATGCAGAAGCAGGCGGTGCCGCTGCTCAAGACCGAGTCGCCGATCGTCGGCACCGGCATGGAGTATAAGGCGGGCGTCGATTCCGGCGTCTGCATCCTTGCCAAGCATGCGGGCGTGGTGTCCGAGGTGGACGCCGCCCACATCACGGTCACCTGTGCGGACGGCACAAAGGACACCTATCCGATCATCAAATTCTCCCGCTCGAACCAGGGCACCTGCGTCAACCAGCGCCCGGTCGTGAGCTGCGGCGAGGAGGTCACGGAGGGGCAGGTCATCGCGGACGGTCCCGCGACCTGCAACGGCGAGATCGCGCTCGGCAAGAACGCGCTCGTCGGCTTTATGACCTGGGAGGGCTACAACTACGAGGACGCCGTCCTCATCAACGAAAAAGTCGTGCGCGAGGACGTGTTCACCTCCATCCACATCGAGGAGCATGAGACGGAATCCCGCGATACGAAGCTCGGGCCGGAGGAGATCACCCGCGACATCCCGAACGTCGGCGAGGATATGCTCCGCGACCTCGATGAGCGCGGCATCATCCGCATCGGCGCCGAGGTGCGCGCCGGCGATTACCTCGTCGGCAAGGTCACGCCGAAGGGCGAGACCGAGCTGACGGCGGAGGAGCGCCTGCTGCGCGCCATCTTCGGCGAAAAGGCGCGCGAGGTGCGCGATACGTCGCTGAAGGTGCCTCACGGCGAATACGGCATCGTGGTGGACGTCAAGGTGTTCACCCGCGAAAACTGCGATGAATTGAGCCCCGGCGTCAACATGGTCGTGCGCGTGTATATCGCGCAGAAGCGCAAGATCAGCGTCGGCGATAAGATGGCGGGACGCCACGGTAACAAGGGCGTCGTCTCCCGCATCCTCCCGAGCGAGGACATGCCGTTTCTGCCGGACGGCACCCCGCTGGACATCGTGCTCAACCCCCTCGGCGTGCCTTCCCGTATGAACATCGGACAGGTGCTCGAGGTGCATCTCGGCTATGCCTGCCGCGCGCTCGGCATCAACATCATGACCCCCGTGTTCGACGGCGCGCATGAGAGCGATATCCGCGAGCTGCTCGAAAAGGCCGGCATGGATCCGAGCGGCAAGACCACGCTTTATGACGGCCGCACGGGCGAGAAGTTCGATAACCCCGTCACCGTCGGCATCATGTATTACCTGAAGCTGCACCACCTTGTGGACGACAAGATCCACGCCCGCTCCACCGGTCCGTACTCCATGGTCACGCAGCAGCCGCTCGGCGGTAAAGCCCAGTTCGGCGGCCAGCGCTTCGGCGAGATGGAGGTCTGGGCGCTGGAGGCGTACGGCGCCGCCTATACGCTGCAGGAGATCCTAACGGTCAAGTCGGATGACATCGTCGGCCGCGTCAAGACCTATGAGGCGATCGTCAAGGGACAGAACGTGCCGCCCGCAGGCGTGCCCGAGTCCTTCAAGGTGCTGGTCAAGGAGCTGCAGTCGCTCGGTCTCGACGTCAAGGTGCTCAACAAGGACAAGGAAGAGATCGACCTCAAGCAGACGTTTGACGACGACGATCTGACGCTCGTGGACGATGAGGCGTTCCGCACCGTCACCGACGAGAGCGAGCTTGACGGCTTCGGCGTCGAGGAGACGGAGGACGACGGCTTCGGCGATGACGAGAGCGACGAGGACGCCTACACCGCGGACGACATGGATTTTGACGAGGAATAAGAAAGGGAGGCGTAGAGTATGGCAGAGTTTAACGTATTTGACTCCATTAAGATCGGTCTGGCGTCTCCCGAGCAGATCAGAAGCTGGTCGTACGGCGAGGTCAAAAAGCCGGAGACCATCAACTACCGCACGCTCAAGCCCGAGCGCGACGGTCTGTTCTGCGAGCGCATCTTCGGGCCGACGAAGGACTGGGAGTGCCACTGCGGCAAATATAAGCGCATCCGCTATAAGGGCAAGATCTGCGACCGCTGCGGCGTCGAGGTGACGCGCGCCAAGGTGCGCCGCGAGCGCATGGGCCATATCGAGCTGGCGGCTCCCGTGTCCCACATCTGGTATTTCAAGGGCATTCCCTCCCGCATGGGACTGATCCTCGATCTGTCCCCCCGTCTGCTGGAGCAGGTGCTGTATTTCGCCTCCTATATCGTGGTGGATCCGGGCGACACGCCCCTGATGAAGAAGCAGATCCTCAGCGAGAAGGATTACCGCGATATGCGGGAAAAATATGAGGATTCCTTTGACGCCGGCATGGGCGCCGAGTATATTCAGAAGCTGCTTGCGGAGATCGACCTCGAGGCCCTCTCCGCCGAGCTGAAGGAGGAGCTGGAGGGCGCTTCGGGACAGAAGCGCGCCCGCCTGCTCAAGCGGCTGGAGGTCGTCGAATCCTTCCGTCTCTCCGGCAACCGTCCGGAGTGGATGGTCATGAACGTGGTGCCGGTCATTCCGCCCGATATCCGCCCGATGGTGCAGCTGGACGGCGGCCGCTTTGCCACGTCCGATCTGAACGATCTCTACCGCCGCGTGATCAACCGCAACAACCGCCTGGCACGCCTGCTCGAGCTGGGCGCGCCGGATATCATCGTCCGCAACGAAAAGCGGATGCTGCAGGAGGCGGTGGACGCGCTGATCGACAACGGCCGCCGCGGCCGCCCCGTCACGGGCGCCAACGGCAGAGCGCTCAAATCCCTGTCGGATATGCTCAAGGGCAAGCAGGGACGCTTCCGCCAGAACCTGCTCGGCAAGCGCGTGGACTATTCCGGCCGTTCGGTCATCGTCGTCGGTCCGGAGCTGAAAATGTATCAGTGCGGTCTGCCGAAGGAGATGGCGCTCGAGCTGTTCAAGCCGTTCGTCATGAAGCGCCTGGTCGAGACCGGCGCGGCGGGCAATATCAAGTCCGCCCGCAAGATGGTCGAGCGCGTGCGCCCCGAGGTGTGGGATGCGCTCGAGATCGTGATCAAGGATCACCCCGTCATGCTCAACCGCGCGCCGACGCTGCACCGCCTCGGTATCCAGGCATTTGAGCCGGTGCTGGTCGAGGGTCGCGCCATCAAGCTGCACCCGCTGGCGTGCACCGCGTTCAACGCCGACTTCGACGGCGACCAGATGGCGGTCCATGTGCCGCTGTCCGCCGAGGCGCAGGCGGAGGCCCGCTTCCTGATGCTCGCCGCCGGCAACCTGCTCAAGCCCTCCGACGGCCGCCCCGTTACGGTGCCGACGCAGGATATGATCCTCGGCTCCTACTACCTGACCATCGAGAAGCCCGGCGAGCCGGGCGAGGGCAAGGTGTTCCGCGACGAGAACGAGGCGCGCATGGCGTATGACTGCGGCGCCCTCGGGCTGCACGCGAAGATCCGCGTGCGCCGCACGATGACGTTTGACGGCATCGAGAAGAGCCGCCTTGTCGAGACGACGATGGGCCGCATCATCTTCAACACCCCCATCCCGCAGGATCTCGGCTTTATCGAGCGCAATACCGACGACGACCGCTTCCTCTATGAGATCGATTTCAAGGTCGGTAAGAAGCAGCTGTCCAAGATCATTGAAAAGTGCATCAAGGTGCACGGCACCGCCCGCACCTCCGAGGTGCTCGACGCCATCAAGGCGCAGGGCTATAAGTATTCCACCAAGGGCGCGCTGACCGTCGCCGTGTGCGACGCCACCATCCCGCCCGAGAAGAAGCAGTTCATCGCCGAGGCCGAGGCGAAGGTCGACGAGATCTCCTCCTATTACAACCTCGGTCTGATGAGCGACGACGAGCGCTACCGCGGCGTTATCAAGACGTGGAACGACACGACCGAAAAGGTGACCCAGGCGCTGCAGGCGGGCATGGATCCGTTCAACCCGATCTATATGATGTCGGATTCCGGCGCCCGCGGCAGTATCGCCCAGCTGCGTCAGCTCGCCGGTATGCGCGGACTGATCGCGAACACCTCCGGCCGCACGATCGAGGTGCCTATCCGCGCGAACTACCGCGAGGGTCTGAACATCCTCGAATACTTCATCGCCTCCCGCGGCGCGCGCAAGGGCTTGGCGGATACCGCTCTGCGTACCGCCGACTCGGGTTACCTGACCCGCCGTCTCGTGGACGTTTCGCAGGATGTCATCATCCGTGAGGACGACTGCGGCACGCATGACGGCATTGAGGTCTACGACATCTACGGCGACGGCAGCAACATCATCGAGCCGTTTGCCGAGCGTCTGGTCGGCCGGTATCTGTCCGACGACTTCTGCGATGCCGACGGCAATGTGCTCGTCAGCCGCGATATCATGATGGGCGACCGCGAGGCGAAGCTCATCTCCGATACGCTCGGCGAGGGCAACCGCCGCATCCGCATCCGCTCGGTGCTCAACTGCCACGCGCGGCAGGGCGTCTGCGCCCGCTGCTACGGCGCAAACCTCGCGACGCTCGCGCCCGTCACGATCGGCGAGGCGGTCGGTATCATCGCCGCCCAGTCCATCGGTGAGCCGGGTACCCAGCTGACCATGCGTACCTTCCACACCGGCGGCGTCGCCAGCGCGGAGGATATCACCCAGGGTCTGCCCCGCGTCGAGGAGCTGTTCGAGGGCCGCAAGCCCAAGCGCCTTGCCATCATCTCCGAGATCGGCGGTACCGTCCGCTTCGGCGAGGAGAAGAAAAAGCGCATGGTCTATGTGACCGATAAGACCGAGGGCGCCGTCGACGAGCGCGCGTATGCGATCCCGTTCGGCTCCCACATCTGCGTCAACGAGGGCGAGGTCATCCAGAAGGGCGACCGCGTCACCGAGGGCGCGATCAACCCGCACGATATCCTCGCGATCAACGGCCCGCAGGCGGTGCAGGATTACCTGATTCAGGAGGTCCAGCGCACCTACCGTATGCAGGGTGTTGATATCAACGATAAGCACGTCGAGGTCATTGTCCGCCAGATGATGCGCAAGGTGCGTGTCGAAGAGCCGGGCAGCACGAATCTGCTGTCGGGCGCGACGGTGGACCGCAGCGAGCTGGAGGCGGAGAACGCCGCCGTGCGCGCGCGGATGGAGGCGGGCGAGGAGTCGCTTGCCGAAGCGACCTACGCCCCGATGCTGCTCGGTATCACCAAGGCCGCTCTCGCGACCGATTCGTTCCTGTCCGCCGCCTCCTTCCAGGAGACGACCCGCGTGCTGACCGAAGCCGCCATCAAGGGCAAGGTCGACCCGCTGCTCGGTCTGAAGGAGAACGTCATCATCGGCAAGCTGGTGCCCGCCGGCACCGGTATGCAGCGGTACAGCGACGTCGAGCCGGTCTGCACCAAAGCCCCCGCCGAGGAGGAGCCGTATATCGAGGCGCTGCGCAGCCTGCTCAGCGAGGACGACGACAAGACCGACGACGGGGACAACGGCGAGGTCGAGCTGTTTGACGACGAGGACGACGCGCCCGCGGAGGAGTCCGACGGGGCGGAGACCGGCAACGAGGCGTAAGTTTTGCGGCGGGTGACCGAAAAACCGCAAAAAACCGCTTGACAAACCGGGCTTGTCCGTGGTAAACTGTTCAATCGGAGTATTCCGCCCGGGGGCAGCCGCCCCCGCGCGGTTTCTCATATTTCTATTTTATTATGGAGGTGAAACCATTGCCGACTTTTAACCAGTTAGTGCGCAAAGGCCGTGAGGAGCTGACGAAGAAGGCGAAAGCCCCTGCTCTGCTCAAAGGCTGGAACTCCAAGAAGCGTTCCGCCACCGATCAGAACTCTCCTCAGAAGCGCGGCGTCTGCACGGCGGTCAAAACGTCCACCCCGAAAAAGCCGAACTCGGCTCTTCGTAAGGTTGCCCGTGTCCGTTTGTCCAACGGGATCGAGGTCACGTCCTACATCCCCGGAGAAGGCCACAACCTGCAGGAGCACAGCGTCGTCCTGATCCGCGGCGGCCGTGTCAAGGATCTGCCTGGTGTGCGTTACCACATCATCCGCGGAACGCTGGATACGCAGGGCGTTGCCAAGAGAATGCAGGCGCGCTCCAAGTATGGCGCCAAACGTCCCAAGGCAGGAGCTGCCAAAAAGTAAGACATTTTCATCAGCGGCTGAGATCAGCGGCTCTTTGAGATAGCCCCGCCCTCTTTTCTGACGGCGGGGAGGATCGGCGAGCCTCTATGATCGGCCAACGGGAGTATGTCACTTTCGAGTACCGATGATATCATATTTATGAAGGAGGGAAGTAAAGTGCCGAGAAGAGGTTCTATCGCAAAACGCGATGTTTTGCCTGATCCGCTTTACAATTCCAAATTGGTAACCAGACTCATCAACAACATCATGATCGACGGCAAGCGCGGCGTCTCTCAGAAGATCGTCTACGGAGCGTTTGACATCATCCGCGAAAAGACCGACAAGGATCCCCTTGAGGTGTTCGAGCAGGCGATGGAGAACATCATGCCCTTGCTGGAGGTCAAAGCCCGCCGTGTCGGCGGCGCCACCTACCAGGTGCCGATCGAGGTTCGCCCCGACCGTCGCCAGACCTTGGGTCTGCGCTGGCTGACCACCTATTCGCGCGCCCGTTCCGAGCGCACCATGAAGGAGCGTCTCGCGAACGAGATCATGGACGCGATCAACGGCAACGGCGGCGCGGCCAAGAAGCGTGAAGACACCCACAGAATGGCCGATGCCAACAAGGCCTTCGCCCATTACAGATGGTGACGGCTTTCGGCTGCCCCCACGGCTGTCAATAACAGGAGGAGGTCATTATGGGAAGACAGGTTTCTCTGGAAATGACCAGAAACATCGGCATCATGGCGCACATTGATGCGGGTAAGACCACCACCACCGAACGTATCCTGTACTACACCGGTATCAACCATAAGATCGGCGAGACCCATGACGGCGGCGCCACTATGGACTGGATGGAGCAGGAGAAGGAGCGCGGTATTACCATCACCTCTGCCGCCACGACCTGTTTCTGGGACAAAAAGGGCACGGTGCCCAAACACCGTATCAACATCATCGACACCCCGGGCCACGTGGACTTTACCGTTGAGGTGCAGCGCTCGCTGCGCGTGCTCGACGGCTCCGTTACCGTGTTCTGCGCCAAGGGCGGTGTCGAGCCGCAGTCTGAGACCGTTTGGCGTCAGGCTGACGAATACAAGGTGCCCCGCATGGCGTACGTCAACAAGATGGACATCATGGGCGCCGATTTCTACCGCGTTGTGCAGATGATGAAGGACCGTCTGAAGTGCAACGCCGTGCCGATCCAGCTGCCGATCGGGTCTGAGGATACCTTCAAGGGCATCATCGACCTCGTGGTCATGAAGGCGTATGTCTACTATGACGACCTCGGCAAGGATATCCGCGAGGAGGAGATCCCCGCCGACATGCTGGAGCTGGCGGAAAAATACCACAACGACCTGATCGAGCATGTGGCTGAGCAGGACGATGCGCTGATGGAGAAGTACTTCTCGGGTGAAGAGCTGACGGTCGATGAGATCAAGTCCTGCATCCGCAAGTCCACCATCCACAACACCATGGTGCCCGTCACCTGCGGCACGTCCTACCGCAACAAGGGCGTGCAGAAGCTGCTCGACGCCATCGTGGACTATATGCCCTCTCCGCTGGATGTGCCGCCCATCAAGGGTGTCAATCCCGACACCGAGGAAGAAGAGGTTCGCCATTCCTCCGACACCGAGCCGTTTGCGGCTCTGGCGTTCAAGATCGCAACCGACCCCTTCGTTGGCAAGCTGGCGTTCTTCCGCGTCTATTCCGGCGTGATCAACGCCGGTACGACCGTGTACAACTCCAGCAAGGATCAGGACGAGCGTATCGGCCGTATCCTGCAGATGCACGCGAACAGCCGTAAGGATATCGAGACGGTGTACGCCGGCGATATCGCCGCCGCCGTGGGTCTGAAAAACACCACGACCGGTAACACGCTGTGCGATGAGAAGCACCCGATCATCCTCGAGTCCATGAAGTTCCCCGAGCCGGTCATCCGCGTGGCGATCGAGCCGAAGACGAAGGCCGGTCAGGAGAAGATGGGCCTCGCGCTGGCGAAGCTGGCGG
>CAKUMQ010000018.1 GCA_934667845.1 uncultured Eubacteriales bacterium | reverse complement strand
CGAACAAGGACTCCGGGCTGTCCGCCATCGGCAGCACGGGTGTATCCGGCATGGGACAGAACTGGCACATCACGGGCCACGCCACGTTTGACGCCGACAAGGGTGCGGATCTGCTCATCGACATGATCGACAGCCGCCGGGCACTGCGGTTCTATCCGGTGAAGTGCTGCCTGAACACGCCGACGCAGGTGGAAAAGGCGGTCACACTGGCGCAGAAGAAGCTGGACGCGCAGGGCAAGGGGCGCAGGATCAAGGTCGTGGATCCCTATACGTTCTTTGCCATGATCGCCCGCGAAATGAAATAACTGCCGAAGCGGCAAAAACCGAGTTTTTTGAGGAAATGACGCCATGATAACAAAAGAATTGACCGACTGGACGCTCGGCGCCAACTATCCGCATGCGCCGACCGCGACCTGTGCCGCAGAGACCGGCCAGATCCTCAGCAGCGTGCTGGAGCCGATCCCCGCGACCGTGCCCGGCTGTGTGCATAACGATCTGCTGCGCGCCGGACTGATCCCGGATCCCTACTATGAGATGAACGCCCTGTCCTGCGCCTTTGTGGAGCAGTTCTGGTGGACGTACACCACACAGTTTACGCTGGAGGAGCGGCTGCGCGGACGTCATATCCGGCTGACGCTGCGGGGCATCGACTACGAGGGGCAGATCACGCTCAACCGCGCGCCCTGCGGCGTCCATACGGGGATGTATGTGCCGTTTTCGGCGGATATCACTGATCTGGTGCGCTTCGGGGAGCCAAACGAGCTGGCGGTCATCCTGCATGAGCCGCCGCGGGAGATGGGACAGCTCGGCTATACCAGCCGCACGCACACCCAAAAGGCGCGATTTACCTATAAATGGGATTTTTCCACCCGTCTGGTGCAGGTCGGGCTGTATGACCGCGTGCTGATCGAGGATTTCGGGCGGGCGGCGCTTAACTATACCCGGGTGGACACCCGCCTGACGGCGGGCGGCGGCGAGCTGCGCGCGGAAAGCGAGCTGACGGTATTTTCGGCGGGCGATGTGACCGTGCACTGGGCGTTGACGCTTGCGGGCGCGCCCGTGGCGGAGGAGACCCGCACGGTGACGCCGGAGGCGGGCACGCAGACGGTCGCCGCCGTGCTTCCCGTCGCAGAGCCGCAGCTGTGGTATCCGAACGGGGCGGGCGCGCAGCCGGTCTACACGCTGACCGTGACGCTTTCCGATGAAGCGGGGCTGTCCGACCGCGCGGAATATTCCTGCGGCTTTCGCGACCGCTGTTATCTCCGCGCGGAGGGCGCGCCTGCGGGCTGCCTGCCCTACGGCGTGGCATTTTCGGGCGAGCGGGTGTATATCAAAGGGGTCAATATGGTGCCGCTCGACATCTGCTACGGCCGCATTACGCCGGAGCGGACGGAAAAATTCCTGCGGCTTGCCAGAGAGGCGGGCGTCAATCTTGTCCGCGTCTGGGGCGGCGGGCTGATCGGGAGCGAGTGGTTCTACACGCTGTGCGACCGGTTCGGGCTGATGGTGTGGCAGGAGTTTATCCAGTCCTCCTCGGGGCTGGACAACGTCCCCTCGAAGGATCCGGAATTTCTGCGCCTGTGCGCCCGCACGGCGACGCATGCGGTGCGGGAAAAGCAGCCGCACCCCTCGCTGACCTTCTGGTGCGGCGGTAACGAGCTGGAGGATGAAAACCGGGTGCCCGCGACGTTTGACGATGAGAACCTCGCGATGCTCAAGGCGATCACCGACCGCTATGACGGCGAAACGCTGATGCTGCCGACCTCCGCCACCGGCTTTTTTGAATTTCTCGATGTGACAAAGCCGGGACAGAACTACGATGTCCACGGTCCGTGGAAATATGACGGGCCGACGGCGCACTACACCACCTATAACCGGTCGGACAGCCAGCTGCACAGCGAATTCGGGGTGGACGGCATGAACCCGCTGTCCTCGCTGAAAACGGTGCTGTCTGCGGAGAATCTGAAAGTGCAGTCGATGGCCAATCCCGTCTGGCGGTTCCACGGCGAAATGTGGGACACGTTTTTCCGCGACCAGGAGCTGTTCGGGCCGCTGCCCGAGACGGCGCTTGAGGAATTTATCCTCTCGAGCCAGGCGGTGCAGGCGGAGGGGCTGCGGTATGCGCTTGAGGCGAACCGCCGCCGCGCCTATCAGAACGTCGGCAGCATCATCTGGCAGCTCAACGAGCCGTGGCCGAACGTATCCGGCACGAATCTGGTGGATTATTACGGCACGCCGAAGCTCGCGTATTACGCGGTCGCGCAGGCGTTTCGCCCGGCGTATCCGAATCTTGCCTATGACAAGTGGCTGTTTGAGCCGGGCGAGGCGGCGGCGCTGCGGCTGTTTATGACCGCCGAGGGGGCGGCTGCCGACTGGGTGCTGACCGTATCTGCTGCCGCTGCCGACGGCACGGCGCTTCCGGCGCCGGCGCCGGTGACGGTGACGGTCGGCGGCGGGCGCTCGGTCTGCGCTGCCGAATGGGTGCTCACGATGCCGCCGTCCGGTGCGGTCACGCTGGAGCTGACCGCGCGCAGCGGCGATACCGCGGTCAGGAACCGCTATATCCTGTTCGTGAAAAACGCCGACGGCTTTGCCGACCGCTCCCTCCTGCTTTTCTTTTTTGGAAAAAAAGAAAAGCAGGCAAAAGAAAAAACCTAACGGCTTGAATTATCGGTGGTGCGGACTTGCGCCCGCCCGGAGGGGTTGACGGCAGACGTCACGGAAAAAGCAAAAGAAAAAACCCTGACGGCACGGACTGACGGCGGTGCGGACTTGCACCCGTGCATGCCTCCCCTCCGCGCCGACGCCGTTTTACGGCGGCGCCGTAAAAACGGGCAGACAAAAACCGGCTTCCCCTTTGCAAGGGGAAGCCGGTCTCTTTATACAGGCAGGGTCATTCCGGCTTTTCAAAGCGGGAATTGAAGCGGTCGAGCAGCACGGCGCACACGATACCGGCGGTCAGGCAGACGAGATTCTGCAAAGCGGGGATCACGTCGCTTACAAAGCTCGCAAACGGGATGATCACGACCGTGGCGGCGGTGACGATGCCGATGATGGCGTGGAACACCAGCGAATAGTGCCGCTCCATCAGGTGGTTGACCGCGCGCGCCAGCAGCAGGATCGTCAGCAGGGCGCCGATACCGGCGGGGATCAGCACGGAAAAGTCAAATCTGCCGA
Source organism: uncultured Eubacteriales bacterium (assembly GCA_934667845.1). Lineage (GTDB taxonomy): Bacteria > Bacillota > Clostridia > Oscillospirales > Acutalibacteraceae > HGM12789. The sequence continues at coordinate 42,716 of CAKUMQ010000018.1, read as the reverse complement.
TGCCGTCCACCAGCGGCGTATACAGCCCGAGCGGCATCAGCAGGGTGGAAAAGCTCATGCCGGGGGCGATGATGCTCAGTCCCATGCAGAAGCCGCAGAACACATACCAGCCGATGTTCGGCGTGATCGCGGCCGTGAAGCTGTTTAGCAGGCAGAGCAGCGTCAGCACGACGGCGAACGCGACGCCGAGCGAGACAAACGAGCCGCGGCTGCGCCCTTTTTCGCCCGCCTCGCGGAACAGCGAGGGCAGCATACCGAAGATCAGACCGGCAAACAGGCAGACGGACTGATCGGGATAGGTATTGAGGAAAAAGGCGAGAATGCGCGAGATGCCGAGGAAGCCCAGCCCGATGCCGAGCACGATCGGCAGCAGCAGGCGCACATTCTTTTTAAAGGTGGCAAACGGATGGGACAGAAGCTCCATCATCGGTGCATAGACCCCGAAGATCACGCACAGCACGCCGCCGGAAATGCCCGGCAGCACGGCGCCGAGGCCGATGAGCGCGCCCTGGAGCAGGCGGAGCAGAAACGGCACGACGCCGTATTTCGGTGTCGGCTGGTCGTGCGGTGCGGTCGTCGGCTGAGTATCCGGCGCGGGATTTATCGGTTTTTCCATCAGGCACACCCCTTTTGATCCGATCAGTGCGGGCGATCGCCCGCACTGCCTATCTTATCATGTTTCGGGCAAAGAATCAAGAGGGGAAGCGCCTTTTTTCACGGGCGGGTCAGCGGCCGAGCAGCAGACCGAGCAGCACCCCGCCGCCCGCGGAAAACAGCGCGGTCAGCCAGGCGGTCAGCCGCCGCTGCCGTCTGGCGCGGCGCATACCGCTGTAGGGCGACGCATGGCGCAGCAGGCGTTTTCCCTCGGTCTGCAGAATATCCTCGCCGTCGGTGCAGTCCGGACGGACGACGAGCCATGCCCGTTCAAAAAACGGGTTATCGGTTTCGGCGATCTCCACGATCTGCCGGCGCACTCCTCGGATCATCGGGCAGTCATCTCCTTTTTTACGCGGTTGTTTTCAGTTTCCCCGCAAAAAGGAGCGTTTATACGGAAAGGTGGTATTACTCTTTGTACAACGCCGGTTTCCACCGGGATTGTTGAAAACTCGGTGGAAAATGTGAAAAACTCCCCCGTTATCGCGCTTTTCCCCCCGGATAACCCTGTGGAAAACCGATTTTTCCCCGATCTGCCCCCGAAAAATCATACTGTCTGTTGAATAACGCTCACGAAAAAGGGCGCGCGGGTCAGACGGATTCCTTCAAAAAACCGCTCTGATAGGCATAGAGCAGCATGGTCAGTCCGTTAATACGCTCGCCGATGCGGGCGCCGTCGTCGGTCTCGGCAACGCGGATACGCTTTTCCATCACATCAAATACCACGGTTGTGGACAAAATATCGCGGTTGCCCTCGACGGCGCGCGCCACACCGACAAACGGCTCGTGGGCGATAATGCGCATCCCGTAGGAATTGTACACCAGCGTGTAGCCCGCCGTGCCGGTGCGGTCCTGATAGGCGCGGCAGAAGCCGCCGTCGATCACGACCAGCCGACCGCCCGCCTTGATCGGGCTTTCGCCCTTGATGCGGCGGACGGGGATATGCCCGTTGATGATATGGCTGTGCGGACTCGACAGCCCGAATTCGCGCAGGATGCGCAGACACGCCTGCTCGTCGTGATAGAGGTTGTAGTAGGGGTTGCGCGGCTCCTCGTGCGTCTCGGGTGCATCCAGCAGCAGCCGCTCAAAGGTGCACATGCGGCTGCGGCCGAACAGCGGCGAATGCCGCCCGCCCCAGAGGAACCACATGTAGTTTTTGCCGATCCGCTGCTCCTCGGAATCCCACGGCGCATAATAGCCGCGGCGGGTCAGCCGCTCGAGCGCATCCAGCAGCGCCTTGCCGTGGAGCGGCTTGCCCTCGACCTCGAGATCCATCAGGCTGCCGTCCTCGTTCATCGGGATACAGCCGTGAAACAGCAGATTCTGATTGCAGCACTTGTACAGCCCGCCGTGGGAGAACAGAAAATCCACATGGCGCTGCAGCTTCTCGCTGCGGCGAAACGCCGTTTTGAGCTGCTCCATCACCTGCTCCTCCTCCGGCGTTAAACGGTAGGGATCATCGGGGTCGATCGTCGGGAAATCGTGATCGTGCAGCAGATAGGTCCTGCCGTCGATCGTCACGGTGCCCGCCTCATAGTCGATCTTGTCGAGCAGCAGGCGGTCCTCCATGTGAAACGACGGGTTCAGCCGGATGATATGTCCCTCGAGCTTGAACAGGATAACCGCGATCGCCTTGTGCATCCGCGCGACCAGCCGCGGGGAATTTGCCGCATACGGCGAATCCGCGCCCGGCCCTTTCGGCAGAAAACAGCTCACGTCATGCCCGTGGCCGTAGACCTCGGCGGCAAACAGCGCCAGCGGCCGCAGGCTGATGCCGTAGCCCACCTCGATCGTGTCGAGGTTGCCGTAGGAAAACGCGTTGTTGAGCGCGTTGGCGATGCAGGTGCGGCTGCCCGACGCCGCGCCCATCCACAATATGTCGTGGTTGCCCCACTGGATGTCCACCCCGTGGTGCGCCATCAGGTCATCAAGCACGATGTCCGGCCGCGCGCCGCGGTCGAAAATGTCGCCGACAATGTGCAGCCGATCCACGATCAGCCGCTTGATCGTCGCCGAAAGCGCCACGATAAACCGCTCCGCCTGCCCGAGGTCGATGACCGAGGTCAGGATGTTTTCATAGTACGCCGAGCGGTTGCCGCCCGCCTCCTGTCCGGTCAGAAGCTCCTCTAAAATGTAGGCGTATTCTTTAGGCAGCGCCTTGCGCACCTTGCTGCGGGTGTATTTGGAGGAGACAAGCCGGCAGACCGCGAGCAGCCGCAGAAGCGTTAAGCGGTACCACTCGGTCAGATCGGGGATCCGCTCCCGCGCCGCCTTGAGCTTTGCCTCGGGATAGTAGATCAGCGTGGACAGCTCCGCCCGCTCCTGCGACGACAGCGTGTTGCCAAACAGCATATCCACCTTTTCCCGCACCGCGCCGGACGCGTTGTTCAGAATATGCCGGAACGCCTCGTATTCGCCGTGGATATCCGACAGAAAATGCTCGGTGCCCTTCGGCAGATCCAGAATTGCCCGCAGGTTGATGATCTCCGCCGCCGCCGTGCGGACGGTCGGATACTGGAGCGCGAGCGCCTCGAGGTACAGCCGGTTCTCCGCCAGCTGCGCATCGGTAAATCGCTGCAAAATAAGCCCTCCCCCGTTTTTTCGGATAGGAAAAGTATACCATAAGCCGCCGCAGTTTTCAAGGGCGGCAAAAAACGGGCCCTGCGGCAGGCAGGACCCGTTTGACAGCGCGCTTATTTCAGGATCTCGCCCATGGTGCCGGGCGCGGCGCAGGCGGCGTTCGACTCGTCGGTGTCGATGTGCATCGCGAGCGCATAGGCGTCGCTGACCCGCACGACGACCTCGCCGAAGATCAGTCCGCGGCCGTTGTCATCGATCTTCACGGACACCTCGTCCTTATCCTTGACGCCGAATTCCGCTGCATCGGCGGGGGTCATATGGATATGCCGCTTGGCGGCGATGACGCCCTCGGTCAGCTCGACCTCGCCGTTCGGACCGACGAGCTTGCAGGCGCCGGAGCCGGCGATATCGCCCGACTCGCGGATCGGGGCGTTCACGCCGATGGAGCGGGCGTCGGTCAGCGACAGCTCGACCTGCGTCGCCTTGCGCACCGGGCCGAGGATCGAAACGCCGGACAGCGTTTTCTTCGGGCCGACGACGTCAACGCGCTCCACACAGGCAAATTGTCCCGGCTGCGACAGCTCCTTTTTCGGGGTCAGCTGGTAGTCCTTGCCGAACAGGGTCTCCAGATCCGCCTGCGTCAGATGAATATGGCGGGCAGAGGTCTCCACCAATACTTTTTTCATAGTTTCCACATCCCTTGACAAATTCTTTCTCTATTGTACTCCTTTCGACTTGTTTTTTCAAGGGGGAATGGTGTATAATTACGGCAAAGCGGCAAAAACGGGAGGAGTTACGCATGCCAAACGAATGGGAAGCACTCAAGGCGGACTGTCTCGCCTGTACGAAATGCGGGCTGTGTGAGATGCGGCACCATGTGGTCGTCGGGGTGGGCAACCCCGAAGCCGAGGTCATGTTCATCGGCGAGGGACCGGGCGAAAACGAGGATCTGCAGGGCGAGCCGTTTGTCGGCCGCGCCGGGCGGCTGCTCGACCAGATGCTCGCGGCGGTCGGGCTGTCGCGGCAGCACAACATCTATATCGCGAATATGGTCAAGTGCCGCCCGCCGAAAAACCGCGATCCGCTGCCCGAGGAGCAGGAGGCGTGCGCGCTGTGGCTCCGGCGGCAGATCGAGCTGATCGACCCGAAGCTCATCGTCTGTCTCGGCCGCATCGCCGCCGGGTATATGATCGACCCGGATTTCAAGGTCATGAAGCAGCACGGGCAGTGGATCGAAAAGGACGGGCGGCTCATGATGGGCATGCTCCACCCTGCCGCCGTGCTGCGCAACCCGAATCAGCGCCCCGCCGCGTTTGCGGATTTTGTCGCGCTGCGGGACAAGATCGGCGAGGTCTGCACCCGCACAGCGCTTGTCTATCCGGAATAAGGCGGGCGCCGGGGCGCTGTATCCCCTATATAACTATATATAACTGATTAAAAAGGAGACAACGGTATGCCGGAGCTTCAAACGATACCGACCGAGACACTGCCGGACGCGGGGATTCTGCCCGAGCCGGTGACCGCCCCCGAGCGGTGCAGCCGGGCGCTGCTTGCCGCCGTCGGGGAGACCGAGAGCGAGCTTGACGCGTATTACACCGCGCTGACCGAGGATCCCGCCCCCGAAAAGCGGGCGGAGGAGGTACAGGCGCAGCTGCGTTCCTACCGCCAGGCGGCGGCGGACAGCCTGCGCGCGTCCCAGCGGCTTATGGAGATGTGCGACGAGCTGTATGCCCGCTGGCGGGATCTCGCGCGCAGCCGCAAGGACCGGCACCTGCCGATCCCGCCCGCGCCCGCCAATGCCGAGATCGACCTCGAGGAGAACGCGTCCCGCCATTTTGCCCGCGGGATCAACGGGTATAAGCTGCTGTGGATCTGCTTTATCGGCAGCTTTGCGGGCGTGATCATCGAGATGCTGTGGTGCCTGCTGACCAACGGCTATCTGGCGAGCCGCGCGGGGCTTGTGATCGGGCCGTTCAACCTGCTCTACGGCGTCGGCGCCGCCGCGCTGACCGCCGCGCTCTACCGCTTCCGCAACCGCGGCCGCTGGCTCTCGTTTCTGGGCGGCATGCTGGTCGGCAGCGTGGTGGAATATGTCTGCTCCTGGGCGCAGGAGCTGGTGTTCGGCTCGCGCTCGTGGGATTACAGCCACCTGCCGTTTAATCTGAACGGGCGGATCTGTCTGCTGTATTCCTTCTTCTGGGGGCTGCTCGGCGTGCTGTGGATGAAGAGCCTGTATCCCCGCATGGCGCAGGGGATATTAAAGCTCCCGAACCGCGCGGGGCGGATCCTGACCTGGGTGCTGACCGCGTTTTTCCTGCTCGACGCGCTGATCACGCTGCTTGCCGTGCTGCGCTGGTCGGCGCGGCTGAACGGCACGGCGTCGGCGGGCGCGGTCTGGGAGCTGTGCGACCGGCTGTTCCCGAACGAGGTATTGCAGAAGATCTTCCCGAATATGGTGTTTTAGTTTTTCGGCGGCGGGAGATGGAATGACCAAATCACTGTGTCGAAAGCGGACAGCTTTTGACACAGCCGCCAAACTTCAAATTACCGGTTGACAAGCCGCCGACGGCGTGTTAACATAAGGGTGACAACTGAAGAGCGAACCGAATTTGTTACCGATATAAGCCCCGCAGAGATGGCGCGGGGCGTCTCTACCGCTGTGCCGTTCAACAGCGACTATTGGTCAGGCAGGGTGTTTCCGTTTTTGGCGGGGACGCCCCGGGCGGTTTTTCGTGTGACAGATTTTTGGAGAGCGGATATGCTGTGTCCCTCTGCGTGAATCTGTCCTTTTTGTTTTTTATTTATTTTTTCCGATCCGAAAGGAGCGACATGCTTGAAGGCGCTTGAGGACAAGATCCTGAAGGAGGGCACCGTGCTGCCCGGCAACATTCTGAAGGTCGGCAGCTTTTTGAACCACCAGCTCGACGCCGACCTGCTCATGGACATGGGGCGCGAGATCGCGCGGCTGTTTGCCGCGGAGGGGGTCACGCGCATCCTGACGATCGAGGCGTCGGGCATTGCGCTCGCCGTGACCGCTGCCGCCGCTATGCATGTACCGGCGGTGTTCGCGAAGAAGAACAAGACGAAAAATCTCAACGACGATGTCTATGCCGTGTCGGTGTATTCCTACACCCACGGGCGGGAATATCCCGTCATCGTCAGCAAGGATTATATCAAGCCGGGTGACCGGGTGCTGATCGTGGACGATTTTCTGGCGGTCGGCAATGCGCTGCGCGGGCTTTGTGAGCTTGTGCATCAGGCGGGCGCCGAGGTGGCGGGCTGTGCCGTCGCCATTGAAAAGGCGTTCCAGCAGGGCGGCGACAAGCTGCGCGCCGAGGGCGTGCGGGTGGAGGCGCTCGCCTGCATCGAGTCGATGACGGACGACAGCCTGACGTTCCGCCGCTGAAATGGGATGTAAATTTATTTTACATAAAGATTTTTTAGGAGGAAGAAACATGAAAAAGATTCTCTGCGTTCTTCTCGCGGTCCTGATGCTGTGCGGGCTGGCTGCCTGCGCCGGCGGTACGGACGACACATCCAAGGGTAACACGTCCAAGGGTGACAACGGCGAGAAAATGAAGGTCGGCTTCATTTTCCTGCACGACGAAAACTCCACCTATGACAAGAACTTCATGGAAGCCGCGAAAAAGGCCTGTGAGGAGATGGGCGTCGAGTATGTGCAGAAAGTGAACATCCCCGAGTCTGCCAAGTGCAAAGACGCCGCTCTGGATCTGGTGGATGCGGGCTGCAAAGTCGTGTTCGCCGACAGCTTCGGCCACGAGTCCTACATGCTCGAGGCGGCGAAGGAGCACCCCGAGGTGCAGTTCTGCCATGCGACCGGTACCACTGCGCACACCGAGAACCTGAAGAATTTCCACAATGCTTTCGCCTCCATTTATGAGGGCCGCTATCTCGCCGGTATCGCGGCGGGCATGAAGCTCAACGAGATGATCGCGAACAAGACCGAGGTCAACGGCAAGGTCGTGACCGCGGAGAATGCGAAGATCGGTTATGTCGGTGCGTTCACCTATGCCGAGGTCATCTCCGGCTACACCTCCTTCTTCCTCGGCGCCCGTTCCGTCTGCCCGACCGTGACGATGGAAGTGCAGTTCACCGGCTCCTGGTACAACGAGGGCTTCGAGAAGGAAGCCGCCACGACCCTGATCAACAAGGGCTGCAACCTCATCAGCCAGCACGCCGACTCCATGGGTGCGCCGACCGCCTGCGAGTCCGCCGGTGTGCCGAACGTCTCCTACAACGGCTCCACCGTGGCGGCCTGCCCGAAAACGTTCATTGTTTCTTCCCGCATTGACTGGACGCCGTACTTCAAGTACATGATCGAGTGTGTCCGCGACGGCAAGGAGATCGACACCGACTGGACCGGCACGCTCAAGACCGGCTCCGTTGTGCTGACCGATGTCAACACCGCTGCGGCTGCCGAGGGCACCCAGGCGGCGATCGACGCGGCGAAGGCGAAGCTCGAGGACGGCACGCTCAACGTGTTCGATACCAAGACCTTCACCGTCGGCGGCAAAGAGCTGACCTCTTATAAGGCGGATGTCGATACCGATAAGGATTACACCGCCGATACCGAAGTCGTTGAGAACGGCGTGTTCTGCGAGTCGAAGTTCCGCTCTGCGCCCTACTTCGATGTGCGCATTGACGGCATCTCGCTGCTCAACGAGAAATACGGCTGATTTCCTCTCTCTCCATCTTTATCTCTCCCAGGCTTTAAGACAAGCCGCAGTCAGGCGGGGCAAACTTGCCCCGCCTTGACTGTGTTTTTCCACCTATATTGAAAAAGGAGGCATTGCCGTGGGCAAAGAAGCCGCCATTGAACTGAAGCATATCACCAAAACCTTCGGCTCTATCGTCGCCAATAAGGATGTGTGCCTGACCGCCTATCGGGGGGAGATCCTCTCGATCTTAGGGGAGAACGGCAGCGGAAAAACCACACTGATGAACATGATCGCCGGCATCTACTTCCCGGATGAGGGACAGATCTTTATTGACGGGGAAGAGGTGGTCATCCGCTCGCCGCGCGACGCGTTTGCCCACGGGATCGGCATGATCCATCAGCATTTCAAGCTGGTGGACGTGTTTTCCGCCGCGGAAAATATCGTGCTGGGACTCAAAGGGCAGGGGCGCTTCAGCCGCAAGGCCGCCGAGGAGCAGGTCAGCGCCATTGCCGCCCGCTACGGGTTTGACATTGACCCCCGCAAAAAGGTCTATGAGATGTCCGTCTCCGAAAAGCAGACGGTCGAGATCATCAAGGTGCTCTACCGCGGCGCGGATATCCTGATCTTAGACGAGCCGACCGCCGTGCTGACGCCGCAGGAGGCGCAGAAGCTGTTTGCCGTGCTGCGCCGTATGCGCGACGACGGCAAGGCGATCCTGATCATTACCCACAAGCTGCACGAGGTGCTGGCGCTGTCCGACCGCGTTTCCGTACTGCGCAAGGGCGAATACATCGGCACGGTCAACACCGCCGAGACGAACGAGGCGCAGCTGACCGAGATGATGGTCGGCAAGAAGGTGGATCTGAACATCACCCGCACCGAGCCGAAGGATCCGCAGGACCGGCTGGTCGTGAGCGGGCTGTCCTGCGTGAACCACGAGGGCGTGAAGATGCTCGACGGCGTGTCTTTCACCGCCCGCTCGGGCGAGATTCTCGGTATTGCCGGTATCGCGGGATCGGGGCAGCGCGAGCTTTTGGAGGCGATCGCGGGCTTGCAGCCGGTCACGTCCGGCAGCATTCTCTACCACAACCCCAAGACCGGCAGCGACGAGGAGCTGCGCGGCAGGTCGCCGCTGCAGATCCGCGAGCTGGGCGTGCGGCTGTCGTTTGTGCCGGAGGACCGTCTCGGCATGGGACTGGTCGGCAATATGGACATTGTCGATAACATGATGCTGCGCAGCTATCGGCGCGGCCATTCGATGTTCCTGGAGCGCCGCGCGCCGCGCACGCTCGCCGAGGACATTATCCGCCGGCTTGAGGTCGTGACCCCCGGCGCGAACACCCCCGTCCGCCGCCTGTCGGGCGGCAACGTGCAGAAGGTGCTGGTCGGCCGCGAGATCGCCGCCTCCCCCACGGTGCTGATGGCGGCATATCCCGTCCGCGGACTGGATATCAACTCCTCCTATCTGATCTATGACCTTTTGAATCAGCAGAAGGATAACGGCGTCGCCGTGATCTTCGTCGGCGAGGACCTCGACGTGCTGACCGCGCTGTGTGACCGGATTCTGGTCATCGGCGGCGGGCGTGTGACCGGGCTTCTGGACGGTCGCAGCACCACAAAAGAGGAAATTGGCCTGCGCATGACGGGCGGCAAAACGACAGGAGGTGAGCCGGATGGCGAATAAGCATGAAAAAGCGCCCCACACGCCGCTGTTCCACATCGTGAAGCGCGGCGCGCTCCCCTGGTGGGCATCCTGGGGCATCCGCGTCTGCGCCGTGCTGTTGGCGCTGATCGTCTGCGGTCTGGTGACGATTTTGCTGACCGGACAAAACCCTATCGAGGTCTACACGAGCATGTTTGAGGGCGCACTCGGCACCAAGCGCCGCATTTGGAGTCTGCTGCAGAATCTGGCAATGCTGCTCTGCGTCGCCCTTGCCGTGACCCCTGCGTTTAAGATGCGCTTTTGGAACATCGGCGCGGAGGGACAGGTGCTCATCGGCGGACTGGCGACCGCGGCGTGCATGATCCTGCTCGGGGACAAGCTGCCCGCGCCGGTGCTGCTGGCGCTGATCGTCGTCGTCAGCATGGCGGCGGGCGCGCTTTGGGCGGTGATCCCCGCCTTTTTCAAGGCGTACTGGAACACGAATGAGACGCTGTTCACCCTGATGATGAACTACATCGCCATCCAGATCGTGTCCTATTTCTCCTATATCTGGTCGGTGCCGAAGGGCTCGGGTCAGATCGGCACGATCAACGGGGATACCCGTGCGGGCTGGCTGCCGTCTGTCGGGCATGAATATCTGATCAACATACTGATCGTGCTCGTGTTGACCGTGCTGATGTTTATTTACCTCAAGTACAGCAAGCACGGCTACGAGATCGCGGTCGTCGGCGAGAGCGAGAACACTGCCCGCTATATCGGCATCCGCGTCAAAAAGGTGATCCTGCGCACCATGCTGCTCTCGGGCGCGCTCTGCGGCATTGCCGGACTGATGCTCGTCGCCGGAACGGACCACACCATCACCCGCGACACTGCGGGCGGGCGCGGCTTCACCGCCATTCTCGTCTCCTGGCTTGCCAAATTTAACCCGCTGTATATGATGCTGACGGCGTTTCTGGTGGTATTTTTGCAAAAGGGCGCCGAGGAAATTTCCACGGTGTTCCAGCTAAACGGCTCCTTCTCGGATATTCTGACCGGCATCATCATTTTCTTCATCATCGGCAGTGAATTCTTTATCCAGTATACCGTCCGCTTCCGTCGGACCGCAAAGGAGGAGACCGTATGATCGCAGCAGTGATCCAACGTGCCGTGATGCAGGGTATTCCTCTGCTGTACGGCTCTACCGGCGAGATCCTGACCGAAAAATCCGGCAACCTGAACCTCGGCATTCCCGGCATCATGTATGTCGGCGGCATCAGCGGCGTGATCGGTGGCTTTCTCTATGAAAACGCCTTTACCGGCCACACCGGGGACATGAATCCGTTTCTGGCGGTGATGATCCCGCTTTTGTGCTGCCTGCTCGGCTCGGCACTGATGGGGCTGCTCTACTGCTTCCTGACCGTGACGCTGCGCGCCAACCAGAACGTCACCGGTCTGGCGCTGACGACGTTCGGTGTCGGCTTCGGCAACTTCTTCGGCGGCTCGCTCATCAAGCTGACCGGCAGTGACCTGCCGTCCGTTGCGCTCAACCAGACGAGCCTGTATTTCCGTCAGACGCTGCCCTTTGCCGACAAGCTCGGCTGGTTCGGGCAGATCTTCCTCTCCTACAGCTTTTTGGCGTATCTTGCGATCATCCTGTCGCTCGGCGCGGCGTTTTTGCTGCGCCGCACCCGCACGGGTCTGCATCTGCGGGCGGTCGGCGAAAGCCCCGCCACCGCCGATGCCGCCGGTATCCGCGTCGGGCGGTATAAATACCTCTCGACCTGCATCGGCAGCGCGATCGCGGGGCTGGGCGGTCTGTACTATGTGATGGACTACGCCTGCGGCGTGTGGTCGAACAATGCGTTCGGCGACCGCGGCTGGCTGGCGATCGCGCTTGTGATCTTCGCCATCTGGAAGCCGGATGTCGGCATCCTCGGCTCGATCCTGTTCGGCGGACTGTACATTGTCCACAACTACATCCCGAACCTCAGCATGAGTGATCAGGAGCTGTTCAAAATGACGCCGTATGTCGTGACGATCGTTGTGCTGGTCATCACGAGCATGCGCAAAAAGCGGGAGTATCAGCCCCCCGCAAGCCTCGGGCTTTCCTATTTCCGCGAGGAGCGGTAAAGCACAGCCCGAAAAAAAGACCCGTTTGGCGGGAGACGCTTCCTTACGAAGTGCCTCCCGCTTTTTTATGTTACCGCGGATTCGGGGAGGAGGACCCGCCGTGTGGAAAGATAAGATTACCTCCGAAACAGCCTGCGAAAAAGGCTTTTTGCCGCTAAGGGAAATTTTTTCGCTGCCGACCGGGGAAATGGCTCATCCAACACCCACGGAAGCGCTATTTTGCTGACGGAAATCGTAAAGTATTCGCCGGTCTGCTCGTTAGGAGAGGCAAAACCGTCGGTGACGGTAACGCTGATCGGCAAATGATCACAGATATCCATTGGTTTTTGCCCCATTGCGGAAACGCTTCCGCAAACGGTATAATCGACGCAGAGATAGTCTATGTAGTCTTCCATTTCGACACACGAAATTTCGTCCGGCTTTGAAATGTCCGCGCCGAATTCGCTTAAAAAGGCGCCCAGTCTCGGGAGCTTGTCCTTTATCTGTGCATAATAATTGCGGCAGAACACGCAGTCGCAAAGAGAGTGGGTGTCGTAATATTTTTCGGTTTGCGCGATATCGACGGAGAAAACATAGTCACTCTTTTTGATTGTCAGCATGGATACACCTCATGGATATTTCCGCGATCCGAAAGCAGAGAGTAAATGCAGAAGGCACCTTCCGCAAGGAAAGTGCCTTCGTCTCCGTTTTCGGAGAATGGCGGATGGGTTTTGGGGGCGTTTTTCGGCAGAATCAGTCGGTCGGGTCGGGGGTGATGCGCCGGAAATCCGAGAAAGTCACGGTCAGCGGCACGTCGGGCAGGGTCAGCGACAGCAGATTGCCGGTCGTGGGGTCGGACAGCAGGGAAAAACGCCCGGCGTCCGTTTCACCCGAAAATTGCAGCCCCGCCGCCGTGCGCTCGCCGCCGTCGGTCAGCGCCGCGGCGGCGTCCAGCGCCGACAGCAGCACCGGCATGGCGCCGAGCTGCGGATATTGCCCGGGATCCAGGCTGGTCTTGAGGCTGCCGATCGCCACCGTGAGCTTGTCGTTTGTAAGCGTCAGCAAGGCGCCGCGCAGCGTCGGCGGCTCGGTCACGTTCAGTGTCAGCGCGCCGCCCGTCTCGCGGGTCAGTCTGCCGCGCACCGTCATGCCGGCGTATTCCGCCGACGCCGTGCAGGAAAAGCCGGAGGTGATCGGGCGGTTATCCGTCCGGCTGTCCGGCTTCGGCTGACAGCCCGCTGCCGTCAGGCAGAGCAGAAGAGCCAAAGCGGCTGCCCACCATCTGCGCATAATCAGTCCACTCCTTTGTCAACGCCCCCAGTCGGCAAATAGCCGGCAGAGCTCGTCGATAAGATCGGAGGGAAGCAGCGCCGTCTGCGACAGACGGGCGGCGGCGCGGTCGCCCGCCAGCCCGTGCAGGTACACGCCGGCGCATGCCGCCTGTGCGGGCGGCAGCCCCTGTGCCAGCAGGCTGCCGATCATGCCTGCCAGCGCGTCGCCGCTGCCGCCGGTCGCCATACCGGCGTTGCCGGTCGGGTTGAGATACAGATGCCCGTCCGGCAGCGCGATCAGCGTGTGATGCCCTTTCAGCACGGTGACGGCACGGCAGCTCCGCGCCGTTTCGGCAGCGTAATGCGCGCGTGCTGCCTGTATTGCCGCGGTGGACACGCCCCACAGCCGCGCCATTTCGCCGGGATGCGGGGTCAGCACGAGCGGCGCTTTCCTCTCCATGGTAGACAGTATATGCCGATCGAGCGCATTTATGCCGTCGGCGTCCAACACGACCGGGCAGGGCGCGGCGGGTAGCACGGCGCGGCAGAGCGCAACCGCGCCGCTCCCCTGCCCCATGCCGCAGCCGAGCACCAGCGCACCGGCGGCGGAAAGCCGCGGGAGCAGTGCGTCGGCGGAGGCGGCGGTCAGCCCTCCTGCGTCGTCCTCGGGCAGCGGGGTGAATATCGCCTCGGGCACCGCCGCGGCGAGCAGCGGATATACCCGCTGCGGGACGGCGACCTCCGCCAGCCCCACCCCGGTGCGCAGGGCTGCCCGCGCCGCAAGCAGCGGGGCGCCCGCCATGCCGTAGTGTCCGCCCGCGATCACCGCGCGCCCAAAGGTGCCCTTGTGGCTGTCTGCCGGGCGCGGGGGCAGCATGGCGCGTACAGCGGCTTCGGTCAGTGTCTCGGTCATGGGGGATCCCTCCTTGCGGTGTATGGTGTGGGGCGGAAAAGGGGGTGCGATGGTTGACTTTGGGTGATTCCGTCAACCCCTCAGTCACGGCAGAGCCGGACGCAAGCCGGCACTGCCGATAAAGCTGCGCACGTCATGCCTCCCCTGTGCAAGGGGAGGTGGGTTTGCGTCAGCAAAGCCGGAGGGGTTGTGGGTACAACCGGACAGGGGATGCGCAAACGTTTTCACGTCTGCTGTCAACCCCTCAGTCAGCCTAACGGCTGACAGCTCCCCTTACACAGGGGAGCTAAGGGGCAAACCTCCCGGCAGGAAATCCGCCTTTTCCTGCGCGCGTAGATCGCGCCGGTCGGGCTGCACAGGGGAGCCGGGACGGGGATGAATCCGCACTGCTAAAGCTGCGCACCCCTCGCCTATCCTTACGCAGGGGGCGAGGGGGCAAGTCTATGCGGGTGATAAGCCGGGACAATGAAAATTCTTTGGCCTACTTTTCTATTTCAAAGAAAGTGCCAAAGAAACTGCCCCGGCGAAAAACCATCCTGCGGCGGGTGCAAGTCAGTACTGCTAAAAAGCTGCGCACGTCATGCCTCCCCTGTGCAGGGGGAGGTGGGTTTGCGTCAGCAAAGCCGGAGGGGTTGGGGGTACTGCTAAACGGGGACACGCAAACATTTTCATATCTGCCGTCAACCCCTCAGTCAGCCTGGCGGCTGACAGCTCCCCTTGCACAGGGGAGCCGGGGCAGACCTCCCGGCAGGAAATCCGCCTTTTCCTGCGCGCGTAGATCGCGCCGGTCGGGCTGCACAGGGAGCCAAGGCAGAGAAAATTCGCACAAATGATAAGCCGGGACAATAAAAATTTCTTTTGCTTACTTTTCTTTTTCAAAGAAAAGTAAGGACTCGCCGTCCATTTCGGCGGGCTTTTCCTTGCCGAGGATCTCCAGCATGGTCGGGGCGATATCGGCGAGGCGTCCGGTCTTTTTGAGCTTGCAGGGATAGCCCACGACGCAGAACGGCACGGGGTTGGTGGTGTGCGCCGTAAAGGGCGAGCCGTCGGTGTCGAGCATTCTGTCCGCGTTGCCGTGATCCGCCGTGATCAGTGCGACGCCGCCCATTTTGCGGGTGGCGTCGACCACGCGCCCAACGCAGGTGTCGACTGCTTCGACCGCTTTGACCGCCGCTTCAAACACGCCGGTGTGACCGACCATGTCGCAGTTCGCAAAATTCAGGATGATGACGTCATATTTGCCCGCTTCGATCTCCTTGACGACCGCATCGCAGACCTCATAGGCGCTCATTTCCGGCTTCAGGTCAAAGGTCGGCACGTCGGGCGACTGGATCAGGATGCGATCCTCGCCCGGGAAAGTGCGCTCTTCGCCGCCGTTGAAGAAAAACGTCACATGGGCATATTTCTGCGTCTCGGCAATGCGCAGCTGGGTCATGCCGCAGCGGCTCACATATTCGCCCATCGTCATGGACAGCTCCTGCGGATGGAATGCGACGTCCACATTCGGCATGGTCGCGTCATACGAGGTCATGCAGACAAAATGCAGCGGGAAATAGCCGTTTTTGCGGGTGAAGCCGTCAAAATCGGGATCGACGAATGCGCGTGTGATCTGCCGCGCCCGGTCGGGGCGGAAGTTGAAGAACACGACGCTGTCGTTTGCGCGGATCATGCCCTCTTTGTCGATAACGGTCGGCAGCACGAACTCGTCCGTTACGCCCGCCGCATAGGACGCCTGCATCGCCGCGACGGGATCCGCCGCCTCGACGCCCTCGCCGCAGACCATGGCATCATACGCCTTTTCGACGCGGTCCCACGCGCGGTCACGGTCCATCGCATAATAGCGTCCCGCGACGGTCGCCACCTTGCCGACGCCGAGCTTCTTCAGCTCGTCGCACAGCTGCTGCATATACTCGACGCCCGAGGTCGGCGGCACGTCGCGGCCGTCCATCAGCGCGTGGACGTACACCTTTTTCAGTCCCTCGCGCTTTGCCAGCTCCAGCAGACCGAACAGGTGGTCGATGTGGCTGTGCACGCCGCCGTCGGACAAAAGCCCGATCAGGTGCAGCGCCGTGCCGTTGTCGCGGCAGTTTTTCACTGCACCGAGCAGCGCTTCATTGCGGAAAAAGTCGCCGTCCTTAATGGATTTCGAAATTTTCACGAGCATCTGGTAGACAACCCGGCCCGCGCCGATGTTGGTATGGCCGACCTCGCTGTTGCCCATCTGCCCGTCGGGCAGACCGACATCAAGGCCGGAGGCGCCGATCGTGGTGAACGGGTTTTCCGAAAACAGACGGGTCAGGTTCGGGGTGTTTGCCGCCTTGATCGCGTTGCCGCGCACCTCGGGCGTGATGCCGAAGCCGTCCATGATGATCAGAGTCAACGGTTTTTTCATGGGAAATTCCTCCTTTGGAAGTGAAAACAGGGCGGGCGATTGCCCGCCCTGTCGAGAGCTGTCTTATTTCGCCGCCGCAACGATGGCCGCAAAGTCGGGGGCTTTCAGGGAAGCGCCGCCGATCAGGCCGCCGTCGACATCCGGCTGCGCCAGCAGCTCCGCGGCGTTGCCCGCGTTCATCGAGCCGCCGTACTGGATCGTCACTGCTTTGGCTGCCGTCTCGCCGTAGAGACCGGCGAGCACGCCGCGGATGTGGGCGCACACCTCGTTCGCCTGCGCCGCCGTGGCGGTGCGGCCGGTGCCGATCGCCCAGACCGGCTCATAGGCGATGATGACGCGGGACAGCTCCTCTGCCGACACGCCGCCGAGCGCGATCTTCGTCTGCATGGCGACGACCTCGCCGGTCACGCCCTGCTCGCGCTGCTCGAGGTATTCGCCCACGCAGAGGATCACGGTCAGGCCGTTGTCCAGCGCGGCGCGGACGCGCTTCTGCACCGTGACATCGGTATCGCCGAAGTAGGTGCGGCGCTCGCTGTGGCCGAGGATGACATAGCCGACGCCCATCTCGCGCAGCATCGGCGCGGAGATCTCGCCGGTGAAAGCGCCGGACTTCTCCCAGTGGCAGTTCTGCGCCGCCACGCCGATCTTCGTACCCTTTACCGCTTCGAGCGCCGCGGGCAGATCCACGAACGGCACGCCGACGACGACATCGCAGGAGGCGTCCGCCACCAGCGGCTTGATCGCGCCGATCAGCTCCGCCGCCTCGGCGGGGGTCTTGTTCATTTTCCAGTTTCCGGCGATAACATACTTACCCATAACGGTATTCCTTCTTTCTCAGTCTTTATCGGTCATGGCGGCGATACCGGGCAGCTCCTTGCCCTCGAGGAACTCGAGCGAGGCGCCGCCGCCGGTGGAGATGTGGCTCATCTTGTCGCCGAAGCCGAGCGTGTTGACCGCCGCGGCGGAATCGCCGCCGCCGATGATTGTGGTGCCCTTGGTCTCGGCGAGCGCTTTCGCGACCGCAATGGTGCCTTTCGCGAGCGTCGGGTTCTCAAACACGCCCATCGGGCCGTTCCACACGACGGTGCCGGCGCTCTTGACCTCATTCGCGAACAGCTCGGCGGTGCGGGTGCCGATATCGAGACCCATCCAGTCGGCGGGGATCTTGTCGGCGTCGACAACCTTGACGTCGATCGGCGCGTCGATCGGATCCGGGAAATCCTTCGCGATCGTGCAGTCCACCGGCAGCAGGAGCTTTACGCCTTTCTGCTCGGCACGGGCGAGCATCTCCTTGCAGTAGTCGATCTTTTCCTCATCGAGCAGGGAGGTGCCGACGCTGTAGCCCTTTGCGGCGAGGAAGGTATACGCCATGCCGCCGCCGATGATCAGCGTGTCGGCTTTGTTGAGCAGGTTCTCGATGACCTTGAGCTTGTCCGCGACCTTGGCGCCGCCGAGGATGGTGACAAACGGGCGGACGGGGTTTTCGACCGCTTCGCCGAGGAATTTGACCTCTTTCGCCATCAGGTAGCCGTTGGCGGACTCTTTCACAAAGGACGCCACGCCGACGGTGGAGCAGTGCGCACGGTGCGCCGCGCCGAATGCGTCGTTGACGAACAGATCGCACAGGGACGCCAGCTCTTTCGAGAAGTTTTCCTCGTTTTTGGTCTCCTCTTTGCGGAAACGGGTGTTCTGCAGCAGCACAACGTCGCCGTCCTTCATCGCCGCCACGGCGGCGCGGGCGTTGTCGCCAACAACGTTGTCGTCCGCCGCAAACGTCACGGGCTGACCCAGGTGCTCAGCCAGGCGCTCGGCGACCGGCGCGAGCGAGAACTCCGGCTTCGGCTCGCCCTT
Organism: uncultured Eubacteriales bacterium; assembly: GCA_934667845.1. GTDB lineage: Bacteria > Bacillota > Clostridia > Oscillospirales > Acutalibacteraceae > HGM12789. The sequence goes on along the minus strand of CAKUMQ010000018.1, from coordinate 24,625 downwards.
CGGCTTGCCGAGGTGGGAGCAGAGGATCACCTTTGCCTTGTGGTCGATCAGGTAGCGGATGGTCGGCAGCGCCGCAACGATGCGGTTCTCATCCGTAATCACGCCGTTTTTCAGCGGCACGTTGAAATCGCAGCGCACCAGCACGCGGCGGCCGGCGACATCCAGATCTTCGACGGTTTTTTTGCTCAGATAACTCATAAACAGGACACCCTTTCCTTTAATATACCTTTAAAACGGCAAATCCCTGCTTTGTTAAAAAACAAACAATTCACCAATGGATTATTTTACCCTATATTTCGGAATTTTGCAAGCCTTTCCGCAGATTTTTCCGCCGACGGTCAGGTGAAGTAGCTGCGCACCTCGACCGCGACGCCGAGAATGCGGGCTTCGCCCATGTCAAACGCCTTGAGCGGCACCCTGATCGGGGCATAGGCGGGGTTTTCGGCGCAGAGCAGCAGGCTGTCGCCCTCGCGGCGGATGCGCTTTAATGTGGCGTCCTCGCCGTCCACCAGACAGGCGGCGATCTGCCCGTCTTCGGCGTTTGACTGGATGTGCAGGATAACGATGGCGCCGTTGGGAATACCCGCGCCGATCATGCTGTCGCCGCGGATGCGCAGGGCGAAATGCTCCTCGGGGTCATAGGCGGCGGGGATCCAGCCCTCGATCTCCTCGACGGCGGCGAGCGGGTGTCCGGCGGCGATGCGGCCGAGCACCGGGATCTGCGCCTTGTCCGGCGGCGGGGGCAGCTCGTCGCTGACCGCGACGGGAGGGGTGAGACCGCTGTCGCCGAGCCAGTCCGGCTCGATGACGCACTGCCCCTCCGACCGCTTGCGCGGCAGCCGAAACGCCTCCTTTAAATACGTCAGCTCCTCAGCCGACAGCCACTCCTCCGGCGGGTGGGCGGCGAGCAGGCGGGCGGCGTACTCTTTAAACGGGATGTGATCCTCGGGGTAGTGCAGTGCCTTGAGGCTCAGGCTGAAGCGGGCACGGAGCGCCCGCCGCACCGCCTCTAAGCGGGCGGGGCGGTTGTCGCTTTCCTCCAGCTCCTGCCGTACCGCCGCAAGCTGTGTCCGGCAGAGGTTCTCATGCCAGCACAGCCCGTAGCGCTCGGCGCAGGCGAGCATGTGCTTGTGGCGCGCGGGGTGCGACCTCGCGCTGCCGCCGCAGACCGGGCAGGGGTAGATCGGCGGCTTTTCGTCCAGCAGATAGGAGACCGGCACCGCAAAATAGGCCGACAGCGCCGGCAGGGACTGCGCCCGCGGCAAATAGCCGCCGTTTTTCCAGAACGTCGCGGTGGCGCGGGTGAAGCCGAGCTGTTCCACCGCGTGGGAGGGACTATCCCCACGCAGTCGGCACAGCTCTTCGAACACGGTATAGAAGCTCACGGAAATCACCTCGAAAAAGTTTAATTATTTTAACAAAACTACTTGAATGGGACAAATTGCCATGCTATACTACGGTCAGACGGTGCGGCGGGGCAGGCGGTCGGACAGGCCCGCCGTACCGGAACGGCTCCGCAGCCGGAGCGGAGCGGGACCTCCTGTATCAGCGGTTTTTCGGAACAGGATCGGTGAAAAGGGGGGAACATGCTGTCCGGCGGAGGGACGGGAGAGGGCTTTGCCCTGTCCGCCCTCCGGCGGATGGCTTTATGTATAGTATACCATACCGGTTAAAAAAACTCAACACAAAATTGGGAGGGAACGGCGTTGGCAGGTAAATTTTATATGACGGATTTCGAGATCGCGCGGGATTTCCGGCTCGCCAAGGATCGGGAAATGATGGTGGAGGTGCTGGCGGGGCTGAACGCGGTGAGCCAGCGGGTGATGCGGCGCAAGCTCACGTCGATGGGACTGCTGCCCGCCGTGCGGCACGGGCAGGCGTGCCACAGCCGGTGGGTGCCGGAGGAGGACCGCATTCTGGAGCGCGGCGTGGAAGAGGGGCGGACGTTTGCGGCGCTGGCGGCGCGGCTGCCGGGGCGCAGCGTCAAGAGCGTGCGCAACCGCTGGCAGCGGCTGCAGGCGTGCGCCGCCCGCAAAGGCGGGCTTTTGTCATGACGGCGGAGGAGCTGATCGCGGCGGCGCATAAACTGCCGCCGGGGGCGATGGTGAATCTGCTGACACCGGCGGACAGCGGCGAGGAGTGGCGGGAGCTTTCGGCGGCGTATCCCGACCGCGAGTTGTATGCCGGGGAATGGCGGGACAGCCTGACGCTGGTGGTCGGCGAAGAGGTGCGGTAGTCCGGCAGAGGAGGGACGGCTATGGAGAGAGAGGAAAAGCGGCTGGCGCCCCGCCTTGTGCGGGAGGGGATCGCGCAGGCGCGGCGTCTGGCGGAGGATAGAGGGGTGCCGCTGACGCTGGAGCGGGTCGCCGCCTGCCTCGGCATCGGGCGGGAGCGGCTGCGGGAGCTGGCCGCGGCGGCGGGGCGGACGCGGGCGGAGCGGGAGACGGCGGCGCTTCTGCGGCAGGTGTATCTGGATTGCAACGCGGCGCTCATCGAGGAGCTGATCGCCTGCAAGAGCAGCCACGGCGGGGCGATGCTGCTGGCCAAAAACGATTTCGGCTACACCGACAAGGGGGACGGCGCGGCGGCAGAGCCGGTCTGCTTTGTCGGCGAGGAGCGGTTGGAGGAGTGAGCGGATGCGACAGATCGCGATCGACCGGCTGGTTGGGCGCGGCTACCGGGATTTCTGGCGGTGCCGCGCCCGCTATCGGGTGTTAAAGGGCGGCAAGGCGTCGAAAAAATCCTCGACGACGGCGCTGTGGTTTATCTATCACCTGATGAAATATCCGGAGGCGAATCTGCTCGTCGTCCGCAACGTCTGCGCGACCCATGCCGACAGCACGATGGCGCAGCTGCGCTGGGCGACGCGGCAGCTGGGGGTCGAGGGGCTTTGGCGGGCGACAATGTCGCCGCCGGAGCTGCGCTATCTGCCGACGGGACAGCGGATCTTATTCCGCGGCATGGACGACCCCGACAAGCTCGCGTCCACGACGGTGGAGCGCGGCGTGCTGTGCTGGGTCTGGGTGGAGGAGGCGTTTGAGATCGCGGACGAGCGGGCGTTTGACCGGCTCGACCTGTCCGTGCCGCGCGGGCAGCTGCCGCCGGGGCTGTTCAAGCAGACGACGCTGACCTTTAACCCGTGGAGCCGGTATCACTGGCTGAAGGCGCGGTTTTTTGACCGTCCGCAGCCGGATGTGGCGACGTTTACGACCGACTACCGCTGCAACGAGTTTCTGGACGAGACCGACCGCCGCATTTACGAGCGGATGCGGGTCGAGCAGCCCGCGCGCTACCGCGTGGCGGGGCTGGGCGACTGGGGCGTGGATGAGGGGCTGATCTTCGAGCGGTTCGAGACGGCGGAATTTGACCCCGCCGCGCTGCCCGCGCGGTTTGTGCGGGTGTTCGGGCTGGACTACGGCTATGCCAACGACCCGACGGCGTTCATTGCGGCGGCGGCCGACCCCGATACGCGGGAGCTGTATATTTTCGACGAGCATTACGAAAAGCGGATGCTAAACGGCGATATTGCGGCGATGATCCGGCGAAAGGGGTATGAAAAGGAGCGCATCCGGGCGGATGCCGCCGAGCCGAAGTCGAATGAGGAGCTGCGGCGGCTCGGCATCCGGCGGCTGACTGCCGCCGCAAAGGGGGCGGACAGCGTGCGGGCGGGGATCGATCGGCTGCAAAGCTACCGCATGACCGTGCATCCCCGCTGCGTGCACACCCTGCAGGAGCTGAACAGCTACTGCTGGGAGACGGGGCGGGACGGCGGCGGGCTGAACCGTCCGGTCGACCGGGACAACCACCTGATGGACGCGCTGCGCTATGCGACGGAGGAGCTGCGTCCGATGCAGCGGGACGGCGGACAGACGCCGCATCTGCACCGCGGAATTTTGTCCGCGGACATGCAGGGCGGCTGGGAATAGAAAAGGAGGAGGCAGATATGGCAGATGTGGTATGCGGACTGCTCGGCGCGGCTTTGGGGCTGATGCTGTGGCTCGGCGGGCGGCGGCAGGGACGGCAGGAGGCGGAAAAGCGGACGCCGGCGGCTGCGCCGCAGCCGGACGAGGCGCAGAGGCGGGCGCTTGAGCAGGCGTTTGCGGAGCAGATGAATTTTCTGAACTTTGAGGGCGACGAGATGCGTCCCGCCCGCTTTTCCGGCTCGGTCGGGCAGCAGTAAGCGGCGGCAGCGAAAAAAGGAGGGAAACGGGTATGGACAGTGAGACACAGATCAGGCAGATCTTCACCCAGTATGAGCAGGGGGCGGCGTATAAAAACGGCATCGGCAAGCGCGGGCTGTATCAGCAAAACCGCATCAACGAGCGGTTTTATGCGGGCGATCAGTGGTACGGCGCGCACTGCGGCGACAGCCGTCCGCTGGTGCGGCACAATCTGATCAAGCGGATCGGCGACTACAAGATGGCGATGATCGGCGCAAACCCCGTGTCGGTGCAGTTCGGCGCCGACGGCATTGCCGCCACGGCGCAGATGCAGGAGGAGGTGCGCAGGCGCCGCGCCGCCTTTTCCGCCGGGGACGATATGGCGCTCGTCTGCGACGGCGACACCGAGATCAACCTCGTGATGTCGGCGCTTTCGGATTATTTCAAGGTCACGGCGGAGCGGGTGCGGCTGCCGATGCTGATGCAGGATGCGCTGAAAAAGGCATATCAGACCGGCACGGGCATTCTCTACACCTACTGGGACAGCCGGGTGCGCACGGGGCTGTATGCCGACCGTGCGCGGACGGTGCCGATCCTCGGGGACATTGCCTGCGAGGTGCTCGACGTGGAAAACGTCTATTTCGGCGACCCGACCGAGCCGGAGGTGCAAAAGCAGCCGTATATCCTCGTGGCGCGGCGGATGTCGGTCGGCGAGGCGCAGCGGGAGGCGAAACGCCATCACCGCCCGGCGCAGGAGATCGCGCAGATCCGTCCCGATCGCGACTGCGCCTATATGGCGGGCGACCGCGCGGCGGACGAGCCGGAGGAGACGGGCAAGGTCACGGTGCTGACCCGCCTGTGGAAGGAATGGGACGAGGAGGGACACGACTACACGGTGCGCGCCGTGACGGTCTGCCGCGGCGCGGTTCTGCGCCCCGAATGGGAGCTGGGCGTGCGGCTGTATCCGCTGACGGTGTTCCGCTGGGAGACGCGCGCAAACTGCGCCTACGGCGACAGCGAGATCACGTTTCTGGTCCCGAACCAGATCGCGGTGAACCGGATGCTCACCGCGGGCGTCTGGGCGGTCATGAACATGGGTATGCCGATCATGGTGGTCAACGGCGATGTCGTGACCGGTCCGGTCAGCAACGACCCCGGGCAGATCCTCAAGGTCTACGGCGGCAGCGAGGATGTGGCGCGCGCCGTGCGGTATATCGAGCCGCCCGCGTTTTCGTCGGGGCTTGACCGCACGGTGGAGCGGCTGATTGACGATACGCTGACCCAGAGCGGCGCAAACGACGCCGCGCTCGGCGATATCGCGCCGAACAACACCTCCGCCATCCTCGCCGTGCGCGAGGCCGCCGCGCTGCCGATGCAGCTGCTGAAAAACCGCTATTATGCGTTTTATGAGGAGCTGGCGCGGGTCTGGGCGGAATACTGGATCCGGCAGTACGGCGTGCGGGCGCTGAAGATTCAGGATGAGAACGGCACCTGGTACCTGCCGTTTGACGGGCGGCGCTATGCCGACCTGCTCATCCGCGTGCAGGTGGATGTCGGCGCGTCCACCGTCTGGAGCGAGAGCCAGACGGCGGCGACGCTGGACGGCCTGCTGGACAAGGGAGTTATCTCGGTTTCCCAGTATTTAAAGCGGCTTCCGCGCGGGCTGGTGCCCGATCTGGAGGGGCTGCGGCGGGAAGCGGAGATCTCTGCCGCCGACACGGTCGGCGAGATAGAAAAGGAGGCGCTGTAACATGATGACGGACGATACGGTGAACGCCGTCTCCCCTACTGCGGAGACGGGATCCGAGCCTGCCCCGGCGGACCTGCCGGAGGACAACCCTTCTCCGGAGACGGACGCCGGGGGCGGACTGGACGTCGTATTCAACCGGCAGCCGCGCCGCCTTTCGGCGGAGGAGGCTGTCCGCTACGCCCAGCAGGGCATGAAATGGGAACAGTTTTCTCCCGTTTACCGCAAGCTGCAGTATTTGGCGGAGCGGGTAAGCGGCGGCATCGGCGATATTGCCGACGGGCTGCTCTCCTGCGTGGAGCAGGAGGAGTGGGACGCGATCAGTGCCGCGCACCCCGATGATCCGCTGGCTGCGGCGCGGCTGTTTGCCGAGGCAAAGGCAGCGCGGGAGGCGGCTTTGGGCGATACGCCCGCGCCGCCCCCGGAGGAGGAACGGCTGGCGGCGGAATACGACGCGCTCTGCGCGGAGGTTCCGGACGCGCCCGCGTTCTCGGCGCTGCCCGAGGAGACGTTTGCCGTGGCGAAGCGGGAGGACATATCCCTGCTGGATGCGTATTTGCGGGTGCTTTTCCGCGAGCAGCGGCGCACGGCGCAGGCCTTGCGCGATCAGCAGGAGGCGGCGGCGCGTTCCGCCGGCTCCCTGCACGGGGAGACGGATGATCCGGATACCGCCGGAGAAGCGTTTATCCGTGCGCTGAACCGCGCGCTGTGACCGGCGCAGACAACCACACACTGACAAAAAGAGAGGGGTTTTTCTTATGGCGATCAATACGCTGACTCTGGCCAAAAACATGACGGACGCACTCGAAAAGGTGATCGTGCAGAAGCCGGTCACGGGCTTTTTTGCCGATAACGCGCTGGCGGCGAAATTCGTCGGCGCCAACACGGTGCTGATCCCGGATATGGACATGTCCGGACTGGGCGACTATGACCGCGACACGGGCTTTGTCAAAGGCTCCGTGACCATCGGCCGCACGCCCTACACGCTGTCCATGGACCGCGGCCGCACGTTCCAGATCGACGCGCAGGACGAGGACGAGACGGGCATCCCGTCGCTGGCGGGCGAGATCTCGGGCGAATTCGTGCGCACGAAGGTCTGTCCCGAGATCGACGCCTACTGCCTGTCCAAGCTCGCGGGCTATGCCGTGACCAAGTCGCAGACCGTGGAGGTGACCAAGGATTCCACGCTGGCGGCGGACGTGTATAACATGTTCCTCAAGGCGGTGTCCAAGGCGCAGGCCGCCGTCGGCTATGACGAGGCGCTGGTGTGCTTCGTGGATGCGGCGGTGTATGACGCGCTGCAGTCCTCGTCCGCCTTTGAGCGGCACATCGCCCTCAACGATTTCAAGCAGGGCGAGCTGAATCTGCAGGTGCGCTCCATCAACGGCGTGGCGCTGCTGCCGGTGCCCGCCTCCCGCATGAAGACCGCCTATACCTTCCGCGACGGCAGCACTCAGGGCGAGACCGACGGCGGCTTTGCGGCAACGGATGCGGCGAAGAGCATCGGTATGCTCGTCTGCCCGCGCCGCGCGGCGTCGCTCATCCGCAAGACCGAGACGGTGCGTATTTTCGAGCCGTCCCGCAACCCGTCTGCCGACGCGTGGAAGATCGACTACCGCGTGTATTACGATCTGCTGCTCAAGAAGAGCATGCAGGACGGCATCGTGGCGTATGTGTATTAAACAAGCGGTGTCGGGGGCGGCTTTGGCCGCCCCCGCCCCGGCGGGAAAGGAGAGGATGAGGGATGCTTTGCCAAAACGAGGTCATCGAGCAGGCGCTCTGTCTGCTCGGGTATGACGCCGACGACAGCGGCGGACAGCCCTACACCCGTTTGTGGGACAAGGCGCCCGCCGCGCTGCGTGCCGTCTATGCCGATCTGACCGCGGCGGAGCGGGGGGCGCCGGAGGCACTGCCCGATGGGGCGTATACGCCGCTGCCGCTGTCCCCGCGCGGCGCGGAGGCGCTGCCGCTCGGGCTGGCGGCGGCACTGGCGCAGCTTATCGGCAGCAGTGAGGACGGCGAGCGGCTGACGGCACAGTATGCGAAAAAGCGGGCAGGGCTTTCGGGCTTTGCCGCGCGGGCGGACGTGCTGCCCGTGACCGAGGGCGGCTGAAGGAGGCGGGAGCGATGAGGGATGGATCCGGACGCGGCAGATTCCGGCTGAAAATGCCGCCGCCCTCGGGCGGACTGGACGCGACGCAGGAGCCGGACGGCATCGGCGAGGACCGGCTGGCGGACAGCGTGAACCTCTGGTGGGAGCGCGGCGCGCTGCGCACCCGACCGGGGCTGTATTCGACGGCAGAGCGCCGGACGGCGCTGCACACGACGGTCGAGGCGTCGGACACCTATGCGTTTGGCGGCGTGCAGACGACCGGTCACCGGGGCATGGTGGGCGGTGTGCCGACGGAGACGGTGCTGGAGAGTTTCACCGATTCGGGCGGCGCGCACATCGAGGCGGTGCGGATCGGCAACGACGGCACGGCGTATCCGGTTCTGGACGACAACGGCAGCCCCATGCAGCCGCTGTCTGCCGCGCACTGTCTCCCCGTGACGTCGGAGGCGGGTCAGCCGCTGTTTTTCACGGAGAAGGGCGTGTTCGGCTCGACCGGCACGAGCATGGAGGGGCGCTGGTCGGACATGGCGGAATACACCTATGTGCCGACCCTGCGCATCGGCGGCGCGGGGGCTAAGCTCAGGACGGACAGCCGGGTGACCGGCACGGTCTATGAGGCAAAAAATCTGCTGACCCCGCGGTTTGGTATGCGGTTTACCACCGACGGGGCGGGGCTTTACTACTTTCTGCCCGAAAAGGGGCTGAGCGCCGGGGACGTGACGGCGGAATATACTGACAACAGCGGCGACACGCACAGTTATCTCATATACGGCGATGAAACGGTGTCGGCGACGGAGTTCGGGCTGCGGCTACATGTGGACCGCGCGGCGGGCTGCGTCTGGTTTGCCGCCGAAAACGGCACGGTGACGGCGCTTTCTGCCTCGGTCAGCGGGGAAAACCTGTATATCGGGGCGGCGAAGGCGGATGTCTACGGGCAAAAGCGGATACTCGGGATGACCCTGTCCTGCTGGTTCGGCGGCAGCGGCGACGCCAAGCGCGGGGGCAACCGCCTGTTTCTGGCGGGCAATCCGCTGTATCCGAATCTGGTCTGCTGGAGCGGCGTCAACGACGCGCTGTATTTTCCCGCGACCAACTACGCCTATGTCGGCAGCGGGGATCAGCCCGTGACGGCGCTTTGCCGCCAGGAGGATCAGCTGATCCTCTTTAAGGAGCGGGAGCTGTATGCCGCCGGGTATGAGCCGTCGACCGGCGCCTCCGGCACGGCGGCGGAGGGGACGTTTCCGCTGGTGGCGCTGTCCTCCGAGGTGGGCTGCGACTGCCCGGCGACGGTGCGGCTCTGCCACGGGCGGCTTGTCTGGGCGACCGCCCGTGGCGACGTGTACACGCTGCTGTCCCGCGATACCTACGGCACCCGCAACGTGCGGCTGCTGTCCGGCACGGTCGCGCCGCTCCTGCACGCGCTGCCCGAGGACGACCGCAAAGCGGCGTCCGCCGCCGCCGACAACGGCTGGTATCTGCTGCTCACCGGCAGCACGGTATGGGCGCTGCGGTATGACACGCAGGCATTTGTCCGCTTTTCGGGCTACACCGCTGACCGCGATATGCAGAAAAAGCTGTGCTGGTTCCGGCTGGACGTCACGGTGCCGGGGATCACCTGGCAGTGTATTCTGGGCAGCGGCAGCGGCGCGGTGCTCTACGGGCTGCAGCGGGAGCCAAACGGCGACCCGACGCGGCGGCTGTATACGTTTTCGGGCACGGCGGACTGTGTGCCGCAGGGCACGGGGCTGACGACCGCCCCGCTGTTTTTTGCCGCCGAGACCGCGCGGCAGGATCTCGGCGAGAGCGGCACCTATAAGGACGTGACGGGCGCGCGGCTGGAGCTTTCGGGCAGCGCGGCGCGCGTTAAGGTGACGCTGACCGACGGCGAGGGCGGCATCTGGTATTCGCCGTCGCTGCCGGTGAAAAACGGCTGCCGGCTGATGACCGGGCTGCGCGGCGTGCGCCGCGTACAGCTGAAATTGCAGGGCTGCGGGGCGGCGGCTCTGTCGGGCTGGGAGCTGACCGGCACCGAAACGGGGGAGGTGAAATGAGATGGCAACTTCCTATGCCGCTATTGAGCGGGCGCTGCTGAAGCAGGCGAAAAAGGACGGCGACGCCTATGCGGCGGAGCGGCGCAAGAAGGCGGAAAGCGCCCTGCGCGCCTATACCGCCGACACCGAGGCGGCTTATGCCGCGAAAAAGGCGGCGTGGTTTTCACAGGCGCGGGGCGAGGCTGCCGATGCGGTCGATGCACGGCGCGATGCCGCCGTGCAGGCGGCGCTGACGCGGCGGCAGATCCGGCTTAAGCTGGCGGACCGCGGGCTTGCCGGTTCGGGCACGGCGGCGGTCGCCGACGCGCAGGCCAAGGAGGCGGGCGAGACGGCGGTCGCCGAGGTCAACCGCGCACTGCGGGAGAAATCGGACAAGATCAATCATCTGATCGGGCAGGGCTATCGGCAGATGAAGCAGAAACAGACCGAAAAGCGCGCGGCGCTGATCAATGCGGCGGAGCAGGATATTGTCAGGCACCGCGCATCGCTGGAGCGGTCGGCGTATTCCCGCGCCGTCGCCATTGCCCGTTCCAAGACCGCGCGCACGCTTTGGGAAAAGGGCAGCCGCTGACCGGACAGGTCACACGGCTGATCGGAAAGGAGACGAGAGAGCTTGGCAGACAGCTTAAACGGAAAGATCCATGTGCTGCAGGGCGGGCATGAGCGGATCACCGCCTATTACGGCTTGCGCAGGGACCCCGTCACGGGGAAAACGCGCACCGCCCATCAGGGAATCGACCTCATCAGCGGGATCGGCAATCGCACCGTGACGGCGTTTGCGGACGGGGTCGTTACCTCGCTGCGCAACACCTATACAGGGCGCACGACCGACGGCTCGGCGGGAAATTATCTCACCGTCACGCATGCGGGCGGCGCGAAAACGATGTACAAGCACCTGAAAAAGGATTCGCTGCTGGTCAAAAAGGGCGACCCCGTCAAGGCGGGGCAGCCCGTTGCGACCATGGGAGAAACCGGGCACGCGACCGGCGTGCACCTGCATTTTGACGTGGTGCTCGACGGAAAACGGGTGGATCCCCTCCCCTATCTCCGCGGCGAAAGGTCGCTGCCCGGGATGCCGCGGCAGCTAAACGGCAACCGCGGCAACGATCCGGCGCTGCGGTTCGGCACAAAGCCGAACGCGGACGTGCGGGCGTTTCAGCAGCTCATGCAGAAGGCGGGGCGGTATTCGGGCCCCGCGGACGGCGTGGCGGGACGCTATACCCTGCGCGCGGCAAAGGGCTATACCGTCGGCTATCGCACCGACGGCGAGGTGCCGCGCTGGGTGCAGCGGCGGCTGCGTGCGATGGGGTATTACACCGGGCTGGTCGACGGCAAGCCGCGGCGGCTGACCGAGAGCGCGATCTGCGCCCTTGAGCGCGATTTCGGGCTGACCGAGGACGGCAGGGTTGCCGACAACGACTGGTATTATCTGTTGGCTGTGGAATGAGGTGAACGGAAATGACGGAAATTCTGACCGCTCTGGTCTCGCTGGGCGGGGCGGCGATCGGCACGTTCGGCGGGATCCTCGCCGGCGCAAAGCTCACAAACTACCGGCTGGCACAGCTGGAGAAAAAGGTGGATGCCCACAACCAGTTTGCCGCCCGTATGCCGGTCATCGAGGAGCAGATCCGTTTTATCGGCAAGCGCCTTGACCGGCTGGAAAAGGAAAGGGGAAAAAGCGCATGAAAATCAGCTCGGGAACCGTGATCCGCACCGTTTTGCTGCTGATCGCCCTGGTCAATCAGGTGTTGACCGCCTGCGGGGTGTCGCCGCTGCCGCTCGAGGATGAGACGGTGAGCGCCCTGATCGGCGCGCTGTTCACCGTCGGGACGGCGGTTGCCGCCTGGTGGAAGAACAACTCGTTTACCGCCGCCGCCATTGAGGCGGACGCGTATAAGGACAGCCTGAAAGCCGAAAAGCAGGCGTAAAAAAATGAGCAGCCCCCAAAGCCGCGGAAAAGCGGCTTTGGGGGCTGTCTGCTTGTGAACGGGATCAGTCGGTCTCGTCAGTCGATTCCGGCTCGCGGGCGATGTCGGTCACATTTTCGGCATCGTCCGGGAAATTGCAGGTGAAGGGCGCGCGGTGCTGCTTCATCCAGGCGCACAGGCGGCTAAACCAATGCAGGCGGACGGCAAGCACGGTCAGCGTCGTGACCGCTGCCGTTGCGGCGGCAAGGATCACCACAAGCATGAGCTTTCCGTTTGAGGATCGACGGGTGCACTTCATGAGATAAACCACCTTTCTGAAATGAACAATAGGGTCGACCGCCGCGTTTTGCGGCGGGAATCCGGCATTTGACCTGACAGGAGCGGTCTGTTTTGCCCCTGTTGACCGAGGGTAGTGTTCCCGGCGCGTCTGCGCTTATTCGGGATGCGCCTCGTTTTCCTCGGGCGTCGACAGCGGGATCGCGGCGGCGGCTTTTTCGCGCTCCTCGCGCTCGATATCCCGCCGCGCCTGCTCCGCCATCTTGCGCTCGCGCACGGCGACGCTCTTTTTCTTTTTTTCGCCGCTGTCCTCGTCACGGAACAGCGGGGCGCCGTCAAAATGGTACTGACTGCGGTAGCTTGCGTTAAAGCGTGCCTGCTCCGCCTTGTCGGCGGCGCGGCCGGTGAAATAGGCGACCGCCATGCACAGCGGCGTCAGCACCATGCTGTAATGCCGGTAGACGAGCCGCCAGGCGGTCAGCCCGACGTCGCTGCCGTCTGCGCCGATCGAGGGCGGAAACGTGTTGCCGAGGTCGATCGTCACGAAAATGAGCAGTACGCCCGCGGCGGCCGCGGCGATCAGCGGAATGAGCCTGCCCTTCGGCAGTACGGTGAACAGCACGACCGAGACGAGCATGACGCCGACACCGATCAGCATCGGGACGAGGTCATAGACCACGGCGGTCTTTTCCTGTTCGATCGCGGACTGGTTGTTCATCGCGAGTCCGATCAGCGCCAGCGTGTGAAACAGCAGCGACAGGCAGAAAAAGACCCACATACAGATCTTTGATACAGTGGAAGCGGTACGCATGGAAAACCCCCGTTTCTTCCGGTGAAATTCAAGAGGTACAAGCAGAGTATAGCACAAATGCGCGCGGGTTTCAAGCGGGAAAATGCGCTGTTTTGTCAGCCCTCCGGCAGAATGCGGATGCAGCCGACGGGGCACGCCTCGGCGCACTGCCCGCAGCCGGTGCACAGCGCCTCGTCCGCGACGGCGAGCTTGTTTTCGACGGTGATCGCCTTTTGCGGGCAGACGCGGGCGCATTTGCCGCAGCCGATACAGCCCGCGGTGCAGAGCTTGCGCTGGGCGGGCGCGGCTTCGGTGCTGCGGCACTGCACGAGCGCTGCGGCGGGCGCGGTCAGCGCGATGAGATCTTTCGGGCAGGCGTCGGCGCATTTGCCGCAGCCGCGGCACAGCGACGGGTCAATGCGCGCAATGCCGTTTTCGAGCGCGATCGCGCCGTATTCGCAGACGCGGGCGCAGTCGCCGTAGCCGAGGCAGCCGAAGCGGCAGCCCTTATCGCCGCCGAACAGCTGCATGGCGGCGCGGCAGCTTTTCTGCCCGGTATAGGTAAACGCGCGGCTCGCCTTTTCGTCGCAGCCGCCGCAGCGCACCGCCGCCACGCGGCGCTCGAGCGCGCCGTCCACGCCGAGGAGCGCGGAGACGGCGGCAAGCGATTCCTCACCGCCCGGCGTGCAGCGCCCGACCGGCGCTTCGCGCCGGGCAAGCGCCGCCGCATAGCCGTCGCAGCCGGAATAGCCGCAGGCGCCGCAGTTGGCGCCCGGCAGGGCGGCGCGGATCTTTTCCTCCAGCTCATTTTTCGGCACGGCGAGCAGCATCGAGGCGACGGCGAGGATCAGTCCGCACAGAAGCCCCAGCCCCGCGAGCAGGAGCACAGCCAGTAAAATGGGATGCATAGCGGTCGCCCTCCTTTACAGTCCGAACAGCCCCTGGAATCCCAGAAACGAGAGGGAGACCAGAGAGGCGGCAATCAGCGTGATCGGCATACCGCGCAGCCCCTGCGGGATGTCGGCGGATTCCAGCCGCTCCCGCACGCCGGCAAACAGCACCATCGCGAGCAGAAAGCCCAGCCCCGCGCCGAGCGCGTTCATGAGCGACTGCCCGTAGTTTAAGCCGCTGTCGATGTTGAGGATCGCCACGCCCAGCACGGCGCAGTTGGTGGTGATCAGCGGCAGATAGATGCCGAGCGCCTTATACAGCGGCGGGAGAAAGCGGCGCAGCAGCAGCTCGACGAGCTGCACGAGCGCGGCGATGATCAGAATGAACACCAGCGTCTGCAGATAGCCGAGGTCAAACGGATCGAGCAGAAACGTCTGGATCGGCCAGGTGACGGCGGTCGCGAGCAGCATGACCGCGATGACCGCGGCGGACATGCCGGCGGCCTGACTGAGCTTTTTCGACACGCCGAGGAACGGGCAGATGCCGAGAAACTGCGACAGCACGAAGTTGTTGACCAGCAGCCCGCCGATCAGGATCGCAAACCATCCGGAATTACTCATTGCCCTCGCCCTCCTTTTCCGTCATGCGCCCGCAGTCGGCAGCGTGCGGGCAGCCGCCGCAGCCGGCAGCCTCGCGGATGACCGCGTCCGATCCCGCAAAGCGGCGCACCAGCGTATTGGTCAGCCAGATCATCATGCCGAACACGAAAAAGCCTCCGGCGGGCAGAACGAACACGCCGATGGCGGGGAACAGCCCGTTTTCGGGCCAGCCGAACAGCGTACCGCTGCCGAGCAGCTCACGGACAGCGCCCATCAGCACGAGAGCGCCGGTGAATCCAGCGCCCATGCCGAGGCCGTCCAGCGCGGACAGCCCGACCGTGTGCTTGCTCGCATACGCCTCGGCGCGGCCTAAGATAATGCAGTTGACGACGATCAGCGGCAGATAGATGCCGAGCGCGCTGTCGATGGCGGGCAGATATGCCTTGACGAGCATCTGCACGACCGAGGTAAATGCGGCGATCACGACGATGAAGGCGGGCAGGCGCACCTTGTCGGGGATGACGCGGCGCAGAAGCGAGATCGCGACATTGGAGCAGACCAGCACGAAGGTGGCAGCCAGCCCCATGCCCAGCCCGTTGAGCGCGGCGGTGGTGACGGCGAGCGTCGGGCAGGTGCCGAGCACCAGCCGCAGCGTGGGATTTTCACGGATCAGCCCGCGGGTGAGGGCTTCGGTGTATTTATTCGCCATCCGTTTCCGCCTCCTTGATCTGCGTATACCGCTCGATCGCCTCATTGACGCCGCGCAGGATGCCCTTGGACGTTTTGGTTGCCTGAGCGACGGTGTCGACATCCTCTCCGGCGGTGATCGGCGCGGCGGGCAGCCCTTTAAGCCGCTCGAGCAGCCCCGCCTTTTCCACCTTCTGGACATAACCGGCGGTCTCGTTGTCCTCCGTCACGACCACGCCCGCGACCGTGCCATCGGCGAGGATGCCGGTCATGACGGTCAGTCCGCTGCTCTTGCCGCTGACCGTTGCGGTAAAGACATAGCCGAGCGTCTCGCCGTTTTCGCCGAGCGCCTTGTAGTAGCTCTCCCCGTCCTCCCCCGGCAGCGCGGCGGCTTCAAACGAGGCGGCGTCAATGACCTGCCGCCGTGCGCGGTCGGCGGTCTCCTCGGCGCGGCGGGTGATCGTGTCCGCCGTGAGGGCGTTGACGCCCGCGAGCGCGGCGGCGGAGACGGCGGTGATCGCCGTCAGGATCAGAGCGGGCTTCAGCACGCTCCACAGCTTATTTTTCACGGCGCAGTCCCCTCCTTTTCACCCCGAACGCCGCAGGACGAACCGTGCGGTCGATCAGCGGCGTAACAATATTCATCAGAACGATGGCGAACGATACGCCCTCGGGCAGTGAGCCGCAGCAGCGGATCAGCATGGTCAGTGCGCCGCAGCCGATGCCGAACAGCGCATGGCCGAGCGGGCTGATCGGCGTGGTGGTGTAGTCGGTCGCCATAAAGAAGGCGCCGAGCAGCAGGCCGCCGGACAGCAGGTGATACAGCGGCGGCTGACCGCAGAGCAGGGCGATGACCAGCACGGTGCCGAGGTAGCAGAGCGGGATCGTCGGCGCGACGACCCGCCGCACCAGCAGATACACAAAGCCGAGCAGCAGCGCGACGGCGCAGGTCTCGCCGAGCGCGCCGGGGCGCAGACCGACCAGCATACGCCACAGCGGATATTCCGTCGTGAGCGCCTCGCTGCCCATCATCTCGAGCGGCGTCGCCGCGGCGACGGCGTCGGCGGAGGTGCCGGGCAGCGGCAGCGGCCAGCTGTTCATATCGGCGGGAAAGCTGCCCATCAGCACGATGCGCCCGATCAGCGCGGGATTGACGAAGTTGTGCCCGATGCCGCCGAACATCATCTTCACGACGACGATCGCGACGACGCAGCCGAGCACCGCCTTCCACCAGGCGATGGTGGCGGGCAGGTTAAAGGCGAGCAGAAGCCCCGTGACGATGCAGGACAGATCCCCGACGGACGAGGACTTTTTCAGCACGACACAGGACAGGTATTCCGCCGCGATGCAGGCGGCGACGCAGATCAGCTCCAGGCAGAGCGCCCGCCAGCCGAACAGCCAGACCGAGGCCAGCACGGCGGGCAGCAGGGCGATGATCACGTCCAGCATGATGCGGCGGGTGCTGTCCTCGCTGTGCAGATGCGGGGCGGGAGAGGCGGTAAACGCCGTCATATGGATATTCCTCCTTTGTCAGCGCGGTTTCCGCGCGGCGGCTTTGGCAAGCCGGATGGTCTCCGCAAGCGGGCGGTAGGCGGGACAGCTGTAGGTGCAGCAGCCGCAGTCCATGCAGCTTTGCACATTCAGCTTCAAAAGCTGCGGGATGTCGCCGCGGCGGTAAGCCTCTTCGAGCGCGGTCGGCATCAGCCCCATCGGGCAGTTGTATACGCAGCGCCCGCAGCGCAGGCAGCTGCCGGCGGGATGGGAGGCACAGTCGGCTTCGCCGAGCGCAATGACCGCCTTGCTCGCCTTGAGGATCGGGAAGCGGTCGTTCGGCAGCGTCGTGCCCATCATCGGGCCGCCGTTAATCAGCCGCACGGGGGTCTCCCGCGTGCCGCCCGTGAAGGCGATGAGGTCGGCGATCGGCGTGCCGATCGCGACCCGCACGTTTTTGGGATGGGCGATGGCGGAGCCGTCCACCGTGATGCGCTTTTCGACCAGCGGCATGCCGGTCTTGAGATAGCGGGCGATCGTCGCGACCGAGGCGACGTTCAGCACGATGCAGCCCGCGTCGGCGGGCAGCTGCCCGGGGGCGAGCTTTCTGCCCGTGCAGGAGTAGATCAGCATTTTTTCCGCGCCCTGGGGATAGCGGGTGCGCAGCGGAACGACCCGCACCTCGCGTCCGGGCGAGGTGACCCCCGCCGCGATATGCGACATCTCCGTTACCGCCTTGGTGCGGTCGCGCTCGATCGCGATCAGCACCCGCCTGGCCTCCAGAAATTCCATGACGGTCTGCAGCCCCGAGACGATATCCCACGAATTTTCGAGACACTCGCGGTAGTCGCTCGTGACATACGGCTCACATTCCGCCGCGTTGATCAGGATCGTGTCGATCTCGTCGCGGTTTTTCGGCGCGAGCTTGATATGGGTCGGAAAACCGGCGCCGCCCAGACCGACAAGCCCGCTCTGGCGCACGGCGCGGATAAATTCCTCAAACGTGTCCGCTTTCGGCGGCGCAAGCGACGGGTCGTGGCGCTGCTCGCCGTCGCTGTCGATCTCCACGGTCTGGCTGACGGTGCCGTTCGGCATCAGCAGCGTGCCGATCGCCGTTACCGTGCCGGAGACGGAGGAGTGGATCGGCGCGGAGACGAACTGATCGCTGTCGCCGATGACCTGTCCGACCGCGACCGTGTCGCCCGCGGCGACGGTCGGGACGCAGGGCGCGCCGATGTGCTGATTCATCGGGAAGATCAGATGCGGTGCGGGGGGCATGTCCACCGTTTCCGCCCCCGCCGTATAGCGGCGATGGGGCAGATCGACGCCGCCCCGTCCGCGGCGCACGCGGTTTTCGAACCGTTCCTTGATTGTCATGTTCGCGTTGACCTCCTTGGGAGGGGAATAGAGATACACAGATAATTCAGTATAGCATTTTTTTGCCGGAATTGCAAGAAAAACCGCGCACCGGCGTGCCGATTCCTGCCGGAATGCGCGATATATCGCATATTCCGGCGCGATCTGACGCAAATTTGCGCCTGCGGCGGACAGCAAAAAGGGGATATATCCGCCATATCGCGCAGCCGCCGTCCGCCGAAAGGATAACGGCGTATATCCGGAAAGATCCCCGCCGACATTTCGCGGTGTCGGCGGGGATCCTCTGTTACAGGGCAGGGGTGTCTGTCGGCTGCGTCCCGCTGCGGTATTCGCGCGGGACATCGGCGGGAATGCCGACCGGCCCGACCGGCAGGCATACGGTGTCGCCGACCGCGCAGCTGACGCCGGTGACGTCGGCGTAGCAGTTTGTCAGCCCGCGCCCGCCGACGAGCGGCACGGATCTGCCGTTGACCGTGACCCGCACCGTGTGGTCGCGGAACAGGTCTTTGAAATCATTAAATACATAGCGGGCGATGTCCCGCAGGCGATAGCTGTCTCGTGCCGAGGTCATGCCGTAGCCGTTGCTGTGGCCGACCGGGATCACGGCAACGGTCGCGTCGCGCTTTAAGTGGAACATGTCCCCGTAGCCGAGGTTCTGCCCCCGCTTCAGGCGGCGCAGCGACGTGATGGGCGCTTCGAGGTGGCCGACCGGCTGAAAGCCCCAGCGGTCGGGCACCGAGAGCCGGCCGCAGAGCGCCGAGCCGACCCGCACGGCGTCAAGCCGCGTCTCCGGAAAGCGCAGTGCGGCGGCACTGTTGGCGATATGGCGGCGTCCGAGCGGCACGCCGGCTTTTTTCAGCTTTTCGGTCATTTTCAGAAAACGTGCCGTCTGCCGGCGGACGGAAGCCGGGCCGCTAAATGAGCTGTGAAAATGGGCATAGGTGCCGACCACCTGCAGGTGCGGGCAGTCGGACAGCGTCTCGGCGATGAGCGATTCCTCGCCCGGCGCAAAGCCGTAGCGCCCGAAGCCCACGTCGAGGGCGAGCTGCACCGGCGTCGCCGTCTCGGCGGCAGCCGCCGCCTGCTCCATGCGGCGGGCGGTCTCCGCGCAGTCAACACAGGCGGTATAGCGCTGCTCCACCGCCTCTGCCGCCTCCTCGGGCGTCACGGCGGGGGTCAGCATCATCAGAAACGCGTCGGGCAGCAGCGCGCGCACCGCCGCCGCCTCGTCAAAGCGCAGCACGGCAAAATCCGTGACGCCCTCCTCCCAGAGCCGCAGCGCCGTGCCGGTCAGCCCTAAGCCGTAGCCGTTGCACTTGAGCACCGCGATGAGCGGCACGCCCGCCAGCTCCCGCCGCAGCACCGCCAGATTATTTTGCAGCCGGTCCGTTTCCACTACATACCGCATGGGTCATTCCTCCGTTTCCCCGCCCATTGCCGCCGCAAACAGCGTCCGCAGGCGGGTCTGATCGCCTTTTAAATACAGCCAGCCGAACAGCGCCTCCAGCCCGGTGGCGCGGTGATAATCGCCGCCGGAGCGGGAGGTGTGGGCGTTGCGCCCGCGGCGGAACACCGCCGCCTCCTCCTCGGTCAGCAGCGGCAAAAGCCGCGTCACCGCCTCCGCCTGCGCCTCCGCCCGCACGAGCGCCACCGACCGGCTGTGCAGCTCGCCCGCCGGGCGGTTCGCCTCCTGCACGAGCCGTTCCCGCACCAGCAGCCCATAGACGCCGTCGCCGAGAAAGGCGAGCGTCAGCGGGCTGACCGTGCGCAGATCCTCTGTGTTCATGCCGCGCCTCCGTCAGTTGACAAATTCAAATTCAAAATCGTACAGGCTGACCGTGTCGCCCTCCTGTATGCCCGCGTCCCGCAGCGCCTGGATCACGCCGCTTTGCTGCAGCACCCGCTCCATGTATTGCAGGCTGTCGTACTCGTCCATGTCCACGGTGCGCAGGATCGGCAGCAGCCAGTCGGCTTCCACCATGTATACGCCGTCTGTGACCGTGATCTTCGGCTCGCGCGGGGCGGCGAGATCGGGCAGCGGCTCCGGCTCCGCCTCGAACACCCGCAGCGGCGGCAGCTTGTCGAGCGCCTCGGCGCACGCCTGCATCAGCTCCTGCGTGCCGTGGGCAATCGCCGCCATCATCGGGAAAAAGCGGTAGCCCTGCTTCTCCACAAAGGCGGCAAAGCGCGCCACCTCCTCGTCGGAGGTCAGGTCGCACTTGTTGCCCGCCACCAGCATGGGGCGATCGGCCAGCTCCGGCCGGAAAGCGGCCAGCTCGCGGTTGACGGCGGCAAAATCCGCATAGGGGTCGCGTCCCTCGCTGCCCGCGACGTCCACGACGTGGATGAGCAGGCGGCAGCGCTCGATATGGCGCAGAAAATCGTGTCCCAGCCCGACGCCCTCGCTTGCGCCCTCTAAAATGCCGGGGATGTCCGCCATGACGAACGAGCGGTCGCCCACCCGCACGACGCCGAGCACCGGCGACAGCGTGGTGAACGGATAGTCCGCGACGGTGGGCTTCGCCTCGCTCACCACCGAGATCAGCGTGGATTTGCCGACGTTCGGAAAGCCGACCAGTCCCACATCAGCGAGCAGCTTCAGCTCGAGCCGCAGCTCATAGGTCTCGCCCGGCATACCGGGCTTGGCAAACCGCGGAGTCTGGCGGGTCGGGGTGGCAAAATGCGTGTTGCCCCAGCCGCCGCGCCCGCCGCGTGCCGCCGTAAACGGCTTGTCCTGCGACATATCCGCCATCAGCCGCCCGGTCGCGTTGTCGTAGATCAGCGTGCCGCGCGGCACGCTGATCACGCAGTCCGCGCCGTTTTTGCCGAAGCAGCGCCGCGCGCCGCCCGGCGTGCCGTTTTCGGCGGCGTATTTGCGCTTGTAGCGGAAATCGGACAGCGTGTCGGCGCCGTCGTCGATGACGAATATGACGTCGCCGCCCTTGCCGCCGTCGCCGCCGTCGGGTCCGCCCGAGGCGACATATTTTTCCCGGTGGAACGCGACGGCGCCGCTGCCGCCGTTTCCCGCGCTCACCTTGATAATCGCTCTATCGATAAACATGGCGTTTTTATCCTCCCTTTGCCGGTTTGTCCGGCTCTATCGCCTATACTAGCATATTTTGTCCGTTTTTGCAACGTTCTTTCCCGAAACCGCGGGGAAAAGTAAGCGAAAAAGGCGGGGATCCGGACGGCAGCCGGGGCGGCGGTGCGGGAACGGCGAAATTTGTCAGCCGACGGCAGCAGCAGTTAAAATGTCAGAATATATTCCATATTGATTGCAAACACGTTGAAATAGCTGACGGCATTTTTGAGTGGGTGTGCTATAATTTGTTTGACAATTCAGGGGAATGTGGCGGTTTTTTATGCAGTTTTTTCCGAAACCGCCGGGGATATCCGCCCTGTACATGATTTTAAAGGAGTGCAACCGATGAAGCGTAAGATTAAAAAAATTCTATGCGGGGTGTTGATTATGATGCTGATCGGCGGCATGGCCGGCTGTGCGACGGAACCGGCGGAGGAGAGCGCGCAGCCCGCCTCCGACATGTCGGACGGTGCAGTGACCACCGCGACATCCGCTGCGGAGAGCACGGCTGACGATGCAAAGAGTACGACCGTCGTTTCCGACGCACAGACGACGGCGACCACGGCGGGGACAAAGCCCGCACAGACGACGGCGACCGTGAAAAAACCTGCCGGCACAACGACAAAACGGACGACGAAGCCGACCGCCGCCACGACCGTCCGCCGTCAGCCGCTCGACTCGGACAAAAAGACATCGTCGGTCGGCAGCGGCTTCTACTGCGTCAACTTTGACAAATATGGCTTTGATACCAAGTGGCAGGAGCTGGCGAAAAGCGACTATGTCAATACGGTGTTCTGCGACAGCCTGAAATTCCTGCGCGACCTCACCGATTACAACTGCCGTGTCTGGGTCAGCGCCCACGATATCTACAACAAGGTTGCTGCCGGTACGGCGGGCTGGCAGGAGAGCTTTGACAACAAATATGCCGAGATCCGGGACAGCGGCTATGAAAAGACCGTTCTCGGCTGGTATCTGGATGAGCCGTCGAATATGGCGGCTGTCAAGGAGCTGACCCGCTATGCGCAGAAGTTCGGCAAGCGATTTTTCATCTGCTTCACCGTGCAGGCGACCGACTACACCGTTTACGGCGGCTATGTGGACAATAACAGCCACATCAGCAAGGATAATGTGCAGTATCTCACCGATATTGCGGTCGATCACTACTGGGAGATCACGGAGAGCAATAAAAAGGGCTATGAAAAGCTGTACGGTACGCTGCATAAGATGATGCCCGAAAACTGCAAGGTGTGGTACATACCGAACACATTTGCGGGCTGGACGCTTGTGGACAAAAGCGACGCCGAGATCGCCAAAGAGGCGGAGATCCGCATTGAACATATCCGCTATATGTACGAGTGGCTCAAAAAGGAGCCGGAGAAAAACCGCGGCGGGCTGATGTTCTTCTCCTATGACTTCAACTCCTCTGCCGAGGAGCTGTACGGTCTGTGGAACATCAACGACCTGACAAAGGGCAAGTGGAACAACGTTCTTGAGGAATGCATCCGCGTCGGACGGGAGATCTGCACCGGCAAAATGTGACCCATCGCACCCGACCGCCGCAGACGGGCGGCGGAAGCCATATTTCGTCAATACGGAAAAAGGAGAGATCAAAGTGAAAACAGCACGAAGGACCATTTTGCCGATTGCACTGTGTCTGCTTTTGCTGCTGAGCCTTTTCGGCGGCTGTGCCAAAACACCCGATACGGAGAGCAGCACGACAGATCCGTCTGCCGCCGCCGACAGCTCGGCAGAGGTCACGGATTCGGCGGATGACAGCGGCGCGGACACACCGGACGCGTCAGAGCCGGACAGTCCCGGCGCGGACAGCACGGCGGACAGCGCCCCCGCGGCGGAGAGCAGCGGCGGCAATGCCCCCGCCTCGTCCGAGACCCGCACGGAAAGCTCGGGCGGCGGCAATGTCAGGGAGAGCACCGTAAAGGTGAACGGGCTGACCGTTCATTCGGTGCAAACGCCCTATGTCAGCGGCGGCCAGCTTCCCATCCGCATCCTGATCCCCTATACAAAGGATTCGGCGGATATGAACAAGCAGGCGTTCACCGCGCTGTACGAAAAGCGCAGCGGTATGCGGGTGGATTACAGCTTTTACAAAGGGTCGGATATTTTTGTGCTGACCCAGACCATGATGAACAGCGGCAACCTGCCCGATATCTTCATGTCGGTTCCGGTCGGCTTCACCTGTGCCAAGGTGGCAAAATACGGGAAAGAGGGCTATTTTGCCGATCTGACCGGGAAGCTGCAGACCTGGGCGCCCAATGCCTATAAGCAGATCAATTCCAAAACGCATCCGTATGCCAAAGCGGTCGCCTATGCGCCCGGCAAGGTCTATTCCCTGCCCACGATCTTCCCCGATGCATCCGAGGGCGGCTCGGTCAACAAGACCGAGGAGCGCCAGCTGATGATCAACATGGCGTGGCTCGACGAGCTGGGACTGGATGTCCCCCAGACGACCGACGATCTCTATAAAGTTGCCAAGGCGTTTACGGAGGAGGATCCCGACGGCAACGGCAAGGACGACACCTACGGCTTCGGTATCAACCTGTGGACGCCGCAGCTGTGGAATCCGTGGGGGCTCGGCATGGCGTGGTACTACACCGGCACCGTGACCGAAAAGGGTGAGGTATTGTCCGGCCCGCTGACCGATCAGTTCCGCGAGGGCTGCCGCTTCTACAACCGTCTGTGGAAGGAGGGCATCTTCTGCAAGCAGATGGTCGGCTCGGAGGGCTCCACACTCAAATCCCTTGTCCATAAGACCGGCATCATCTCCATGTCCTATGTCGCTACCTATCTGAGCGACAGCGAGCTGAAGGACTGGTCCGCCATTGCCTGGCCGAAGGGCAAGAACACCGGCGATCTGCTGGCGGGCATTTCCAATCCGGGCTATCTTGACAGCTATGAGAACATGCTCTTTGTCTCCGCCAAGACCAAGAGCGTTGAGGCGTGCCTGCGCTGGATCGACTATTTCTACACCCCCGAGGGGGCTATGCTGTGGCATTACGGTCCCGAGGGCGTCGCCTATACGAAGGTGGGCGGCAAATACAAGCTGAAAGCCAACGTCTACGCGCTCTCTGCCGATCAGAACGTACTTTCCTCGTTTGCGCCCATGACACCGGCGAACGTGCTGTCCCGCAACACGAGCGAGATGACCACCCGCGAAAAGGCGGCTGCCCGCTTCACTACGGAGGCGAACAAGGTCAACCGCATCGGCAAATACAATTTCTCTCAGCTGGTGCAGCTGTCCACCGAGGCACAGAAAGAGGCGATCGACAAAATGCAGGTCCCCGGTGATGTGCAGTGGGGCTATAAGGCGATCCGCGGCGAGGTGAACGTCGAGACCGACTGGAACAGCTATAAGAACGCCAACTCCAAGGACTACGCCAAGTGGAAGAGCACCTATCAGGGCATCTTTGATAAG
>CAKUMQ010000017.1 GCA_934667845.1 uncultured Eubacteriales bacterium | reverse complement strand
CCTCTGTCGTCTGCACAATGGCGGGCAGAACCGGGCGGTTGGCGCGTTTCTGGCTGTAATACGCCGCCTTGGGCAACAGATTGTGCTCCACGACCGCCCAGGTGCCGCAGGGCCAGATATCGGAAAACATCCACAGCATGGCGGCGGAGCAGCTGCCCTTTCTGGTGCGGTGAAACTCGATCTCTGCCTTGACAAATTCGCTGTGCACCGCCATGCTTTTCTGCACATACGGCGCGAGCGCGTCGGAGGGGCCGAACAGCGCCTCTGCCGCCTCCCGCTGCTGCTGACAAAACGTCTTTCCCGTTCCGTCATAGGGGTTGCGGGTCATGTGCAGATCCCACACGTCGTTCGGCGGCCACAGCTCGCTGTCCTTCAGAAACGTTTTCAAAAACCGCACGGAGGAGCAGCCCTGCACGGCGATCTCCGAGACCATCGGCGCGGTAAAGTGCATCAGCATGTCCCGGAAGCGCGGCAGCGCATGGGCATCCATCGCCGCCTGAAAGCTGTTGCAGTGCGCGTCGCCGGAATCCTGCCCGTTGCTGCTGACGCCGTAGCCCCAGGGGCTGGAGGAAAAATACGGGCGGGTGCGGTCCAGATAGGCGACCATGCCGTTCAGCGTGTAATTGATCAGCCGGTCGCCGCGGCGGTTTTGCCGGTCGATCCCGTCGACCCGCTCGTTGCCGCCCGTCCACAGTGCCAGGCAGGCGTGGTTACGCAACCGTTTGATCTGATACTCGACCTCCGGGATCACCCGATCCGCAAAGCCCGCCGCATCGTCCGGCACCTCTCCGCAGGCAAACATAAGATCCTGCCACACCAAAATGCCCAGCCGGTCGCAAAGGGCATAAAACACCTCTTTTTCGTAAATGCCACCACCCCAGACCCTGAGACAGTTGTAGCCCGCCTTCTTGGCGAGTCGGAGCACACGCGCATATTTTTCCTGCGGGATACACCCGGTCAGGATGTCCAGCGGCACCCAGTTGGCGCCCTTGAGGAACACCGGCACGCCGTTGACCAGCAGCTCGCAGGTGAAGCCCCCCTCGGCGGCGCGCGGCCGCTCCCGATAAGTGATCTCCCGTATGCCGCATTCGCCCCCGCGCCTGTCCGCTAAACTACCGTCCTCGTAATACTCCAGCACATAGCGGTACAACACCGGGTCGCCCAGATCCTGCGGCCACCAAAGCTGCGGGTGCTCGACCGTGACCGTGAAATTCTCCCTGCACGCCGTCACGTCCACATGCTTTTCCGCCGCTTTTCCGCCGTCCGGGTCAAACACAGTGAGGAGTAGCTCCTTTTTGACATCCGCAGCACGGGAAAACGTGGGATAGTCCCACTCCGCAAAGAAGCTGATCTCCCCCGTGCAGAGCGTGCGCACCGCCAGCGAGGCGAGCTTGGTATGCCGGTAGCCAGTCAGCCGCACGCTCTCCCATATGCCGGTGGCGGGAAAATCCGGTGCCCAGTCCCAGGAAAAATGGCACTGCGCCTTGCGCATGAAGATGCGCGGCACGTTAAAGCAGCCGAAATAGCCCTCCGACGGATACTGCCGCATCTTTCTCTTGACGGACTTTAAGTAGACATACAGCTCGTTTTCCCCCGCCCGCAGGCAGTCGGTCACGTCGAAGGTGTATTGCCGGAACATGTTCTCCGTCGAGCCGAGATACCGCCCGTTGAGGAACAGATCCGCATAGGTGTCGATGCCGTCAAACTGCAGCTCGCTGTGCGGCAGTAGTTCCTCCGCCGTCAGCGTGAACGTCTTTTTATAGATCCAGTCCTTTTCGGTCACGTCCCGGCAGCCGAAAAGGTTATCGGAATAAAACGGCTCCGCTATTTTCCCGTTTTGCAGCAGGTCATTGTGGATATCCCCCGGCACAACGGCATCCATCCAGCCGCCGTCAGACGGCATCAGGTCGCTGACCTCCGCCGTGTCCGCGGTGCGGGCCGATCGACAAACGAGCCAGTGTCCGTTCAGTTCTTTTGTCCACATAAGCGCCACCCTTATCTGTTAAAATAACCGGTGTTTTTTCGTCCGCACGGCGTTTCCCTCTCCCCGTCCGCCGCGCGGTCACCGCACGCACAGAGGAAGAACGGCAAGCGCCGCCTTTTTCAGCCGCCCGGCGTCGGATGAAAAAATAGAAACTGTTTCCATATGCCGCGGAATACGCCCCCCGCCGCCCTTTCGGGCTGCCGTATCTGCCCGTATCCGCGTCACGCGCCGGTCGCCCGGCGGTACGCTGCCCGGCTTCCGGCAAAATGCCGCCCGCTTTCCCCGCCGGCGGCGCCCCGGGGATCTGGCCGTTCCGTTGTCGGCGGCGGCAAAAAGCCCCCTGTCCGGCAGCCGACAGGATCCCTTCGGTTGTAAACTGTTTCTATCATACCATATCGTTGCCGTTATTGCAAGACTTTCTTGGCACTTCACCGAAAAAAGCGGACGCCCCCGCAAAAAGCCGCCCCCGCCGTCCGGTCTTACGGCTCTTTGCCGCTGTCAGCCGCCTCCCCCTCTGCCACGCAAAGCGGCAGATATTCCGTAAATTTGCGGACGGCGGGCGTCAGGTGCGCGCGATCCTTCATTGCCAGACCGATCTGCCGGTAAAACGGCTCTGCAAGCGGCCGGATCGCCACCCGATAGGGAATGCGGCGCAGGATCAGCTCCGGCAGGATGCCGATGCCCAGCCCGCGCTCCGCCATCGCCATGATCGCGAAATCCTCCCAGGTGGTAAACCGTATGTCGGGATGCACGCCGTGCGTCTCCAGCAGGGCGGAAACCTCCGTTTTCCCGCCGTGCTCCAGCAGCAGAAACGGCACACCCTCCAGATCCTCGACCGCCACCGTCGGTTTTTCCGCGAGGGGGTGACCGACCGGCAGCACCGCCTTGTACTCGTCCCGCTTGAGCAGCACCGTATCGAATTTCGGCAGCGTCGGCAGCCGCAGAAAGCCGCAGTCGACCCGCCCTTCGTCGATCCAGCGCTCCACCTCGCCGTAATCGCCGAGCAGCATTTCACATTCGATGCCGGGGTAGTCTCTCTGCAGTCCGGCAAACAGCTTCGGCAGCCAGTGTATGGCGACGCTCGCAAAGGTGCCGATGCGCACAACGCCGCTCTCGATCCCTTTCATGCGGCAGACCTGCCCCTCAAGCTCGGCATACCCGCTCAGCAGCCTGCGCAGATACGGCAGAAGCTGCTCCCCCGCCGAGGTCAGGCGGACGCCGTTTTTGCTCCGCTCGAGCAGCGTCATGCCCCATTCGCTCTCGAGATCCGCCACCATCTTGCTGACGGAGGACTGGGCATAGTTGAGCGCCTCTGCCGCTTTGGTAAAGCTGCCCTTTTCCACGGTTTTGACAAAAGCCCGGTATTTGTTGAGCGGTGTCTCCATGGCTATCCATTCCATTCTTCGATAGATTTTATCTATATTATTCGCTTTTTCTATTTTATCACCTCGTGTATACTGTGACAAGACCTTTTCGGGGGAGGATATGCTCATGTTACGGAAAAAAGCACCCATGGATCTGCTGCACGGCCCGCTCGCGGGGCAGCTGCTGCGGTTTACGATCCCCATTGCCCTGAGCAGCATTGTCCAACAGTTGTTCAATGCGGCGGACACCGCCGTTGCCGGCCGCTTCGGCAGCGAAAACGCCCTCGCGGCAGTCGGCACCAACACGGAGACCGTCGCGCTGATCGTCGCGCTGTCTGCCGGACTTTCCGTCGGCGTCAACGTCCACGTCGCCGCGCTGATCGGCAAGGGCCGCAAAAGCGGGATCCCGTCCGCAATACGCACCGCCGTGTGTTTGGCAGTCCTCATCGGGCTGTTCGGACTGATCGCGGGACAGGGCGCCGCAGCGCCGCTTCTGCGGCTGCTCCGCACGCCGGACAGCATTTTCCGCCCGGCGGAACAGTATCTGCGGATCTATCTGCTCGGCTACCCGTTTTTGCTGCTGTACGACTTCGGCGCCGCCGTCCTGCGTGCGCGCGGAGACAGCCGGTATCCGTTTTTCGCCCTAATGCTGTCGGGCGTTATCAACGTGGGGCTGAACGTGTTTTTTGTCGTCGTGCTGCGCACGGATGTCGCAGGCGTCGCCGCCGCAACGGGGATATCCACCCTGTTTTCCGCCGTTCTGGTTCTTTTTCGTCTGGCAAAGGACGAGCCGCGCTGCCTGTCTTTCGGCGGGCTGCGCGGCATGGTCTCCTCTGCGGCGGCCATGCTGAAATCAGGCGTTCCGTCCGCCGTGCAGGGCGCCGTGTTCTGTTTTGCCAATATGTTTGTACAGGCGTCGGTCAACCGCTTCGGCGAAACGGCGATCGCCGGCAGCACGATCGCCATGAGCTTTGAATACTTCACCTATTATATCATTACCGCCTTCGGGCAGACGGCGACCACCTTTATCGGGCAGAACGCCGCTGCCGGACAGACGGCGCGCTGCAAAACCATATTCCTGTACTGTCTCGGTCTGTCAACGGTCTGCAGCGCGGTCCCGATCTTTACGATCGTGCTGTTCCGCAACGCCTGCTCCGGTCTGTTTACCCCCGATCGGGCGATCATCGACAGCGCCGCCGTCCGCATCCTGTGTATCCTGCTGTTTGAACCGGTGTGCAGCCTGTATGAGATCCCGGCGGGCGTCATGCGCGGCAGCGGTCACGCCCTCTGGCCGGCGGCTGCCACCGTGATCGGCACCTGTGCGTTCCGCATCATCTGGATCGGCACGGTATTCCGCGCCGCCCCCACGCTCCCCATGCTGTATCACGCGTTTCCGCTTTCCTGGGCGGCGACCATCCTGCTGGTCAACGCGGGGTGGCTGATCCTGCTCCGGCGCAAAAACTCACCGTCTGCGCTTTAAGCGGCACCGCAGCCCCGCCCGTCAGGCAAGGAAGCGGCAGACCTCCTCGGTCAGCGCGTCGGCGACCGCCCAATCCATGGCGGAACCGTACAGCTCCTCCTCCCGCTGATGCCGCTGCCGCGCCGCGCGCAGAAGCGCCGCCGCCTCTGTACAGAGCTGCCCGCGCACCGCTGTGAGCCGCTCCCGCTCGTGCCGCGCGGCGGCGGAAAGCGGCTCAGTCCGATACCGCGGCAGATACAGCCGCCGGTAGACCGGAAAATCCACACTGTGGAACGGGCCGGATGTCGTCACCGCCGCCCCGACGGCAGGCAACAGCAGATGCTCGATGCATTCCGGCCGCAAAGCGCAGGGACACGCCACGGTCAGAAGCCCCGCCTGCGCCGCCCGCTGCCGCAGAAGCTGCATCAGCCGCTGCGCCGCGCCTGCCGCCCCCTCCAGCACAAAAATGCGCGGGCAGAGCGCCGTCATCGTCTCATACAGGCAGAGCATACCGTCCGGCGTGACCCCGCTCAAGTAGGCGCGCCGCTCGCCCTCGCGCCCGCGCTCCCTGCCGAACAGCTGCCCCGAGAGCCGGGCGGCGCAGCGGGTCAGCAAAGCGGCGGAGACCCCTTCTCCGGTCAGCGCACACTCCCGCCGCGCCGTCTCCGCCGCGATCCGCAGCTTTTCCCCCGCACTCTGCCGCAGCGCCCGCTGCTCCTCCGCCAAGACCGCCAGCTCGGGCAGCCGCTCCCGCAAAAGCGGGCGGGACAGCCCGCTGCCGAGATCGACGATCCGCTCAACGGCGGCGGGAAAACGCGCTTCGACGGCGTGCGGCGCCGTGGCGTCCAGCACGCAGCGCGTGCGGTCGGCGGTGCACACCGCATCGAGCGACGCGGGGTCGGAGCCGCAGAAAAATGCCGCCGTCTCCCGCCCCTGCCGCTGCCACTGCGCGAGCACCGCCCGCATGAGCGTGGATTTTCCCGTGCCCGCGCCGCCCTTGAGCAGCACCACGCGGCTGTCGAGCGTATACCAGTCCCGCGGATAGACCCGACACCGTCCCCCGTCATAGCCGCCGTAGAAAAACCGACTGTCCGCATTACGCACCGGTCATCCCCCCCTATTGCTATCCAGTA
This sequence comes from uncultured Eubacteriales bacterium, assembly GCA_934667845.1. Lineage (GTDB taxonomy): Bacteria > Bacillota > Clostridia > Oscillospirales > Acutalibacteraceae > HGM12789. The sequence goes on along the minus strand of CAKUMQ010000017.1, from coordinate 41,178 downwards.
TATGCCGGCTGCGCCGCACCGGTGAAAAAAACGGTTGCAATCACACACAGACTCTGCTATACTGAAATCAGTTTATAAAGAGAGGTGCTGTTTTCTATGCGTTATCAAATCGTTGGCGAACCCCTGTCCGCGGTCATCTGCGACGTAGAGCCGGGCGAGACCCTGATCACCGAACGGGGCAGCATGAGCTGGATGACCCCGAACATGAAGATGGAGACGACCTCCGGCGGCTTCGGCAAGGCGATCGGCAGGATGTTTGCGGGCGAGGCACTGTTTCAAAACCGCTACACCGCCGTCGGCGGCCCCGGGCAGATCACGTTTGCCTCCAGCTTCCCCGGCTCCATCCGCGCCTTTGCCATCACGCCGGATGCTCCGCTGATCGTGCAGAAAAGCGGCTTCCTCGCGAGCGAGGCGGGCGTTGAGCTGTCGGTATTTTTCCAGAAAAAACTGGGCGCCGGTCTGTTCGGCGGCGAGGGCTTTATCATGCAGAAGCTGTCGGGCACCGGCACGGCGTTTGTCGAGATCGACGGCTATGCCTGCGAATACGATCTGGCTGCCGGTCAGTCCATGGTCGTGGACACCGGCTATCTCGCCGCCATGAGTGCCAGCTGCACCATGGAGGTCGTCACCGTCCCCGGCGTGAAAAATGTGCTGTTCGGCGGCGAGGGACTGTTCAACACCGTCGTCCACGGTCCGGGACATATCATCCTGCAGACCATGCCGATCAGCGCTGTCGCGGGATCGCTGCGCGCCTTTATGCCCTCCTCCAAGTGATCGGACAGACGCTCCGCAAAATCACGCCGCCCGCCGCACGGATCTCTCCGCGCGGCGGGCATTTTTTCGGGATATTTCCTTTTTTATTCCTTATTATTTAGTTCCTGCCGCCGGAAGCGCAGCGGCGAAATGCCGCGGGAGCGCTTGAAGCAGCGGCTGAAATAGGACACGTCCTCAAACCCGCTCTTTTCGGCGACGGCGGTCACCGACAGCCCGGTGCCGAGCAGCAGCTCCTCCGCCTTAGACAGGCGGTACGCCGTGATATATTCCGCCGCGGTCATGCCGGTCGCGCGGCGGAACAGGCGGCAGAAATAGGCGAGCTCCAGCCCGCAGTGCTCCGCGAGCATCCGCGGCGAAAGCGGCTGGGCGTACCGCTCGCCGATCAGCCGCAGCACGTCCTTGATGCGCTGATCCTGCCGCCGCGCGAGGGCGGACGGCTGCTTTTCCCCGTAGTGCCGCGTCAGGATCGTCAGCAGCGTGAACAGATGCCCGCGCAGCGCCAGCTCATAGCCCGGCTCCCGCGCCGTATATTCCCGCACCATCGCCGCCATTTCCGCCTGCACCGCGGCATCATCCCGCACCACATGGGAAAAACGCAGCGTCTGCCCGGCAAGCCGCTTCCAAAAGTCGCCGTAGGCATCCGATGCGCCGCTGCCCAGCATGTGCGGGCTGATGATCAAAAACCAGTATTCCGAATCCGTTTCCCCCGGCAGCACGCCGTGCAGCTCCGACGGGTTGACCACCGTCACATCCCCCGTCTCCGCCGTCACCCATTCGTCCCCGGTCAGCACCTGTGCGCCGCCCCGCAAAAACCAGTGCAGCTCCAGATGCTCATGCCAGTGCGGCAGAAAATCCGCCGGCAGCGCGCCCGTGTACCCCGCAGGTAAAACGGCATGCGCCGCTTTAAGCGGCACCGCCGCATCCTCAAACCGCACGACCTCATACAGCTCCGATGTCTCCGTCCTGACCGCCTCCTTTTCCGTCAGTATACCATATTCACAAAAAAACGCAAGTATTTTTGGCACTTGCCCCGTCCAAAAAGTCAAAATTATGCTAAAAGAAGTCAATTCCCCTCTTGCGCATTCTGCCGCAAACCCGTATACTGAACGCAGAAAAAGCCGGTTGTCCGTTTGCACGGCTCCGGTCAGTAAAGGAGCGATCATATGTATCCGTTTTCCATCGGCGTAATTCTGGATTCCTTCCGTCTGCCCATCCCGGAGGCGGTCAAAAAAGCCCATGAGGTCGGCGCACAGGGACTTCAGGTCTACGCCACCGGCGGCGAGATGGCGCCGGAGAACATGACGCCGGAAAAGCAGAAGGCGTTTTTGCAGCTCTGCCGCGACAACGACCTCGTGATCTCGGCGCTCTGCGGCGATCTCGGCAAGGGCTTCACCGATCCCGCCCTCAACCCGTCGCTGATCGAGCGCTCCAAGCGCATCGTCGATCTGGCGAAGGAGCTGGGCACCGACATCGTGACCACCCACATCGGCACCGTGCCGGAGGACAGCAGCTGCGATACCTATAAGATCATGCAGGCGGCGTGCCATGAGCTGGCGGAATATGCCGACTCTGTGGACGCGCATTTTGCCGTGGAGACCGGCCCCGAGCCCGCCGTGCGGCTCAAGGGCTTCCTGGACACGCTGCACTCCACCGGTGTTTCGGTCAACCTCGACCCCGCCAACCTGACCATGTGCGTGCAGGATGACGCCGTGCAGGCGGTCTACACGCTGCGCGATTATATCGTTCACACCCACGCCAAGGACGGCATCAGCCTGGCAGGCGACCGCACGGCGCTCAACAGCGAAGCCGCCATCCGCGCCGCCGCAGGCGAGCGCTGGCTGGAGCTGCCGCTCGGACAGGGCGGCGTTGACTGGCCGAACTACCTCAAGGCGCTGAACGACATCGGCTACAAGGGCTTTCTGACCATTGAGCGCGAGGTCGGCGAGAAGCCCGAGGCGGATATTCGTCTCGCCGCCGATTTCCTGCGCGCCCACATCCGCTGAACATAAAGGAGGTCATTTTTCATGGAAGAGAAAAAGCTGAAGGTTGCCGTCATCGGTGTCGGCGGCATTTCCGAAGTGCACATCCACGGCTACAAGCAGCTGAAAAATGTGGAGCTGTACGCATTCTGCGACATTAACGAGAACACGCTGAAGCTCAAAGGCGAGCGCCACGGCGTCACCCGCCTTTACACGGATGAGGCGACCATGCTGCGCGAGCTGCCCGAGATCGACGCGGTCAGCGTCTGCACCTGGAACGCCGCCCACGCCCCCTGCACCATCATGGCGCTCAACGCGGGCAAGCATGTGCTGTGCGAGAAGCCGATGGCGATGAACGCGCAGGAGGCGGAGGAGATGCTGGAGGCCGCCCGCCGCAATAACCGGCTGCTGATGATCGGCTTTGTCCGCCGCTTCGGCAACGACTGCGCCGTGCTGAAGGATTTCATCGACGCGGGCGATTTCGGCGAGCTGTACTATGCCAAGGCGAACTACACCCGCCGCAACGGCTGCCCCGGCGGCTGGTTCGGCAACAAGGCGCTGTCCGGCGGCGGTCCGCTCATCGACCTGGGCGTGCACGTCATCGACCTCGTGCGGTATCTCATGGGCAACCCCCAGCCGGTGTCGGTCTACGGCGTGACCTATGACAAGCTGAAAAACCGCCCCGGCATCAAGGGCAAGATCGGCTATGTGTCGGAAACGGTCACGGAAAAGCCGATCTTCGACGTGGAGGATCTCGCCACCGCCCTCATTCGCTTTGACAACGGCGCGACACTCGCGGTCGAGGCGGCATTCAGCCTGAACATCCCGCACGACATCGGCAAGATTGAGCTGTTCGGCACCAAGAGCGGCGCAGTTTTGGATCCCGAGCTGACGCTCTACACCGAGCAGAACCACTATCTGACGAATGTCACGCTGGCGAACAGCACCGCGCTGAGCTTCGACGGCCTGTTCGACAACGAGATCGCCCACTACATCCGCTGCATCACCGACGGCATCCCCTGCCGCAATCCCGCCGAGGACGGTGTGGCGCTGATGAAGATCCTCGACGCCGTGTACGAGTCCGCCCGCACCGGTCACGAGGTCGTTATCCACTAAAGCCAAGGCAGCTCCCCGCCCGCTTTTTGCCGCGGCGGGGAGCTTTTTGTCCCCGCATGCCGGAAATCCCCGCAAACTCAGGCAAAAAAGGGGTTGACAAACGCCGCGCAGACAGATATAATATCAGGTGTGACATTTGAGGTGGACTATGCTTTTGCAACTACGATCCCTGTTTGCGGGGGAGACCGCCCGTCTCCCCATCGAAACCGAATGCGACCTGTCGCAGCTGGAGCTTTTCGGCTCCAGACCCTTCCGGCGTCCTGCTCTGGTGCGGGGTGAGGCCGTTTCATCGGCCGGCATCGTCACGCTGCACCTGACGGTCACGACGTGGTATGAGGGGGTCTGCGACCGCTGCGCGTCGCCCCTTTGCCGGGAGGATCGCCTGACGATCGAGCATACCCTCGTGACATCCGTCAGCAATGAGGAGAACGACGAACTGATCCTCGTCGAAAATTTCTGTCTGCCGCTGGACGAGCTGGTTTCAGACGACGTGCTGCTGGCACTGCCGTCGAAAAACCTTTGCCGTCCGGACTGCCGCGGACTTTGTCCTTGCTGCGGGAAAAACCTCAACGAGGGACCCTGCAGCTGCACGCCTGCGGCGGCGGATCCCCGGCTGGACGTTCTCCGGCAGTTGATCGAATAAACCATCGGGAAGCGGGAGGCTGACTCCCCCGTATTTCGGTAAGGAGGTGCGGAACATGGCGGTACCTAAGAGAAAAACATCCAAAGCCCGTCGCGACAGACGGCGCAGCAACGTGTGGAAGCTCGACGCTCCGACGCTGGTCAAATGCCCGCAGTGCGGTGCGTATGTGCGCGCTCATCGGCTGTGCGGCAGCTGCGGCTATTATCACGGCCGACAGATCGTCAAGGTCGAGAAGTGATCGGACGGGATCACCGGAAAGTAGAGGAGGAGCGATCCTTCTCTATTTTTGTTTATAGACATATCCTCAAGAGAAAGGAGCCGGATCCGCATGGCTGTGACCGTTACCGGCGTTGAGCCGAAAAGCCCCGCCGCCCGCAAGCATATCCGCCCGGGCTGGCAGCTGCTGTCCGTCAACGGGCAGGAGATCGACGACGTACTGGACTACCGCTTTTATCTGACCGAGGAAACGCTGCATCTGCGCTTTACGGACGGCAAGCGTGAGCGGCTCATCACTATACACAAGGACGAGGAAGAGGACATCGGACTGGAATTTTCCAGCTACCTCATGGACGAGCAGCGCTCCTGCCGCAACAAATGCATCTTCTGCTTTATCGACCAGCTGCCGCCCGGCATGCGCGAGACGCTGTATTTCAAGGACGACGACAGCCGCCTGTCCTTCCTGTTCGGCAACTATATCACGCTGACCAACTTAAGCGAGCATGACGTCGAGCGCATTGTCCGCATGCACATCAGCCCGGTCAACGTATCGGTGCACACCACCGACCCCGCGCTGCGCTGCCGCATGATGAACAACCGTTTTGCAGGCGACAGCCTCGCGATCCTGCGCCGCTTTGCGGACGCGGGTATCGCGCTGCAATGCCAGCTCGTGCTGGTTCCCGAGTGGAACGACGGCGAGGCGCTGACCCGCACCATGACGGATCTTCTGGCGCTGACGCCCGCCGTCAAAAGCGTCGCCGCCGTGCCGGTCGGTCTGACCCGCTACCGCGAGGGGCTGACCCCGCTGCGGCTGTTTACACCGCAGGAGTGCGGCGACGTGATCGACCGGATGGAGGCAGCGGCGGAAAAGGCGCTCGCGCTGACCGGCAGCCGCCTTTTCTATCCCTCGGATGAGTTTTTCCTGCGCGCCGGCCGCCCGATTCCCGACGCCGGCTACTACGGCGAATTTGCCCAGCTGGAAAACGGCGTCGGCATGTGCTCGCTCATGCGGCAGCAGTTTACGGACGCGCTCGAAACGACGGACGAAACGCCGGCGGGCAGCCGTCTCGTGCTCGCCTGCGGCACGCTGGTGGCGCCGCTGCTGCGCGAGCTGGTTGACACGGCGCAAAAAAAGTGGCATACTATACGGGCAGAGGTGCACCCGATCCGCAACGACTTTTTCGGTGAGACCATCACCGTGTCGGGGCTGGTGACCGGGCAGGACATCGCGGCACAGCTTGCCGGGACCGATGCCGACCTCGTGCTGTTTCCCGATTCCATGCTGCGGCGGGAGGGCGACTGCTTTCTGGACGATATGACCCCGCAGCAGCTCGCCGAAAAGCTCGGCATCCCCGTGCGCCCCGTCGGATCGGACGGCGCCGAATTTTTGGAGGCGCTGCTGCTCTGATCCGGCAGCCCGATCGAAATAACCGGAAAGGCGGGATTGCGTTTTGGCAAAACCGATCGTGGCGGTCGTCGGCCGCCCCAATGTGGGAAAATCCACCTTATTCAATAAACTCATCGGACGGCGGCTGTCCATCGTGCAGGACACGCCCGGCGTGACCCGTGACCGTATCTTCGCCGACTGCGAATGGTGCGGGCGCACGTTTTGTCTGACCGACACCGGCGGCATTGAGCCGCGGGTCAGCGACGGCATTCTCGCCGGTATGCGCCGTCAGGCACAGGCCGCCATTGACCAGGCTGACGTGATCGTGCTGGTCGTTGACCTCACGGCGGGCGTTACGGCGAATGATGCCGATGTCGCCGCCATGCTGAAAAAAAGCGGCAAGCCGCTCGTGCTGTGCGTCAACAAATGCGACTCCGTCGGCGCGCCGCCGCCCGAATTCTACGAATTTTACAACCTCGGACTCGGCGACCCCATCGCCGTCTCCTCCATCCACGGCACCGGCACCGGCGACCTGCTGGACGCGGTCTTGGCGCTTTTGCCGCCCGAGACGGACGGCGCGGAGGAGGAAAACGACCCGATCCGCGTGGCGGTCATCGGTAAGCCGAACGCCGGGAAATCCTCGCTTGTCAACGCCATCACCGGGGAAGAGCGGATGCTCGTCTCGGACATGGCGGGCACAACGCGCGACGCAGTGGACTCGCCGGTACACAACGCCTACGGCGACTTTATTTTCATCGACACCGCCGGTCTGCGCCGCAAGAGCCGCGTGGACGACGCGGTGGAAAAATACAGCGTGCTGCGCGCCGGTATGGCGGTGGAGCGCGCGGATGTGTGCGTTATCCTGATCGACGGCACCGAGGGCTTCACCGAGCAGGACAGCAAGGTGGCGGGGCTGGCGCATGAGCAGGGCAAGGCGTGCATCATCGCCGTCAACAAGTGGGACGCTGTCGAAAAGGACAGCTACACGATGGACGCCATGCGCAAAAAGCTGACCGAGGCGTTCAGCTTTATGTCCTATGCCCCCATTATTTTTATCTCCGCCAAAACCGGCCAACGGCTCGACACGCTGTTTTCAAAGATCGTCTCTGTGGCGCAGAATCACGCCCAGCGCGTATCGACCGGTATGCTCAACGACATGCTGGCGGATGCGACCGCCCGCGTACAGCCCCCCACCGACAAGGGCAAGCGCCTGCGCATCTATTATATCACACAGGCATCCATCAAGCCGCCGACCTTCGTCTGCTTTGTCAACCGCGCCGACCTGTTCCACTTCTCCTATCAGCGGTATCTGGAAAATCAGCTCCGCGAGGCGTTCGGACTGGAAGGCACGCCGATCCGTCTGGTGATCCGCGAGCGGGGCGACCGCTCCGGGAAATAACAGAAAGGGAGTATCCTTCTATGTATGATCTGCTGTGCGGCAGTCCGTCCGCGCCGATCCCGGCGGAGCTGTGGCAATCGTGCTGGTTTGTACTGCCGCTCACGGCTCTGCTCGCCTATCTGCTCGGCAGTGTCAATTTTGCCATCCTCGTCACCCGCCACTTCGCCCATGACGACATCCGCAACTACGGCAGCGGCAACGCGGGCGCGACAAACGTGCTGCGCTCGCAGGGCGTTTGGCCCGCCGTGCTGACCACGGCGGGCGACCTGATCAAAAGCACCGGCGCGGTGCTGCTTGCCCGCTGGCTCACCGAGCTGTGCGTCTGGCATTTTGCCCCGCCTGCCGTAGCGATCGAGCCGACCGCGCTGCCGCTGGTCGCGTCCTATACGGCGGGACTGTTCGTCATCCTCGGTCACCTCTATCCGCTCTATTTCGGCTTCCGCGGCGGCAAGGGCGTGCTCACGATCCTCGGCATGTTTCTGGTGCTCGACTGGCGGGTTGCGCTGATCTGCCTCGGCATTTTCCTGATCGTGGTCGCCATATGGCGCATGGTCTCGCTCGGCTCGGTCGTCGGCGTCTGCTTTGTGCCGGTTCTGACCTGGGTGTTCCGCGTTTTCGTGGATCATCAAAGCCAAAGCACCGCCGTTTTTTGCACCGTTATGAGCGCGGTTGTCACGCTGCTCGTCATTGTCAAGCACTGGCCGAATCTTGTCCGCATTGCGCACGGAAACGAGCGCAAGCTGTCGTTTAAACACCGTCAGAAGGAGGAATAAGCATGGCGAACATCGCCGTTCTCGGCTCGGGCGGCTGGGGGACCGCTCTTGCGGTCCTCGCCAACCGCGAGGGACACACCGTCAGCCTTTGGTCGCCGTTTCAGGAGGAGCTTGACGCCATCCGCCGCGACGGCGAGCATAAAAAGCTGCTGCCCGGCGTGCCGGTGCCGCCCTCCATCACCCTGACCACCGATATCGGCTGCACGGCGGATGCCGCACTGACGCTGCTCGTCGTCCCCTCCTTCGCCATCGTGCAGACGGCGGAAAAGCTGCGCGGCGTGCTGAGAGACGGCGCGCTGATCGCCAACGCCGGAAAGGGCATTGAAAGCCACACCCGCCGCCGCTTCACCGAAATACTGGCGGAGACACTGCCGACGGCACGCATCGTCGCGCTGTCCGGTCCCTCCCATGCCGAGGAGGTCGGCCGCGGCGTCCCCACCTCGGTCGTCAGCGCCTGTGCCGACGTACACGCCGCCGAAGAGGTTCAGGATCTGCTGATGTGCCCCGCGTTCCGCATCTACACCTCCACCGACGTCATCGGCGTGGAATTAGGCGGCGCGCTCAAAAACGTGATCGCGCTTGCCGCCGGCATCTGCGACGGTCTGCAGATGGGCGACAACACCAAAGCCGCCCTCATGACCCGCGGTCTGTCCGAGATCGCGCGGCTCGGCGTGGCAATGGGCGCGCGGCAGGAGACGTTTGCCGGCCTGTCCGGCATGGGCGATCTTATGGTGACCTGCGGCAGCATGCACTCCCGCAACCGCCGCGCCGGTATCCTGATCGGCGAGGGCGTCGCGCCGCAGGAGGCGATCCGCCAGATCGGCACGGTCGAGGGCTATCTCGCCACCGCAACGGCGTGGTCGCTTGCACAGGAGCACGGCGTCGATATGCCGATCACCGAGCAGTGCTACCGCATCTGCTATGAAAATGTCCCGCCCCGCAAGGCGCTGGAGACTCTGCTCTCCCGCGGCAAAAAGCACGAGTGGGACCAGCCGTGGCTGACACAGCTGTAAGGATCGAAGATCTGTTTTCGTCAATAAATGCCACCCGCTTTGCGGGTAGTATTTTATTTTACAAAAAACGCACCGCGGCGGAGCTGTCTGTTTCGCCGCGGTGCGTTTTGCTGTTTTCCGCAGAATTTAAAAAATATTCCATGTCAAATAAGAACAAGATATTGCCCATACACGACAAGACAAGGCGGCGGAAATGCAGTACAATTCAAATGTGACAACTTGCACGATAAACGGCACAAAAAGAGAGAAAATTCAATACCACGGTGAAAGGAAACGGGATATCTATGAAAAAAAGCCTATTCGCTTACTTTAGATCCGGGCGGCGAAGCAGACGAACAAAAGCGGCAGCTTTGTTCTGTATTGCCTGCCTGCTCGGCACCCTGCTCGCGGCATGCACGCCGCCCGCTCCCGCCGAAAGCGCCGACCCGGGCAGCCAAAGCCCGGTCACGGATCCCCTGTCGTCTGCCGACAGCTCCGCTCCTGCCGAAACCGCGGCATCTGCGGCGACGTCCGGCTCTGCGACTGCCGGTTCCACGCAAACGGCAGCCACGACCGCGCGGGGAACAACAGCTGCCCCCGCCGCCGGTCCCTCCAGCCGGGATCCCATCCGGGAATCCGTGAAGCTGCAGCCGCTTTCGGCAGATATCGAAAAGCTCTTTGCCGTCGCCTCTGCGGATAAGGGCATTACCTATGACAAAAACGCTTTGTATGTACTGGATCTGAGATCTATCATTGATACGGCGCAGGCGGCGGGCGTGGCAGACAAGGTGCTGTATGACACCGTGCTCCTTCTGGCAGCCATTCAGGGCATCGTCAACCGCGACGGCGCCCATCTGTATGTGACCTTTATCACCAACATCGTCAATTTCCCCAGCTATTCCTATAAGGACAATTACAACGAGGCGCTGCCGGAAAGCGGAAAGCCGGACGTCTGGTGGCTGAAAACGCTGTCCGAAAAGGGGCGGTACCTGTACGGCAAAAAGCAGGTGACCGTGAAAAGCATCGGAAAGATCGCCGAGCTGTTCAGGGATAAGCTCAAGGGCGCAGTGGTCTGGGATCAGCGCACGCCGGCGACGATGAACGCTGCCTGCACCGTGGCGGGCGTGGAGGATCTGCTGCCCATGCGCTACGACACGGAGCCGGGCGTATACGATTGGTTCGTGCGCCGGCAGAAGCTGTTCACGGTCAAAAGGAACCTCTACGGTCTGTTCACCGGAAGCGGTACGGTTCCCGAGACCGGCCGCACCTCCACCGGCAGCAAAAAATGCGACGCCTATCTGTGGGCGCTGGAGCTGTATCTCAAGACGGGAAAGACCCACAAGACCAAGCTGTGCGGTCTGATGGACGCCTTTTCTCTGGATAAACGCAAGATGGCATATTACGACATTGAAAACACCGCCGTGATCAACCGCGATTATTTCATTGCCAACCGCTGCTTCTTCTATGACCTCTCCCCCTGGGAGGATCAGATCCCCAACGACGACAAAACGCAAAAGGCGGGGACTGATTACCGCACGCTTTGCGAGATCCTGAGGGCGCAGAACAAGCGTGCCGACGGCGCGCTGTCCACCAGCTACAGCTTCCCGCCCTGGGCGTTCAAATACAGCTCGCAATCCTTAAACGCCTCCGGTCAAAAGTACAATTCCGTCCAGTGTGAATGGCAGACCGTCCGGCTGCTGTCCACCTATTACATCCAGCAGGATCCGGATCAGCTCAAGGGCATTGCCAACTGCTCGCTTTTGCAGCATGTGCCGCTCGACAAGAGCTATACCCAAAACAGCAAAAGCACGAAAACGACGCTGCAGAACAAAAACTACATCTGCTTTTACATGGCGGACTGGGACGGCTCCTCGACAACGGGCAGCGGTCTGGTCACCGCCTACTGGAACGATAAGAACCGCGGCAAGCTCCCGATCGCCTGGGGCATATCCGCCGGTCACTATGACCGCATCCCCCATATGCTCGACTATATGTATGAGACCAAGACCGAAAACGATTATTTCGTTGCCGCCAACAACGGCATCGGCTATCTGAACGTCTCCTCCCTGCTGCAGTCCGACCGTCCCAAGGGGCTAAACGGCAGTCTTGCCGATTGGGTCAGCCGGTCGAAAGCGCTCCTGTCCCGCTTTGATCTGGACATCTGCGCCTATTTTATTGATTACGCGGATTACAACAAGGATATCGCGACCGTGGGCACGGCAGAGGACGCCGCCTATTTCAAAAACGCCAGGATCAAGCAATCCCTGCTCGATGCCTATACGAAAATTTCTCCCCGCGGCGCCGGTTTCAACCTGCGTGTGGAATCGACAAGATCCTCCGGCGGCACCCCCTGCATTTATGTGCCCGCCGCCTACAATCAGGCGTGCGACGCGCCGTATGCGGCATGGGTGATCGCCGAAAGCCTGAGCCGTCCCACGACAAAGCCGGGCTTCGGGCTGTACCGGATGATGTACGCGACCCCCAGCGTCTGTGCGGAGACCTATGAGATCCTGAAAAGAGACTATGCCTACCTGAACATCGAAGCGGTCGACCCGTACACGTTCTTCGACCTGTACGGAAAAAGTCTTACCCGGTAAGAAGGGAGAAACAATACCATGAAGACCCGAAAAAGATCCCGCCTTTGGCGGATCGGTGCATTTTTGTTGGGATGGGTGATCGCCATGACCGGATCGGTCGGAACAATTCCCGCCGCCAAAGCGGCAGAAGCCTTTCGCTTGTCCTCCGCTTTCGGCAGCGGCATGGTCCTGCAGCAAAAGCAGGACATCCGCGTGTTCGGCTTCGGCAGCGCCGGTGACACCGTGACGGTCACCCTGAAAAAAGCCGGCGGCGCCGCGCTTGACGCCACCGGGAAAATTGCCGCCGACGGCACATGGAGCGTGACGCTTCCGGCGCAGACGGCTTCTTTCGACGGGTACACGCTGACGGCGACGAACGGCCGTGTCACCAAAACGCTGACCGACATTCTGATCGGCGAGGTGTGGGCGACCGGCGGACAGTCCAACATGAAGCTCACCGTGAAAGAATCCGCAGAGGGCGATGCCTGGAAGCGCAAAAAGCGCAACGCCAATATCCGGCTGTATGTGCAGAGCAACTACTCGACCCTGTATGACCCGCTCAGAGAGCCGTCCGGCACATGGCACAGCGCATCCGACTGGACGATCGTGGAGCAGTATTCCGCCGTCGCATACTATTTTGCGGAAACGCTGTACCGCGAGCTGCAGGTGCCGATCGGACTGATCGACTCCTCCGTAGGCGGCACGCCCATCTGGACGTGGATCAGCCGGGAGACCATGGACGGCAGCCCCGAGATGAAAAAGTGGCTCTCGGATAACGGGATGTACCAAAGCAAAGAGGAATGGGCGGTCGTCGACGGCCGTTTCACCTATGCCAAATACCGCGGCGGTCTGTTCAACTCCCGCGTCGCCCCGCTGACCGGGCTGCGCGCCGCCGGTATTTTGTGGTATCAGGGCGAGGACCAGGTGCCGGATCCCACCCCGCTGACCCCGGGCATTCCGCTTCTGGTCAAGGATTTCAGCCGCGTATTCGGCGACGGGGAGCACCTGCTGCCCTTCATCTCGATCCAGCTGGCGCCGTATGCCTACTATGACAAGGGCAGCCTGCCGTTGACCAACGAGCTGATGAACGAGGCAGTCAAAGCGGTCAACAAGATCTCCGGCAAAGCCATTTCCGTCCCGATCTATGACGTATCCCTGTATTCCAAACCGGACAACCACCCCATACACCCCGCCACAAAGCAGCCGGTCGGCGAGCGCTGCGCTCTGACCGCCGCCGGTATGGTGTACGGTCTGTCGGATACCTACAGCGGCCCCGTCCCCGTTTCCGCGACCGCCTCCGGCCGCACGGTAACCGTGACCTTTGACTGCGTGGGAAAAGGGCTGACCGCAATCGACGGCGCGGAGCTGTCGGGCTTCAAGCTCGTAAAAGCAAACGGCAATGCGCAGTCGGTCTCCGCGCGGATCGCCTCGAAAAACACCGTCGTGATCGAAACGGATACCGATGCTGTATATACCGGCGTACAATACGCCTTTGCCGCCATGAACAACACCGCCAATCTCGGCAACCGGGACGGCTTTCCCGCGCTGCCCTTCCGCATCGGCGTGAAGCAGGGGGCAAACACGACCGCAGGCGGCAAAAATACCACCGGCGGCAGCCGGACGACAGCCCGCACCTCCGGCTCTGCCGCCGGGACATCTGACGGCGCGGCATCTGCCGCCGGAACGACCGCCGACAGCGCGGAATCGTCCTTTGCCGCCGATTCCGCAGCGGATCCCCCGGCTGACCGCTCCGACGGAGGAGACGCCACCACCGCCGCTGCCGCCAACATCAATACCGAGTCCCGCCCGCAGGAGGAAAAGGCAGGCAGCGTGCTGCCCTGGATCCTCGGCGGTCTCGGCGGTCTTGCCGTGATCGGCGCCGGTGTTTTTCTGATCCTGCGCAGGAAAAAGCGCACATAACGCCGACGCTCACCGCAGCAGATCGGTCGATCTTTCGGGCATCACGCGGGGATCGGTATAGGTGTCCCCTACCACAATTTTATGATCTTCCCGGTATTTCGTCGGGGAGCAGCACATCATTTTTCTGAACACATGGTTAAAGTGACTGATGCTGTTGAATCCGCAGGACATCGCCACATCCATGACGGAATCGCCGGTGTTCAGCAACAGGAATTCCGAATGCTTTATCCGAAGCTGGTTGATATATTCGCTCGGAGAGCAGTGCAGGTATTTCTGAAAGCTGCGGCAGATAAATTCGTGCGATTTATCGGACAGGCGCAGCATAGCCGGGAGTCCCTCGACAAAATTTTCCTTTTCCTGCATCTCCCTGGTGAGCTGATTCAGCCATTTCGGCAGCTGGGAATACCGCGTGGTGGAATCGGCAAGCAGCAGCTTATACAGGACAAAGGACAGGATCACGTTGTTGACTGTTTTCGCCTCCTCCCGGTCGGGGGGAAGCGTCATCAGATAATTGATGTTGCGGATCAGGCTTCCCATTTCCTCCTGTGAAAGCTGGACGACCGGCGGAAGCGGCGTATCCAGCAGCTCCCGGGTGACACTGTCGCCCAGATGGGCAGCCAGCGCATGGATAATTTCCTTCGTGATCATGGCGTTATACAGGGAAAACGGCTCCGTTCCCAGCTTTTTATAACGATGGCAGTCGCTCGGACGGATCAGCGAGATCGAGTTCGGGGGCAGGATCTGCAGGCTGCCGTTGACCGTATGCATGGCACTGCCGTTCTTGATAAAGAAAAACTCATAGTATTCGTGCGTGTGCAGCTCGACCTCCTCGACCATCGGCCAGAACACATACAAAAATCCCCTCTCCTTGAGGAGATATTTCTCTGACGTCAGCTTTTTCATGCCCAGCACCTCCGGTCAAATAAGAACAAGCGTAAAGTCAAGCTTATTATAGTCCACGAAAAAAGCAAAGTCAATACAAAACAAATCAATCGGAAAGGATCCTACAGATATGTTGCTTAAACCGAACAGTACCCTCCTGTTTATCGGAGACAGTGTGACAGATTACGGCTGCGGCCGCGGCGAGGACATGGGACTCGGCACCGGCTATCCGCTGCTGATCGCCGGCGAGCTGAACGCCCGCTACCCCTCATGGGGGCTGCGGGTCATCAACCGCGGCATCGGCGGGAACCGCGTGCGGGACCTGCAGGCGCGCTGGCAGGAGGATTGCCTGCGTTTTCAGCCGGATATCGTGTCCGTCCTGATCGGCGTCAACGACACCTGGCGCCGCTTTGACTGCAACGATCCCACCTCTCCGGAGGCGTTTGAGGCGGCTTACCGGGATATTTTGTGCCGCACCAAAGACACCGGCGCCAAGATCGTCATGATGGAGCCGTTTTTGCTCACCTACGGAACGGATCACAAAAAGGCATGGCTCGGCGACTTCGCGGAGAAAGTGCATGTTGTACGGGAGCTGGCGGCGGAATTTGCCGACGTCTATGTGCCGCTGGACGGCATCATGTATGCCGCCGGTGTGCAGGCCGAATCGTCGCGCTTTGCGGCGGACGGCATACATCCGTCCGTCGAGGGACACGGCATCATCGCCCGCTGCTGGATCGATGCGGTGACCCGCGATTAAGGCGGGCATTTACACAGGCGGAAAACGCGAGAGGTGTACTTATGAAACAACTACGGAAACGGCTGTGCGGCGCGCTGGCCATTATCCTCTGCTGTGCCGTCGGCACCGCTTCGGCGCCCCTGTCCTCAGCCGAGACGCCAAACGGCGGGGAAACCGCCGTCCGCGCCGCCGAGGCAGCCGACGGCTATGCGGCATACTGTACGCAATACGGCGACAAGCCGTGGGGCGACGGTACGGCGGCGGTCACGGCTGCCGATATGAAGGATGCCGCCGGGGCGTCATGGCCCCTGCAAACGGCGGACGGACAGTCCTATGCCCTGCTGCGCGGGGGCAAAGCGGGCGGTCTGTTTTTGCTGCACGTCCCCGCATCGGGGCGGTACCGGCTCACGCTTGACTACCGGACGACGGCAGACGGCACGGGAGCTCCGGAGATCGCACTGACGGTCAACGGCAGCCTGCCGTTTGCCGAATGCGCGCATCTGCGGCTGAACCGCCGCTATGTCAACCGCACCTACCCGTTCGAGGAGGATGTGCACGGCAACCAGATCCGTCCGCAGCAAACAGAACAGCCGGCGGCGCTGTCCGCCTGCCTGGCGGACAAAAATGGCTATTTCTCGGAGCCGTATGCGTTTTACTTTGAAGCCGGCACCTACACCGTGGAGCTGAAGGCGGTCGAGGGCGATCTCGGGGTGATCGGACTGACGCTTTCCCGTCCCGAGGCGATCAGCTCCTATGAAGAGGTACAGCAGGCGTATCGACAGGCAGGATATACGCCTGCCGATACGCCGATCCGCATTGAGGGCGAATCCGCCGTTTATAAATCGGATTCGACGCTGTACCCCACCTCTGACCGCCTGTCTGCGGCAGTCAGCCCCGCAGACCCCGCCAGGATCAAACTGAATACCATCGGGCAGAACAACTGGAAGGATCCGGGGCAGACGCTGACCTTTTCTTTCGACGTCAGGGAGGCGGGGCTGTATGCCATCGCCTTCCGCGTAAAGCAAAACGTCCACCGGGGCATGATCAGCACCCGGAAAATGACGGTGGACGGCACGGTGCCTTACCGGGAGCTGGAACAGATCGTGTTCCCCTTTGCCGTCGACTGGTATGTGCAGACGGCGGGGAGCGCAGAGGAACCCTATACGCTGTATCTCTCCGCAGGGCGGCACACCATAACCCTGGAGGCGTCCACCGGCGCAATGGCTTCGGTCCTGCGCCGCACCGAAAACTATGTCTATGAATTAAACCGGCTGTACCGCAGGATCCTGATGATCACCGGCTCCTCGCCGGACACCTACCGCGACTACAATCTCGACACTGCCATCCCGGATCTGCCTGCCGCGCTCAAAAAGCTGAGCGCCGATCTGAGGGCCGAGGTCGACAGCGCAGAGGCGGCGCTCGGTCAATCCGGCTCAGAGCTGTCCCTGCTTTTGGAGGTGGCGGAGCAGCTCGACGGCTTTGCCGAAAAACCGGCGTCCATCCCCGGCCGACTGGATGCTTTCAAAAGCAATATCAGTTCTTTGGGCACCTGGCTCACCGGCCTGCGGGAGCAGCCGCTGGAGCTGGACTATATCGAGCTGTATTCTCCTGAGGCGAAGGCGCCAACCGGCAAATGCTCCGTGTGGGAGGAGCTGGCGTTCGGCGTGCGTGCTTTTTTTGCCTCCTTTGTGACGGATTACAGCACGGTCGGCGTCACCAAGCAGCAGCAGGAGAACATTACCCGCATTACCGCCTGGATCAGCGCCGGTCGGGATCAGGCGATGATCGTCCGCCGCATGATCGACGACGATTTCACCCCGCAAAACGGTATTGCCGTCGCACTGAACCTGGTCGGCAGCACCGACACGCTCATACAGGCCGCTCTGGCGGATAAGGGGCCGGATGTCGCCCTGCTCGTTCCGAGCGACCTCCCCGTAAACCTTGCCAAGCGCGGTGCGCTTTGCGAGCTGAGCCGCTTTGCGGGATTTTCGGAGATACAGACGCGTTTCCACCCGTCCGCCCTGATCAAATACCGCTATAAGGACGGGGTCTATGCACTGCCCAACACGCAGGAATTTCTGATGCTGTTCTACCGCAAGGACGTGTTTGCCGAGCTTTCGCTGCAGCCGCCGTCCACCTGGGATGAGCTGTATGCGCTCCTGCCCCGCATCATGCGCAAAAACATGACGGTCGGCATTCCCGCCGATCAGAGCGTCTTTGAAATGCTGCTGTATCAGAAGGGCGGCACACTGTTTACCGACGACCTCAGCCGCACGGCGCTGGACACGACGGAGGCGCTGGAGGCTTTCAGAATGTGGACGCAGTTCTACACCGAACGCAGCTTCCCGCAGTCCTTTGATTTCTACAACCGCTTCCGCACCGGCGAAATGCCCATCGGACTGGCCTCATACAGCATGTACAACACCCTGTCCACCTTGGCGCCGGAGCTGGACGGCCTCTGGGAAATGCTTCCGGTTCCCGCCACGGTGTCAAAGGACGGCAGCCTTGACCGGACCGTGACCTCGAGCGGGCTTGCCTCGGTCATCATGAGCGACGCCAAAGATCCGGAAAGCTGCTTCCGTTTCCTGAACTGGTGGACAGCCGATGCCGCACAGACGCGCTACGGGCTGGAGCTGGAAAGCCTGCTGGGTGCGTCCGGCCGATACAGTGCGGCAAATCTGAATACCATAGCCGCACTGCCCTGGGATACGGCGGCACTTGAAGCGCTGACGGTACAGATGCAGTCGCTCACCGCGACGCCGCAGCTGCCCTCCGGCTATGAGATCACCCGCAACATCAGCAACGCTTTCCGCATGGTCGTCTATAACGGCGGAAACGAGCGGGAAATGCTGAACAAATACGCGGCACATATGGATGACGAGATCGCGCGGAAAAATGCGCAGAGAGGAAGGTGACGCCGTATGCCGGTCAATACACCAAAAGAACCGCTGTTCCGGCAGATCCGCCGCAACGCGGTGTATTATTCCATGCTGCTGCCCTTTGCCGTTCTGTTTCTGATCTTCGGTCTCGTGCCCGTGCTTGCCGCCGCGGTGCTGAGTTTTACGGATTTTGACATGGTGCAGACGCCCCGCTTTGTGGGGCTGGACAATTTCATTCAGCTTTTCCTGCACGATTCGGTGTTCCCGATCACCGTGCGCAACACACTGGTATTCGCTCTGGTCACAGGTCCTCTGGGCTATGTACTCAGCTTCATCGTCGCGTGGTTTATCAACAATTTCAACCCCAAACTCCGCGCGCTGCTCACGCTGATCTACTATTCGCCCACACTGGCGGGAAACGTCTATTTTATCTGGACCTTCATCTTCTCCGGCGACAGCTACGGACTCGCCAACAGCCTGCTCATGCGGCTCGGTGTGATCACGGAGCCGCTCCAGTGGCTTACAGATACCCGCTACAACATGGGCGTCATCATATTGGTGATCCTCTGGCTGAGTATGGGCGCGGGCTTTTTGTCCTTTGTCGCCGGTTTTCAGAGCCTCAATCCGGAATACTACGAGGCGGGCGCCATCGACGGCATCCGCAACCGGTATCAGGAATTATGGTACATCACACTTCCGCAGATGGGGCCGCAGCTGCTGTTCGGCGCCGTTATGTCGATCTCCTCTTCGTTTGCGGTAGGGTATCAGACCATGGCGCTGGTCGGGCTGCCCAGCACCGACTACGAGGCGGATACGGTACTGACCCACATGCTGGACTACGGCACGGTGCGGTATGAAATGGGATACGCCTGTGCCATCGCCCTGTTTCTGTTTGCGGCAATGCTGATCACCTGGTTTGTTATCAACAAGGCGTTTTCGGCGCTGAATAAGGGGTGATGCCGCAGTGCGGAAGAAAAGGAGGACTCCCTTGAAACGATTGAGAAAGCAGACGCGCCCTCTTGCGGGAAATGCCGCCATACTGCTGTTTTTGATCCTGGCGGGGCTGTTTATGCTGCTGCCGCTGATCTATACGGTCGTCAACGCATTTAAGCCGCTCAATGAAATTTTCCTGTTCCCACCCCGTTTTTTTGTGCGGCACCCCACTCTCGACAACTTCATTCTGATGCTTCAGCTGGCATCCAATTTCAATGTACCTTTCAGCCGCTATGTGTTTAACAGCGTTTTTGTCGCCGGGGCGGGAACGCTCCTGTACATTCTGATTGCCTCGCTGGCTGCCTATCCGCTGGCAAAATACCGCTTCCCGGGAAGCGTGCTGTTTTTTCAGATCGTCGTGTGGGCGATCCTGTTCCGCCCCGAGGTGACCGGTATCCCGACCTATATCCTGCTGGCAAAAATGCATATGATCGACACCTATGCGGCAGTGATCGTACCGGCGCTCGCCAGCACTTTCGGCGTGTTCCTGATGCGCCAGTTCATGAGCACGTTCCCAGATCAGATCCTGGATGCGGCGCGTATCGACGGCGCGGGAGAATACCGCATATTCTGGCGGATCGTCATGCCCTGTGTGAAGCCCGGCTGGATCACGCTGCTGATCTTTACCTTTCAGAACTTTTGGAATGCCGGCGGGATCAGCTACATCTATGACGAGAGCCTGAAAGGACTGCCGGTGGTGCTGTCGCAGATCGCCGCCGGCGGGATCGCCCGCGCAGGCGCAGGCTCTGCCACGGCGCTGTTTCTGATGATCCCGACCGTTCTCATCTTTATTGTGTCGCAAAGCTCGGTCCTGCAGACCATGGCGTATTCCGGAATAAAAGGAGAGTAGGGCAAATGAAAAAACAACTGACCGCCGCCCTGCTGATCGCCGTCCTGCTGGCGGGAGCGCTGCCTGTCAGCGCGGCGGAAAGCTACCGCGGCTACACCTATGACGCCTACGGCAATTCCGTCCCCTCCCAGATCGGCTATACCGCCGATAAGCTGGTCACGGCGCAGGATATCGACGCCTCGTGGGGACAATTCCGGTCCCCCGCCGATCTCTGTCTGACCGACCGGGGCGAGCTGTACATACTGGACAGCGGCAACGGCAGGATCGCCGTTACCGACGCGGATCTTTCACCGGCAGGGCTGATCGACACCTTTACCCTGCCCGACGGGCAGAAGACCGCCCTGCAGGAGGCCTCCGGCATTTTTGCCGATAATGACGGGCACCTGTATGTCGCCGACACCGGCAACCGCCGCGTGCTGCGCTGCGACAAAAACGGACAGATCGACCGGGTATTCACCGAGCCGGACAGCGACGTATTTCAGAAAGAAACAGAGTTTAAGCCTCTCAAGGTGACCGTCGATCAGAGCGGCTATGTCTATGTGCTGGTGCAGGGCGTCTATGAGGGCGCCGTCGTCTATGCCCCGGACGGCACGTTTGAGACCTTCTTCGGGAGCAACCGGGTGGAGGTATCCCTGAAGCTGCTCGCCGATATGGCATGGAAAAGGATCATGTCGGATGAACAGCTCGGCTATCTGTCCCAGTATGTGCCGGACGAATTTTCCAATTTTGATACGGACAGCGACGGCTTTATCTTCACCTGCACCGCCGCGACCTCCACCTCGACGGATCGGGTGAAGAAGCTGAACTCCGCCGGGATCAACGTTCTCCGTACGTCCGGCGCGGGAGAGACCCTCAGCTTCGGTGATAAAGAGACCGGCTGGGTCAACGGCGCCGCCGTGACCAGCCAGCTGGCGGATATTCAGGCGGAAAACGGCTATATCCGCGTATTGGATGTAGTGCGGGGACGCGTTTTCGAATACGACGCCAACGGCGAGCTGCTGCTGATCTTCGGCGGCCTCGGGCAGCAGGTCGGCACTTTCCGCAATCCTGTCGCCCTGGAGGCATATCGCGACCGGGTCTATGTGCTGGATTCCGCCTCGGGCAGCGTCACGGTGTTTTCGCTGACGGATTTCGGCCGCTCGGTGCATACGGCGGTGGAGCTGTTCAACGAGGGACTGTATGACAAGGCACGCGATTCCTGGCAGGATATTCTCAGCCTGGACGCAAACTACGCGCTCGCCTATACCGGCATCGGCAAGGCGCTGAGCGCGGATAAGCGCTATGAGGAGGCGGCAAAGTGGTTCCGTCTGGCGAACAACCGCGCCGCGGAATCGGATGCATTCGGCGAATACCGTGCGCAGTGGATCCAACGGCACTTTGTGTGGATCGTTCTGTTCATTGCCGCCGCGATCGCCGCGCTCGTCCTTCTCCGCCGCTTTCTGAAAAAGGCAGACCGCCGCCGGAACGCGCCCGAGGAACGCCTGTTTTCCCTGCTGATACACCCCATCGCCGTGTCGGAGGAACGCAAGCAGAAAAAACAATTCGGCTGGCTTCTTCCGACCGTCACCGGGCTTCTGCTGTTCTGCACGACCATGCTCCGCATGCAGGCGACGGGCTTCCGCTTCAACGCCGTTGACACCGCCGACATCAGCCTGTGGGCTGTGTTTGCCTCCACCACGGTACTGTTCGCCGCCGCCATAGCGGTCAACTGGGCAGTCTGCACCCTGATGGACGGCAAGGGACATCTGGTCGAGATCGCCAATGTCGGCGCCTGCGCGCTGCTGCCGTATATCGGCAGCCTGTGCGTCACCGTGCTGCTGAGCCATGTCCTGACCCTGGATGAACGCACCTATACGGCGGTCATATCAGCCGCGGCGGTGCTGTGGGCTTTCGGCATACTGTTCGGCGGTCTGTCCGCCATTCACGAGTATTCTTTCTCCAAAACGGTGGCGTCTCTGCTGCTGACCGCGGTCGGCATGCTCATTCTGGCGTTTATCGTGCTGCTGGCTGCCTCGCTGCTGCAGCAGACCTGGTCCTTCCTGCGCGCCGTCGTCACCGAGATCGTCTACCGCCTGTCCTGAAAGGGGGAATTGCCATGCGAATCAGTTTCACAAAACCGGCGGGGTGGCTCCGCCGGAGTCTGTACCTGCTCTGTCTCCTGCAGCTGCTCGGCATGACCGCCGCAGGATACGGGGCGGCAGCGGCGCCGGCGCTTTCTCCGGCAGCCGCCGAACCTCCCGAAAACAGCGCGGACTTTTCGGATACCGTATTTGAAGATGAGCGCTTTGCCTTATCGGTGGATACCGAAACGGCGACGTTTCTGCTGGAGGATCGCCGCAGCGGCTGCTTTTACGCCTCCAGTCCGGCAGACCGCGCCGATGATCCCATTGCCAAGGGAGCCGCACGCGTAAAATTGGGCGCGGTGCTGCTGATCACCTATCTCGATACCGAGACCCGGCAGACCTATGAAGCCAACTGCATCACCGACAGCGTGAACAAGGGCGGCTTTTCGATGCGCCGGATGAAGCGGGGAGTGGAATTCTGCTTCCGCTTTCCGGAGCTCGGGATCACGGTACCCCTGCAGATCCAGATCATTGACGACTGCCTGTCGGTAAAGATCCCCGTCAAAAAGATCGTCGAGGACGGTAAGAACCGCCTGTTCGGCGTATCGCCGGTCCCCTGCTTCGGGGCGGGCGGTCCGGCGGATCAGGGGTATCTGCTGGTTCCCGACGGCTGCGGCGGACTGATCTATTTCAACAACGGAAAGACCTACGCCGGGGATTACAACGAAGAGGTCTACGGCGCCGACCTCTCGGACGCCGTTGAAAAACAGGGCGCTCCGCGCGAGACCGTGCATCTGGCTGCGTTCGGCCTGAAAAAGAACAACGCCGCTTTTCTGGGCGTCATCCATCAGGCACAGGCACACGCCTCCGTCCATGCCTCCGTCTCCGGCGTAGGCAATCAGTATAACCACGTCTACGCCTCCTTTGCCCTGCGCAAGCAGGGGGATTACTCCTTTGACGAGGGCTGGAAAGGCACCCGCTCCTTCACGGTCTATCAGGAGAGCGCCAGTCAGCTCGACGCGATGGAGGTACGCTATTATTTTCCCGATAAGCCGGACTATACCGGCATGGCTGCCGCCTACCGCCGCTATCTGACCGCCGAAAAGGGCGTGAGCGCCTCTGCGGAGACCCAGCGCCCGCTGCTCACCGTGCTGGGCGCGGTGAGCGAGACCGAAAACCTTATCGGGATTCCCTATACAAAGGATCGCGCGGTCACCACCTGGGCAGAGGCACAGACCATTGCTGCGGAGCTTGCGGACACGGCTGCTTTCGACGTGCGCTATACGGCGTGGTCAAAGCAGGATATCCGCGGCACTCTGCCGGATCGCGCCGCACCCGCCGCCTGCCTCGGCACAAAAAAAGAGCTTGCCGCCTTTAAGGCTCTGCTGGAGGAAAAGGGGCTGGGCTTTTATCCGGAGGTTGCGCCGTTTCACTATTCCCGGCAGAGCTTTCCGTTTCAAAAGCATTTCAACGCCGTCAAGGGCGTCAGCGGCGCGTTGGCGCAGCTGACGGTATTCAAAAGAAGCACCGGCTATGCCGACAGCCGCCGTCCCGTCTCCTTCTATATCCGTCCCACGCTGCTTTCCGCCTGTCTGCAAAAGCTGAGGGGCAGCCTTGACGCCCTGTCCCTGTCCGATACGGCTGTAAAGGGCACCGACAGCCTGAACCTGTCGGACTTCTCCGGAGATGTCCCGACCGAGCGCTTTGCCACTCAGACGCTGGTCGGCGAGGGCCTGCAGCTTTTGCGCGGCAGCGGCAGGCTGATGCTGTCCGACCCCAACGATTCGTGGTTTGTCTATGCGTCGCGCATTGCGGACGTGCCCACCTCCACTGACAGGATCCAGCTGATCGACGAGGATATCCCCTTTTACCAGCTCGCCCTGTCCGGGCTGATCCCGCTGTCCTCCGACCCCATCAACCAAAACCCGTCCCCCGAAAAAGCGCTCTATACAGCGCTGGCGACCGGTACTGCCCCGCAATACCTGATCGGCATGAATGTGCAGGAGACCGGGCTGGCGCGCACCTCCCTGGATTATGCCATCGGTGCCGATTACACCGCCAATAAAGCCATGGTGCAAAAGGGGCTTGCGCTGTACGCCGAGCTCAGCGAAAAGCTCGGCACGGTGCTGACAGACTATCGCCGTCCGGCAGAGGGCGTGCTGTGCGCCCAGTATGAGCGCGGCGTATTTATCGTCAACCTCGGCGACACGGTGTATACGGGACAGGGCTTTCAGCTGCAGCCGGGCGAATATATCATTGCGGAAGGAGAGAAGCTCGCATGAGACGGAAAAGCTCCTTTGAAAAGCGCGGCGCACTGACCGGATTTTTGTTTATCCTCCCCTGGCTCATCGGCTTTATCTTCTTTTTCGCCAAGCCGTTTGTCTCGGCGATCGTCTACTCCTGCGGAACGGTATCCTTTCCCGACGGCGGCGGCATACAGCTGACCTGGAAGGGCGGTCAGAACTACATAGACGCCTTTACCGCCGATGCCCGCTATCCCCGCGCCCTGTGGGAATCGGTCGGCGGTCTGCTGGTCGATTCCGTGGTCATTCTGACCTTTTCCCTGTTCGTGGCGCTGATCCTGAAAAGCAAATTCCGCGGACGGACGGTGATCCGGGCGATATTCTTCCTGCCGGTCATCATCGCGAGCGGCGTTGTGCTGGATCTTCTGAACAACAACGACATGGCAAGCCTGCTGCTCTCCGGCGGACGGGACAGCATCCTGTTCAGCGGCGGGAGCAGCATCAACGATTGGCTGTCCCGGATGGGGCTGGACTTCCTGGCGCAGTTTGTGCAGGACATCTTTGACCTGTCCTGGCGTTCCGGCATTCAGATCCTGCTGTTTCTGGCAGGCCTGCAGACCATCTCCCCGCAGCTGTATGAGGCGGCGGATGTGGAGGGCGCTACCGCTTGGGAGAAATTCTGGAAGGTCACCTTTCCGCTGTCCACGCCGATCCTTCTGCTCAATGTGGTCTACACGCTCATCGACTCCTTTACGGACTTCTCCAACCGGACCATGCGCATCATCATGGATCATGCGCAGGATCTGAAGATCGGGTACAGCTCCGCCCTCGCCATCATTTATTTTGTCATCACCTTTGCGGTAGCCGGCTCGGCTTATCTGCTGATCAGCAAGCTGTCCCCGGCAACCGATACATAAGGGAGGAATGAGACAAGTGACCTACCGTTCGTTTACTCTGTCGGACAAAAGCAAAAAGCAGCTGTCCGTTTTCGGGAAACGGCTCGGCGGCATTGCCCGCTGGATCTTCCTGCTCTGCTTCGCCGTCGTGCTTTTGTATCCGCTGCTCATCATGCTGAGCATATCGGTGCGGGAAGCAAACGAGGTGTACGATCCGACCGTTGTCTGGATTCCCAGATCCGTCACCCTCGCGCATTTCCGGGATGTGTTCGACAAGCTGGATTTCGGCGGGATCTTTCTGACCACCGCGCGGGTGTCCGTCATCTGCTCCTTTTTGCAGATGTGTTGCTGCTGTCTGGCAGGCTACGGCTTTGCCCGCTTCCGTTTCCCGGGAAAAAGGGTGCTGTTTGCCTGCCTGCTGTTTTCGATCATCGTCCCGCCCCAGCTGATCCTGATCCCGTCCTACACCGGTCTGATCGAATTTGACTTTTTCGGCATCGGCAGTCTGATCGAGCTGTTTACCGGGAAAGCCCTGACCGTATCGCTGATCGACACCATGTGGGCGTATTACCTGACCGCCGTGCTGGGTGCCGGTATCAAGGGCGGGCTGTTCTGCTTTATCTTCCTGCAATTCTTCAAAGGCATGCCCGCCGAGCTGGAGGAGGCCGCCTGTATCGACGGCTGCAACCGCTTTGGTGCTTTCTGCCGCGTGATGTTGCCGAATTCCCGCCACTCCGTCATCACGGTCATGCTGTTTTCGACGGTGTGGTACTGGAACGATTACTACTACAACAGCATCTATTTCAACAATCTGCCGGTGATCAGCCGCACGCTGATCAATGTCAATACCCTGCTCGGCTCGGGACTGAACACCGACAGTCCGTATCTGGTCATTACCGAGACCATGGCGGCGGCTTTCCTCTCGGTGCTGCCTCCGCTGATACTGTATGTGGTTTTTCAGCGCTTTTTCACGGAAAGCATCGAAAGAACCGGTATTGTCGGCTGACCCCGCTGCATCGGGCGGGGTCTGCCGTGAGGTACAAATATTATGTAAAGGAGAAACACTATGAAACGCGCACTGTCCATCATTCTTTCCGTGTGTCTGCTGTGCGGCGTTCTGTGTGCGGTGAATGTACTGAGCATTCGCGCCGCAGATGCGCCGACGCCGACACAGCAAGAAGTCACCCTCAAGGATAATCTCAATTTTGACGACTCATCCTACATTGACGCGGCGACCTCGGAGGGCGTCACCACTTTGGTCGATGTTTGGACCGGCTCGACGGAAAACGGCACGAGCTATCAGATCGACGCCGGGAAGCAGCTGGTCTACCGGATCCCTCTTCCCACCAACATCCCCCTGGCTTCGTTTGACTTTGTCACCGCCTCAAACGGCAATGTCAGCGTCGAGCTGTCCGTTGACGGCAAGGCGGGCTGGCTCCCGCTGGCAAAGACCGACTACGACCCCTTTACCTCCTCGTTTGCCCTTTCCGGGAACACCGCCGTTCCCGCCATGCCGTCCGACGGCGTTATCTATGCCCGCATAACCGGAGATTCCGCGAGGCTGTGGGTATTCAAGTACCGGTATTACACCTTCGGGGAGGAATACGGCGTTCCCGCAGAGGGCGCTGCCGAAGGCAGCAGGGAAACGGAGATCAAGGTCGGCGAGATCAGCGAGACGACCCGTCTGGCTGATGCCGGAGGCACCTCCTGCCGCGATCCGTTCGGCAGCGGCCTGATGCGCGAGATCACTGCGGGCAGCGGCGCAGAGGTGATCTATTACATTGATCTGCCGGATACCGCCACCGGCTATTCCTTCGCCTCCTACTACGCAGACGATATGCGCCTGTGGGTCTCACGCGACAAGGAGACCTGGCGCCCGCTCAACAACGGCGGAAAAGTGGATCTCGGCGCCTATACGTTTGCCGGTGACGCCTCTGTTCTGCAGGACAACGATGCCAAGGCGTTCTGGGTCAAGGTCAGCTCTGTCGAGGGGCTGCTGTACATGAACCTTGTGCTGAAATACACCTACGGTCCGGCAGAGGAAACGCCGGATCCCAACCCGCCCGCCGTGCCGGACGTGGTCATCCGGCAGCCTACCCGCATGGAGGCGGTCCTCCTCAACCACGGTGCAGGGGCGTATGACGACGGCTATGTGGACACGGTCAGCGCCGAGGGCGTCGGCAAACGGTTCAACTACTGGAACGGCGAGGACACCGACACGAAAAATCATATCGGACGCGGTGTTTCCGGCGAGGAATGGCTCATCTACAGGCTGACCGTGCCGACCAACACCAAGCTCCAGACCTACACCTTCAACTCCTGCGGCACGACCAACGGTGCCATGGACATTTCGACCGACAAGGAAAACTGGATCGAACTGAGCAAGGTCGCTGACGGCACCTTCTTCGGCGAACACCTGTCCTACGGCTTTGCCAAGGGCGAGGCGCCGCAGATGCCCGAAAACGGCACGATCTATCTGCGGATGCGCTCCGCAGACGGCGGTATGTATTACTGGCAGGGACTGTTTATGTATTACTACGGCTACGGCGAGGAGCCGAGCCGGACCGTGACCGACGGAGAGCTCCAGGGCGAGACGGCGATCGCCGTGGATTCGTTCGGCGAGCAGAGCCGTCTGGTCGATGCCGGCGGCACCTCTCACCGCAACCCGTTCGGCAGCGGCGAGATGCGGGAGATCCCTGCCGGCAGCAGCGCCTCGGTCGTTTACTACATCGACCTGCCCGACGGCGCGACGGATTATTCCTTTGCCTCCTATTACGCGGACGATATGCGCCTGTGGGTCTCCCGCGACAACAGCACCTGGATCCCGCTCAACAACGGCGGAAAGGTGGGGCTGGGCGCCTACACATTTGCCGGGGACACTTCCATTTTGGATAATAACAAGGGCAAGTGCTTTTATGTGCGGATCAGCTCCGCAGAAGGGCTGCTGTATCAGAATCTGGTGGTGAAATACACCTACGGCAAGCCCGAAACGGATCCGGGCGGAGAGGATCCCGTCACCCCCGGCGAGACCGTTATTTCCGTTACCCCCGGCACACTGGCGGAGCTTGACTACATCGACACGCTGCACGCCGCCAACTTAAACGGCAGCAGCCGTATCGCCGAGGGTGCCAACTATGTGCAGTATCTGTTTGACATTCCCGCCGATGCCGCGGTGGCGACGCTCAGCTACACGATCCGCGGCGACTACAAGGTGTCCGTCTCTCTGGACGGCACAGACTATTTCACCCTGCGGCGATCGCTCGGCCGTGATTTCACCTATTCCACGACCCCGAATGTGACCGAGACGCTGCAACTCTCCCGTTTCCTGACCGGCGAAGGGAAAAAGACGCTGTATGTGCAGTTTGCGGACACCACGAAAGAGGATCTCTGCGGTCTCTGGCTGAGCAATATCACCCTCACCTATTACACCGACGGGCGCACGCCGACCGAGGCGGAGCTTGCCGAGGAGGAGGTCGTTTTGCTCCCCGCAGTCGGCTCTGCGGTGACCCGGATGGACTGCTTTGCCCCCAATACCACGGCAGAGACAAACTACGAGGTATCCAACAATACCACACCTGACAATTTCTTCAGCAACCCCTGCCGCCGCCTGTATGAGAACACGCAGGCTGTGTACAAATTCACCTATGACGCCAGCGCGACCGACATCCGGCTGTGGGTGCAGACGCTGGGCGCCAACCGGCACGAGATCTCCAAAAACGGCACGGACTGGGAAACGGTATATGACAGAACAGAGACCAACATCATGAATCTGGAGTTTGACGCCAACCACCTGATGGCGGACAACGCGGATCGCACGGTCTATCTGCGCACCACCTATATCGGCCCCGCCGGTGACTCCAGTCTGCTGCTGTGGGCGGGTCTGCTGTCCACCTTTGTGTATGACGGCACCAACATCGACACGACCCCGGCAGGTCCCGTGCGCCCGACCGATCATTTCACCGCCGAGGACGCCTCCTGCGGTCTGTCCGTCATTGTTCCCGCCGATGCCGTTCCGGCGCAGGTTATGGGCATTGAGGTCGGCGGCGAGACCGTCGAGGGCGGCGTGATCTACAACGAGATCCTAAAGGCGCTGGACCCCGCGTATACCGACCGGGTGATCTTCAGCACCTTCCTCTGCGATCAGGAGCTCAACGCCATCACCCTGAAAGCGCCCGCCACGGTGACCATTGCTATCCCGCAGGCTCTGGCGGGCAAAGCCATTGACGTATACATGTACGATACCGAGACGTTTACGCTGACCAAACTGGAGGCGGTGCGCGGCGACGGCGCGCTCACCTTTGACACCGCCGTGATGGATCATCTGATCCTCGCCGCCCGCTCCTCCGGTGAAACGGACGGTTCCGACGGCGAAAATGAGCGCTCCGATGCCGCTTCCGGCGACAACGCCTTTGTGGATACCGGCGTGGAGAGCCGGATCGTCCCGGTCATGCTGCTCACCGCGCTTGCCGCGGCAGCGCTGATCGTCAGCAAAAAACGTTTGGCTTCCGGTAAATAATCCCCGGGGAAAGAGAGGTACAGCCGTTATGAAATTACACCGAAACATCTTCACGGCGCTGTTGTGCGCGGTCCTGCTGCTGAGTGCGGCAGCCTGCGCCAAAACGCCGGCAGACGGATCCTCCGTCATATCCGGCGGCGAAGCGGAAAGCGACGCCGCTTCCGCTTCGGGCATGAGCACCACAGCCTCCGATGAGGACGAGTATCTGGATGAGACCACCGCCGCGTCGGCAAACGGCACGACTGCCACCGCCAAGGGCGGCAAAAACACGACCGGCAAAAAGCCGAATGCCACCACGGCAGGCTATTCCCGCGCGACAGAGGGAATCGTCGAGGAGATCAAGGACAGGGATAAGGTCAAGCTGCCCTCCTACAATAAGAGCGGCAACAAAAATCTTACCGTGGCCATTCCGTGGTCGGACAGCTCCGACTGGGTCAAGGGCTGGACGGAAGCCTATGAGGTCCTGTACAAGGGCAAGGTCAGCTATGTGGTCATCGACGACGCCACCATGCTCCAGCGTCTGGCTGCCATGAAAGCCACCGGCAAAGCACCGGACTGCGCCCGCATTGATTTCGGGCTGAACTGGCCGGGTGTGATCACCACCAATCTGGCGACGGATGCCGGCAGCACGATCAATTTTTCGGACATCATCTGGTCCTCCGTCAAAAATGCGCAGAAGATCACCGCATACAACGGCAAAAACTACTTCGTCGTCACCGAGCTGAACAATTTCAGCGGCATCGTCTACAACAAAAAGACGATGGAGAGCAACGGTCTGGTCGAGCCCGCCAAGCTCTATTATCAGGGCAAATGGGACTGGAACAAATTCCTGTCCTATGCGCAGGAGCTGACGCAGGACAACAACAATGACGGCATCTATGAGACCATGGGCGTCCACAGCGAATACTGGGAGGGGCTGCTGCACAGCTCCGGTCAGGATTTTATCCGCGTGAACGAGGCAGGCGTGACCATCAACCTCAACAACAAGGATCTGGTGCGCGCCGTCAACTTCATGACCAGCCTCGGGGTATCCAAGTACAACGTGACCGAAAAGATCGGCTTTGACGAAGCGCAGTCCATGATGCGCGCCGGCACGCTCGGTATGCTCATCACCATCAATCCCACGCTGTATTTCCCCGATATGGCAGATGCCGGTACGCTCGGTTATGCCCCCGTTCCCCGCGATCCGAGCGCGGATCACTACTATCACTCCATGGCGGTCGGCGGCTTTGTGATCGTCAAGGGCGGGAAAAACCCCGGCGCCGCCGCCGAATACATCTCCGCGGTCCGCATCGCGAGCGATAACGTCGCCTCGCAGGTGCTGCTGTCCGGCAAGGTCAAGGAAAACCCCAACAACTATTCTAAGAACCGTCTTGCCGCCGAAAAGGAGATCGGCGCTCTGGTCGACGACATGCGCACCAACCTGTATCCGGTCATCGGCATGCTGAACCGCTATAACAGCCAGGACATCTACTACTACGGTCTGTGGGGCGCTGCCCTGTACGATTCCAAGCCGTGGTCTGCCATTGTGGAGGAATATACGCCTCTTATTCAGGCAGCCGCCAAAAAGTGACCCGTTTTTTTCGCAGCTTTCACAACAGCAGAGGCCGGAGACGGATCTCCGGCCTCTGCGCCTGTCAACCCGCAGGGAGGTTATCGCTTGAAACACCACCGCAGGTATTTGATCGCTTTTCTGGCGGCGATCGCATGCGCCTTCACCGCCTGTCAAAGCACAACGACCGATCCGGATCCCACAATATCAAAGGATGAACAATCTATGAGCACTACAGTCGCCGCAACTTCAGCAGCAGCCGCCGATCCCACCGATCCGGCGCTTTCCTCCGCAGAACATTCCGCCCCCTCCCCCGCCGGTACCGCAAAAACGACCGCCGGCACCGTCCGCACCGCGACCGATCCCGTCGGCAAAAGCAGCCGGGATCCGATCCGCGAAAGCGTCGTCTCCCCAAAGACCCCGGCAGCCATCGTCCGGCTTCTGGACACTGCCGCAGCGGACAAAAAGCTGACATACGACAAAAACACCCTGTATTACCTTGATCTGCACACGGTGATCCGGGAGGCAAAAAACGCCGGTGTCAGCGACCGCGTCCTGTTTGACGCCGTCAACCTCGTGGTCACCATCCAGGGGATCGTCAATCAAAACGGCGCTCACCTGTATATCGACTTTATCCGCAACGAATACACCTATGAGCCGCTCGGGCTGGATGCCGCCTCTCAGGCGAAGGTCGCCTGCAATCCGGACAAATTCTGGTTTGACGAGCTGCGCCGCGACGGCGGAGCTCTTGCCAAAAAATCGGTGCAGACCATACAGAGCATAGGCGGCACGGCAGAGCTGTTCAAGGCATTTATCTCCGGTGCGGTCATCTGGGACGCCACCGTTCCCGCCACGATGAACGTGGCGTCGACCGTCGCCGGAATAGAAAAGCTGGTGCCCTTCCGCTACGATCAGGAAAGCGGGGTATACGACTGGTTTATCCGGCAGAAGCAGATGTTCCCCGTCAAGAGGAACCTGTACCGGCTGTTTGACGGCACCGGCACCGTGCCGGATACCCGCATCCCCTCCAGCGGAAGCCGCAAATGCGACGCCTATCTGTGGGCAAAGGCGCTGTATCTGGACACCGGCAAGACGCATCCGACGCTGATGATGTATGCCAACGACGGTTATTCCTGGAACCGCCGGTCGATCGTCTATGACCTGGAAAACGTCATGCTGGCCAACCGCGATTACTATATCGCCGAAAAGGCCTTCTTTATGGATCTGTCCCCCATCGAGGGGCAGGTGCCCAACGACGACCGCACCCAGCCACCCGGCACGGACTATCAGACGCTGTGCGCCATTCTGAAAAAGCAGAACGAACGGGCGGGCGGCAAGGTCATCACCATCGGCGGCTTTATTCCCTGGTGGATCAAATATACCGACGCCCAGCTCTCCTCCGGCGCGCCGAACTGTATCGAGGCGGAATGGGCGTCCGCGTATCTGTTCTCCCGCTATTATGCACAGATGGACGCCGATGCCAGCAAGGGCTTTGCCAACTGCTCGGTATTCCGCCTTGTGCCTATGCAGAAGCAGTATACGCAGAACACCAAGACCGTAAAAAGAACCCCCGAAAACAACAAGCATTATCTGCTTTTCTGCATGACCGACTATGATTCAGCCGCCATGCTCGGCTCCTATATGCCGCGGTTCTACACGGACCGGCGCCGCGGGGACGTGCCGCTGGCGTGGAGCTTCAATTCCTGTCTTGCCGACCGCATCCCCCATGTGATAGACTATATGTATCGCTGCAAGACCGAAAACGACTATTTCGTGATGGGCGATAACGGAACGGGCTATCTGTCCCCGGAGGCGCTCACGGACAAGGACCGCCCCGCCGGATTAAACGGCAGCGCCGCTTCATGGATCGCGCACAACAAAAAGGAAAACGCCCGGTTTGATCTGGACATCGGCGCCTATTTCATCTATCTGTCAAAGGAGGCGATCGCGAACCAGCGCAACAGCGCCTGGTTTGAGCAGAACCGTATCAGCCGGAGCTTTCAGGACATCTGCTCTCAGATCGCCCCTGTCGGGGCCGGTTTTAACATGAAGACGCACGCCGACAGCATCGACGGCATGCCCGCCATGGCGGCGTATATGGCGTCGAACATTACCTGCAACAGCCCCGCCTATATTGCCGACTATGTGACCAAGACGCCCTGCTACACGCAGGGGAGCATTTCCTTCGGCATGTACCGCTGCACCTGGACGTCCCCCTCTGCCATTGCCGAGGCGTGCGATCAGCTCAGGGCGCAGTACGGCGACCGGTACGAGGCCGTTGACCCCTACACATTCTTCTCCCTGTACCGTCAGGTGCTGGAGAAGAACCCGTGAACGCAAAAGGAGTGAACACTATGAATACAGCCTATTATACCGCTTCGCTCAACGGCTGCTGGCAGCTGTCCCGCTTTCCGGTGGGAAAGGGCAGCTTAGCGGCAGCCCGCACAGCCGAAAGCATTCCGGCGACCGTGCCGGGGGATATCCATCAGGCGATCCGGCAGGCCGGGGAGATCACCGATCCGCTCATCGGCGATCAGATCAACCGCCTGACCTATTTGGAGGAGCTGGAATGGTGGTACCGCCGCACCTTCTTTCTCCCCTGCAAGGAGCCGGGTCATCGCTATGTCCTGTGGTTCGGCGGCATCGACCTGCACGGCCGGATATTCGTAAACGGCGAAGAAGTGGGAGAGACAGACAACGCCTTCACCCCCTATGCCTACGATATCACCGACTGTATCACCGCCGGTGAAAACGAGCTGGTCGCGGCAGTGGACTGCGGTCTGCATACGCTTCTGGTCAACGCGGATTACCAAAAATATAACCCGCAGGACCCCGGTGAGCAGGGCGCGCCGGTCGACTGGCGGCGCGTGCAGCTGCGCAAGCCGCAATTCAGCTTCTGGTGGGATTGGGCAAAGCGGCTGATCACCGTCGGTCTGTGGCAGGACGTGGAGCTGCGCGTCTATCGCGGCGCCTGCATCCGGGATCTGCATGTGTGGGAGGAATTTGACGAAAACGGCAAGGCGACCGTCCACACAGAGGCGGAAACCGATGCCGGTGCCGGGCAGAACGTCGTCTTTTCCCTTGACGGCTACGGGCTTCACCTTGCCGCGGCGGCAGTCACGGACGCCGACGGCGTCGCCCGCGCGGCATTTGCATCGGAAAAGCTGCGGCTGTGGTATCCCAACGGATACGGCGAGCAGCCGCTGTACGATATCCGCGCCGCGCTGACGGCGGACGGCAGGGAGCTTTCCGTCGCCGCCTGCCGTCACGGCATCCGCAGGATTGAGCTGGATCAGTCGCCTCTGCCCGGCAGCGGTAAACAGCGCTTTACGCTCCGCGTAAACGGCAGGGCGATCTACTGCAAGGGCGGAAACTGGGTGCCGACCGACAGCATTCTCGCCAATGAGACCGACGAAAAATACGAGAGCCTGCTCCGTGCTGCCCGGGACGCCCACTACAACATGCTGCGGGTATGGGGCGGCGGCACCTATGAACGGGATCGGTTTTACGAGCTGTGCGACGAATACGGCATCCTGCTGTGGCACGATTTCATGTTTGCCAACGGCTATTTCCCCACCGACGAGCCGGCATTCCGGAAAAATGTGGAGCGTGAGCTGCCGATCGTCATCCGCCGTCTCCGCAATTACGCCTGTATCGCGATCTGGTGCGGCAATAACGAGATCCACTGGCAGCACCTGATCCTGCAGCAGCACATGCCGGTGTTTTACGGACAGGACATTTACGAGCAGCTCCTGCCGCGTCTTTTGACCGAGCTGGACGGCACCCGCCCGTACCGCCCCTGCAGCCCTTACGGCCGCATGTCCGGCAACGCGGACGCGGACGGCGAGGGCGACACCCACAGCTGGTATATCTGGCTGGGCAGCGATGAGGAACGGGCGCTGAATATCGAGAATTTCCTGACGGACGAATCCCATTTTGTCAGTGAATACGGTGTCCTCAGCCACCCGAATTACCCCTCCATGCGGCAGTACCTCTGCGGAAATGTCTCCCGGGACGATCCCGCCTTTGAGACCCATAACAATTTTCAGGAGATCGGCCGCATCAACAAAATGCTCAACAAATATTACGTCGACGATGCCGACGGGCTGGATATGCGCCGACTGATCCGCTTTTCCCAGTATATGCAGGGCGATATCTACCGCTTCTCCATGGAGACCTTCATCCGCCGCGCGCCCGACTGCATGGGCGTGCTCTACTGGATGTTCAACGACTGCTGGGGCTGCACCAGCTGGACGGCGATCGACTATTACGGCCGCAAAAAAGCCTCATGGTATATGATCAAACGCGCTTTTTCGCCTCTGCTGGCTTCGCTGCTCTGCCGCGACGGCAAGCTGCGCTGCTGGGTCGTGCAAAACAGCGGCGACGTCTATACCGATCTGACCGTCCGCTTCGGCATATGCACCTTTGACGGCGATCTTCTTTGGGAGGACACCGCCTTTATCGGCACGCTCCCCGCCGGTGAAGCCCGGAAGCTGCCCTCTCATCCCGTCACTGCGGCGCAGCAGACAACCGCCTACGGCTTTGTCCAAGTGACGGATGCCGCCGGGCGGGTGCTGTATCGGAACACGCAGCTGCTGGACGCCTATAAAAAGCTGCAGTTGCCGACGGCACAGGTCACGCTGTGTCTGGCGGATCAGGGCGACGGCACCGAGCTGTGTGTGACCGCGGACCGCTATGCGGTCAACCTGTTTATTGAGGCGGAGGGAACGGAGCTTTCAGACAACGGACTTGATCTGGAGCCGGGACGCGAATACCGGCTGACGACCCCATCCGCCGTCGATCTGGGCAGCTTTGACGCCTCGGTATTAAACGGCAGTGTCACGCTGATCGACAAACGGATACGATAAACAAGGAGGAAGCCGCTATGTTTAACGGACTGAACACAAATCTGGGGAATCTGTCTCTCCTCTCCGGCGCGAGATCCCGCACGATCTCGCCGGAAAATCCCACCGGCGAAAAGGGCGGCGCCTGCATGGCGGAGCCGGGCGCCGGTCACGCGCTCGGCAAGGGCTGGAAATGCGCCCCCTGCATCACCGTTCCGCCCGGCGGCACGGCTGTTCTGGCGGATATCGCCGGGCCGGGCGCGATCACCAGCATCTGGTTCGGCGGCGAGATCATCCCGGAGCTTCAGCTGCGCATGTACTGGGACGACAGCAGCATACCGGCAGTGGACAGCCCGCTGCCCGCCTTTTTCGCCTATGCCTTCCCCGTAGACTGCAACCATGTCAACGGCCTTTTTCCCACGCTGACCTCTCTCCCCGTGGCGGTGAATCCCTGCCGCGGACTGAACTGCTTCTGGCAGATGCCTTTTCGCCGTCATGCCCGGATCACGCTGGAAAACCACACGGATCGCGCGGTCTGCACCTTTTACGCCGTCAACTACACGCTGACCGACGTGCCGGAGGACGCCGCGTATTTTCATGCGCAGTATCGGGAAAGCAAGCCGGTGGAATACCGGCAGCCCTATACGATCCTCAACAGGATCGAGGGGCGCGGTCACTATGTCGGCACGGCGCTGTTTGCCGTGCTCAACGGCAACAACACCTGCTGGGTCGAGGGCGAGCCGAAATTTTACATTGACGGCGACACGGAATATCCCACCATCTGCTACACCGGCATCGAGGATTATTTCTGCGGCTCGTTTGCATTTGTTGTGCACGGGCGCTATCAGACCTTTTCGGGACCGTTTGCGGGAATGTACGCCGTCAGCCATGCCAACGGCATGTTCGGCAGCGTCCACGACAGCTTCATGTGCTACCGCTGGCACATTGCCGACCCGATCCGGTTTGAAAAGGATCTGCGCGTGACGGTGCAGGATCTGGGCTGGAACGAGACCACGACCGGCCTGCAGGCGCGCACCGACGACTTTTCCTCCGTCGCCTATTGGTATCAGGAGGCGTGAACCCGGGGATCAGCGCGGGCGCCGCATAATTGTCTTTTCAGCAAAGCAGCCGCCGTGAACGCAAGTTCACGGCGGCTGCTTTTTTGCTCCCTCTGCCGAAATACGCCCGGGATTTATCCGGCGCCCAGGATCCGTTTGATCTCTTCGAGATCTTCCGCGAAATAGATCCCCTCCTGCCTCTCCCGGGAGGACAGACCCTTTTCGATCATGCGGTCCAAAAGCCGTTTCAGGTCTGTGTAATACCCGTTCAGGTTGTAGAGAATACACGGGGCGTTCAGGTGTCGCAGGGACACCTTGGACATGACCTCCGCGATCTCCTCCAGCGTTCCCGTCCCGCCGGGAAAAGCGATAAACGCCTCTCCCAGCTCGATCATTTTCGCCTTGCGCTCCGCCATATCCTTTGTCACGATCAGTTCTGTCAGCCCGTCGTGCTGATACTCGCTTTCAATGAAAAACTGCGGCTCCACCCCGGTCACCTCGCCGCCGGCGCGCAAAACGCTGTCCGCTATCGCGCCCATCAGCCCGGAGCGCGACCCGCCGTAGACCAGCGCATGGCCGCCGGCGCCGATCCATGTGCCCAGCTCCTCGACCGCCCTCCGCAGGCTCGGATCGTTTCCCTCGTTTGCGCCGAGATAGACGGTAATATGCATATAGCTGTTCCTCCGTTTCCGATCACCGGCAATTATGCCGGAAAAGACAATGTCCAACGCAGCCGATCGATCTTGATCCGCCGGAAAACACATGCCCGGTCAGTCAAAATGTGAGGCTTTTCTCATTTTAAGCGGCGTGACCCCCATCTCTTTTTTGAATACTTTAATAAAATAATTGCTGTCATTTATACCTACGCGCGCGGCAATTTCATATATGGGCACATCGGTCGATCTGATCAGATTTACCGCCAGATCCAGGCGCTTTTTCAACAGGTATTGTCCTATGGTGCAATGGAAGTTTTCGCGAAAGAGCCTATACATCTTGTTTTTGGAAATGTAAAATTCGCGGCATAGCTCCCCGAGAGTTATTTTCTCGGTAATATGATTTTTTATATAGAGATCAATTTGGGCGGGCAAATAGTTCTTATTTATTTTTATCATTTCGGAAAGCCATAAATAAGCGGTAGAGGCATACAGGATCCTCGAAGCGGACTCAATATATTCCCTCGTACACGGAATAATGCTGTCATAAAGCGCGGAAAGTTTTTTCCCGTTTATTTTCAGAAAGCTGCTTATGCCCCTTATTTTGCCGTCGTTTTTTACAGAATCCACATACTTGATTTGCCCGAAGATCAGATAGCCCAAAAGCTGCCCCTCGTATAGGATCGGCACGGCGGTATCGCAAAGGCCTGCGTGACAGGTGTGGGTCTGCGGGCACTGTTCTTTGCCCGCTTTGGCAAAAATACGCATATCCGATTTCCGGCACAGCGCCAACCCCTCGGGCTTCGAGCGGATCATTTTACAAAAGGGAGGCATTTCCCTGGGCTGAAAGCCCAACTGGTGAAAATCCGCATCCCATATGCTTACGGACAGGTGGGTGATCTCATAAAAATCGGCAAGGACTTTGTCAAGCTGCTCTTTATCGTATTCAAAGATCACGGCACGGTCTCTCCTGCAAAATCGTATTGTAGAATTATATTCGGGAATATCCTTCTGTTTTTAAGAGATATATCCCCTATTATTATACACCGGATCGTGATATATTACAAGAAAAAAGAGAGGAGCGATCAAATGACATTTGCAGTCATGTACGCAAACCGCGGATTTTTCCCCGGGGAGGTGATCAAGGATGCCCGGGCAGAAATGGAAAAAGCGATCCGAGACTCAGGGCACGCGTATTTGGAAATGGAGGGATCCAAGACCCGCTACGGCGCCGTGGAGACCATCGGGGAGGGCAAGCGCTTTGCGGAATTTCTGAAAGAAAATACCGGAAATTTTGACGGCGTCATTGTCTGCATGCCGAATTTCGGGGATGAAAACGGCGCCTATTACGCGCTCAAAGACGCTCATGTGCCGATCCTGATCCAGGCCTATCCGGACGAGCTCGGGAAAATGGATTTTTCACACAGGCGCGATGCCGTTTGCGGAAAAATTGCCCTGTGCAATGTTCTGCGTCAGGCCGATATCCGGTTTACCCTTACCGAAAAATTCGCCGTTTCGCCGCTGAGCGAAGATTTTGCGGAAGATCTGCGTATTTTTGCGGGCATCTGCCGAACGGTAAAGGGCTTTCAGTCGATCACCGTGGGGGAGATCGGCGCGCGGACGACAGCATTCAAAACGGTTCGGGTCGATGAGACCGCCATGCAGAGAAAGCGCATAAACATCGAGACGATAGATCTGTCGCAGCTGTTTGCCCTGATGGATGCGGCGGGCGAAGAAGATCGGAAGGAAAAGACCGCATACATAAAGACCCTTGCGGATTTTTCAAAATGGAGCGATGAAACGGCGGAAAACCTTGCCAGGCTTGAGCTTGCGCTGGAGCAGCTCATTCATGCGTATTCCCTCGACGCCATAGCCATACGGTGCTGGAACGAATTGCAGTTAACATACAAAATTGCGCCGTGTGTGATCTTGGGCGACCTGAACGAAAAGGGAATTTGCGCTGCCTGCGAGACCGATGTAAACAACGCCGTCATGATGCGCGCGCTGATGCTTGCCTCCGATGCGCCCGTCATGCTTTTTGACGTCAACAACAATTACGGCACCGATGAAAATAAGACCGTCCTTTTTCATTGCGGACCGTCGCCGAGAAATATGCTTGACGGAAAGCTGGAGATCCGGGAGCATCTGATGTTCAAAAAGTCGTACGGCGCGGGAACAGGCGTCGGGTTGCGGGTGGGTAAGGTAAAGGCACAGGACGTGACTGTCGGATCAATGAAGACCGAAGACGGCGCTCTCTGGTCGTTTTCGTCCGACGGAAAGATCACGGACGATGCCATTGAAAAAGCATTTTTCGGCTGCGGCGCAGTTTTCGTGTGCGACAGTCTTTCCGGTAACGGTCTGCTGAATTTTATGGCAAAAAACGGATACCGTCACCATGTCGCCATAGCACAGGGAAAATGGGCCAAAGCCGTAAATGAGGCGTTTGAAAATTATCTCGGCATTAACAACATCTGCTTATAACGGGAGGAATGTAAAATGAACAAGTTAGGTATCTTCGTCAATTTCTGGGAGAAAAGCTGGAAGATCAACTATCCCCATTATATTGACAAGGCAGCCCGGCTGGGCTATGACGTGTTGGAGTTTCAGGCACAACCGCTGCTTGAAATGTCTGACGGGGAGTGCAGAAAGATCAAACGGTATGCCGACGACGCGGGAATCGAGCTGTCGTACAGTCTGGGACTGAACAAGCGTTATGACATCGCCAATCCCGACAGATACGTTCGGGCGGGCGGAATACAGTACCTTTCGGATATTGTGAGAAAAATCGCCGTTATGGACGGCGAGCTGTTCTCCGGCGTAACCTACAACGGCTGGGGCGTTCCCGATTTCTTTGTGGATGAAAACGGGAAAAGAGAGCTGTTTGCGAGAAGCGTGGATTCGATGAAGCAGGTTATGAAGGTCGCCGAAAAAGAGGGCGTGACCGTGTGCGTGGAGGCAGTCAACCGGTTTGAGTCCGCGCTGATCAACACCGCAAAAGAAGCCCTGCAGTATGCGGATGCAGTCGGCAGCAAAAACCTCGGCATTCATCTTGACTCCTATCATATGAACATAGAAGAAAACTGCATGGGCGATGCCATACGGCTCGTCGGAAAGCGTCTGCGGCATTTTCACACGGGGGATAATAACCGCAATATTCCCGGACGGGGGCACATTGATTTTGACGAGATATTCCGTGCGCTTAAAGATATAAACTACAAATACAGTATCGTTTCGGAGC
>CAKUMQ010000016.1 GCA_934667845.1 uncultured Eubacteriales bacterium | reverse complement strand
CCGGCAGCGTTTATCGAGGTTTCGGCTACTCCGTTGCCGTCCTGACCGTCCGTTCCGTCTCTGCCGTCCTTACCAGCTGCGCCAGTATCGCCTTTATCACCCTTGTCACCTTTTTCGCCGTCTGTGCCGTTTATTCCGTCAGTTCCGTCTTTTCCGACAACCTTACCGAGATTGACGGCTTCGCCGTTTGTATATTTAACAATCAGCTCTCCGGCAGCGTTTATCGAGGTTTCGGCTACTCCGTTGCCGTCCTGACCGTCCGTTCCGTCTCTGCCGTC
Organism: uncultured Eubacteriales bacterium; assembly: GCA_934667845.1. Taxonomy (GTDB): domain Bacteria; phylum Bacillota; class Clostridia; order Oscillospirales; family Acutalibacteraceae; genus HGM12789. Next base: position 48,498 of record CAKUMQ010000016.1, on the reverse strand, counting down.
CTTACCAGCCGCGCCAGTATCGCCTTTATCACCCTTGTCGCCTTTGTCACCCTTTACGCCGTCCGCTCCTCTTATATTGCCGAGGTCAAGCGTCGTGCCGCTCGTAAGAGTAATTTTCAGGCTGCCGTTATCTATTATTATGTTTTCTATGCCTACGCCGTCCTCGCCGTTTTGTCCGTCACGACCGTCCGCTCCGTCTCTGCCGTCGGTGCCGTTCTGCCCGTCCTTACCGTCTTTTCCGGCGGCTCCGGTTTCGCCTTTCGCGCCTACGACTACTCCGAGGTTTGCAACGGTATTATCAGTATATGTAAGAACAAGCTCGCCGAGACTGTTTATCTCTGATTTCTTAATGCCCGTTCCGTCATTTCCATTATCTCCTTTTGCACCGTCAGCACCCTTGGCTCCGATAACTCTGCCTACATTGGAACGCTGACCGTTTGAGAATAAAAGCACCAGTTCACCGTCGGTATTTATTTCAGCTGAGGTTACGCTCACGCCGTCGGCACCGTTTTGCCCGTCTTTTCCGTCCTTTCCGGCAGCGCCTGTCTCACCCTTTGCACCGTCAGCCCCTACAACTCTGCCGAGAGTCGCAGACTGACCGTTTGAATAGGTCAGAACAAGCTCTCCGGAGCCGTTTATCGCTGCGGATGATACGCTTATACCGTCCGCACCGTCGCGTCCCGAAGCTCCGGTTTCGCCCTTGTCTCCCTTGTCACCTTTCTCGCCTTTTGTGCCGTCCGCGCCTATAATCCTGCCAAGGGTCGCGGTCTGGCCGTTAGTATAGGTCAGAATAAGCTCGCCCTCTGAGTTAATTTTGAAGTTTGAAATACCTATTCCGTCTGAGCCGTTTGAGCCTATTATTCTATCAAGATTAACCGTTCTGCCGTCAGAAAAAGAAATTAAAAGCTGTCCGTCATCATTTACCTTTGCATTTGTAATACTTACACCGTCTTTACCGTTGATGCCGTCTTTGCCATTTATTCCGTCTTTTGCAACAGCTTTGCCGACATTGAGACGGCTGTTGTCAGAAAGCGTCAATATGAGTTCGCCTGCTGCATTAAATGATGCACTCTTTATGCTTGATGTATTTGCCCTTGCACTTGCCGCAAGCGAAGCAGAAAATTCGCTTTCAGTGCCTGAATAACCGCTCTCTTTGGCTATTTCATAAGCGCTTTTTCCTTTTAATGATTCAAGCCAGTCCTGTATTGTACCATCATACCCGTATGCTTTAGCGATTTCATACGCTGACATACCGTTTTTGACCGTGGCAGCAACTTGTGTGGCTTTTTTATTGTTTACAACTATACTTGTTCCAGCAGAAAGCAAGATTACAAGCAATATAACCACCGCTGTCATTAACACATTTTTGGCTTTTGAATGATTTGCTTTTGTTTCAGTTGACATACTTAATCCCCCTGATTTAAATTGTTTAATTTGCCGATGAAGGAGTGCCTGCAACATAATCCTCATTATGTTGCAGTTAAGGCAATAAAAAAGCCCGCTCCGAACGGGGCGGGTCAAAAATGCGTGCAGCAAAGCAAGCCTTCCCGGAATGATCAAAAACGATAACGGGAAAAGGCTTTATTGTCATGTCCGGTTTTCGACAATTATGGGGTTTTCCTACTTTTCTCGGTCGAAATACTTTACAAACCGTCTGCACTATGCTATAATCCGATATGTAAGGCCCTGCTTGCAATATGTGCAAATATCTTTAAATGCAACATAATGAGGATTATGTGACTGCCGCCGATTCCGGCGGCTTTTTTTATAGTATCAGCCGCATGTTTTCCATCCGGCGGCGGTGTTCCGTGCCGGTGGAGATGATATAAATGCGGGTCGTATTGATGCTGCTGTGACCGAGAATATCGGCGAGCTTGGCAATATCCTTTTCCAGTCCGTAAAACACGCGGGCGAACAGGTGGCGCAGATTATGCGGAAACACCTTCTGCGGGTCGACCTGTGCCTCGGCGCACAAGGCTTTCATTTCCCGCCAGATGTTGGTGCGGCTGATCGGCTTGCCCGTCCTTGTCACAAAGATCATACCGCTTTTGATTCCCTGCTCCGCTGCAAAGCGGAGCAATTTTTGTTTCAGCTCCTTCACGATGAAAACCGACCGGGTTTTCGCCTTGCAGTTCACCACCGCCTCGCCGTGCTTTACTGCCTCCACCGTAATATATTGCAGCTCGCTGACCCGGATGCCCGTGCCGCAGATGGTCTGCAAAATGAGGTTGAGCCGCTCGTTGTGCCGGCATTTTGCCGTTTGGCAAAGCCGGGTGTATTCGTCTTTTGTCAGTTCCTTTTCCTCGGGACAATAAAGCTGCCGCTGAAGTTTGATCGATCTCACCCGGCAATCAGACCATCCGAGAAAAGAAAACAGCGTATTCAGACTCGCGAGCATGGAGTTGATGCTGCGGACAGCGTAGTTTTTGTTGATCAGCCTGTTTTTGTAAGCGATAACGGATCCTTTTGTCACTTCGACACCGTTCAGGTACGCTATAAATGCCCGCACATCCCGCAGATATTTTCGGGTGGTATTCTCACTTTTTTCCTCCTCCCGCAGATGTTTTTCAAAGCATTCCATGGCTGTTTCGTTTAAAGATCGTCCTTTCATTTGTCTTACCTCCGGATAGTGGTACCCTTATTGTACCCGAAAAGTATGACCTGAAACCGCCCTTTTTATTTTAGAAAAAAGCCAATATGCAAACGCTCCGGCTCCGCCGGATACCGGCATAAAAAATGAGTGTTCATAACTCAAATCCGTTATGAACACTCGATATGGTGCGGGCGGTGGGACTCGAACCCACACGGTTGCCCACCGGCTCCTAAGACCGGCGCGTCTGCCATTCCGCCACGCCCGCATATACAGCCGACCGGACAAAGCCCGGTCGGCTTATTTTATTCCTCTGCATAGACCGCGCGGCAGCCGCCGATATACTTCGGGCGGGTGCGGGCGCAGAGCAGGATCGCCTCGCCGATATGATCGAGCGAGAGCCGCACCGGCACGGCGACCGGGCGCAGGTGCATACCGATCAATGTGCCGCCGATATCCAGTCCGCAGGCGGCACGGATCTCCTCCACCGCGACCGGCTCGCGCAGATGCGCATAGACCGCTGTGGCAAACGAGCCGCCCGCCTTCGGCTGCGGGACAACATTCACAACAGGATAGCCGTATTTTCGCGCCGCCTCCTTTTCCAGGATCAGCGCGCGGTTGAGGTGCTCACAGCACTGCGCCGCCAAATACAGCCCGCGCGCTTCGACCACGGGGGCAATGCCGTCCAAAACCGCCCTTGCGGCGTCGGGGCTGGAGCCTTTGCCGATATGGGCGCCCAATATTTCACTGGAGGAACAGCCGACAACGACGATCTCCCCCGGCTCCGGGTGGGCGGCATCCAAAAGCTCCGTCATCGCCTGACGCGCCTGAGCGGTGATCACTGCGTAATCCACAAAACCACTTCCGTTTCGCTTATTGCGAAAAAAGTATACCGCTTTTTTACGGAAAAGTCAAGACAGACCTGCCGTCTTATACGTCCAGACGGCAGACATCCTCCGGCGTCTCCCGGCGCACGGCGACATAGTCCCGCTCCTTCGACAGCATAACGACCGGCGGGCGGGGGATCCGGTTATAGTTCGACGCCATAGAGTAGTTATAGGCGCCCGTCGTCAGCACGGCAAGGATCTCCCCTTTTTCGGGACGCGGCAGCCGCACATCCGGCTGGATGATATCGCCGCTCTCGCAGCAGCGCCCGACAACGGATGCCGTATAGTCGGCGGGAGCATCGGCGCGGGATGCCAGCACCAGCGTATAGGGGGCTTCATACAGCGTATAGCGGGGGTTATCCCCCATGCCGCCGTCTACGGAGATGTAATTTTTATAGCCGGTGATCTCCTTGATCCCGCCGACCGTATAGAGCGTCATTCCGGCATCGGCGACAATACTGCGTCCCGGCTCCATCATCACGCGGGGCGGCGTCAGGGAAAGCTGCCGGCAGGTATGGTTAAAATAGGCGGCGATCTCTTTGATGCGGGCAGGATAGTCGGCGTCGGGCTGCTCGGGAAGATACCGCACGCCGAAGCCGCCGCCGAGATTCAGCATCGAGGCGGTATAGCCGTAGGTGCTGCGGATATCGGCGATAAAGCGCAGCATGATCTGCACGGCATCGCAGAATACAACCGAATCAAAGACCTGCGAGCCGACATGGCAGTGGAAACCGCAGAGGTTCAGGTGGCTTTTTTGAAGCGCCTCGCGGACAAAGATCTCCGCCTGACCGTTTTCGAGTGCGACGCCGAATTTGGAATCCACGGCGCCGGTAGAGATCTTCTGGTTGGTGTGGGGATCAATGCCCGGCGTGATGCGCAGCAGAATATTCTGCGTGATACCGAGCTTTTCCGCGATTTCCTCGACTGCGTCCAGCTCCCAGAAGCTGTCTACGACGAAATAGCCGACATGATGCTCCATCGCAAAAGCAATATCGGCATCCGTCTTATTGTTGCCGTGGAAAAAGCAATTTTCGGCGGGAAAACCGGCGGAGAGCGCCGTATACAGCTCACCGACGGACACCACGTCCACGTCGACCTCTTCCTCTTTCATGATCTCGTAGATCCGCTTGCAGGAAAACGCCTTGCTGGCAAATTCGGGAATGGAACCGGCGGGCAGATACGCCGCCATTGCCTGTTTATAGGCGCGCACATTCTGGCGGATACGCTCCTCGTCCATCAGATACAGCGGCGTCCCGTATTTTTTCGCCAGCTCAACGGTATCATAGCCCGCAAAGGTGAGATGTCCGGCCTCGTTGGCAGAAAGATTTCGGCAGATCATGAAATAAGACTCCTTTCCGCGCCTTCACGGAGAACAAAAAATGACCGATCCGCAGATCGGCCATCTTTCCCCCCGCACACTGCGGGCGTCCGGTTTATCTCCAGAGAAAAACCGGGCGGGTGATAGCTCTCCGCTTAAAAAGCGACAGTAACCCGGATATTATTCCGTGTTACCAGAGCGGCTCTGTGCCCAAAGCCCTCTTCGGCGGCTGCGCCTTTCCCTGTCGGCATGACCCCGCCGGGCACTCGCCGACAGGTACTGATCGCAAACCGCGCCTCTATCGAATATTGATTTTGTCCACACTGTATCACATTTTTTCCGATCTGTCAACCTGCGGCGGACAAATTCGGAAAAACGACAAAAAGATTCCGGTTTCTCCCCGAAAAACCGGGAAGAACTTACGCCTGCCCGTTATCCTGCGGCGCATCCCCGCCCGCCTGCTCCTCAGCCAGCGCCTGTTCAAGCGCCTGTACGAGCTGATCGGCACAGGAGGTGGACTTATTGCCGCAGCGGATTCCCGCGCAGCGCGCCGCCACCTGTTCCACCGTCATGCCCTCGACCAGACGGGGGATCGCCTGAAGATTGCCCGGGCAGCCGCCGGTGAAGCGGACGTTTGAGACGACATCACCGTTTAAATCAAACGTAATCTTGCTCGAGCAGGTACCTTTGGTTTTATAGACGTGGTTCATGACGATAAGCTCCTTTCGGTCGGTTATTCCACAGTCACCTTGTGGAAGATCTTTTTCCCTTTTTTCAGGATTGTCTCCCCGGCGCGGATGGCATCGGCAGTCAATATCTGCTTGGGATCGGTCAGCTTTTCACCGTTGAGCGTCACGCCGCCCTGCGTGATCAGCCGCCGCGCCTCGCCGTTGGAGGCGGCAAGCCCGCATTTGACCATCAGCGTCAGCACGCCGATGCCGCCGTCGGTGAAGTCCTCCGCCGTAAGAGCGGTCGTGGGCATATGCTCACTGGAAACGCCGCCCGCAAACAGCGCGCGCGAAGCCTCCTGCGCCTTTTGCGCCTCTTCGTCGCCGTGGACGAGACGGGTCAGCTCAAAAGCCAGAATCTCCTTGGCGGTGTTGAGCTGGCTGCCCTCCCAGGCGTCCATCTTGTCGATCTCCTCGACCGGCAGGAAGGTGAGCATACGGATGCATTTGAGCACATCCGCGTCGGCAACATTGCGCCAGTACTGGTAAAATTCAAACGGCGTGGTCTTCTGCGGATCGAGCCAAACGGCGCCGGACGCGGTCTTGCCCATTTTCTTGCCCTCGGAGTTCATCAGCAGCGTGATGGTCATGGCATAGGCATCCTTGCCGAGCTTTTTGCGGATCAGCTCGGTGCCGCCGAGCATATTCGACCACTGGTCATCGCCGCCAAACTGCATGTTGCAGCCGTAGTGTTGGAACAGGTGGTAGAAATCATAGCTCTGCATGATCATGTAGTTGAACTCGAGGAAGGACAGCCCCTTCTCCATGCGCTGCTTGTAGCACTCGGCGCGCAGCATATTGTTGACCGAGAAGCAGGCGCCGACATCGCGGAGCAGCTCGATATAGTTGAGATCAAGCAGCCAGTCGGCGTTGTTGACCATGATGGCCTTGCCCTCGCCGAAGTCGATAAACCGCTCCATCTGCTTTTTAAAGCAGGCGCAGTTGTGGGCAATGACCTCCGGGGTCATCATGGAGCGCATGTCCGTCCGCCCGGACGGGTCGCCGACATAGCCGGTGCCGCCGCCGATCAGCACGACCGGGCGGTTGCCTGCCATCTGCAGCCGCTTCATCAGGCACAGCGCCATAAAATGGCCGACGTGCAGGCTGTCCGCCGTCGGGTCAAAGCCGATATAAAACGTGGCTTTGCCGTTGTCGATCAGCTCGCGGATCTCCGCCTCGTTCGTCACCTGCGCGATCAGCCCGCGGGCGACCCGTTCATCATAGATCTTCATGTGGATTCCTCCCGTTAACTTTTTTGCACGGAAAAGAAAAACGCCCCCGTGCACAGCGCACAGAGGGCGACAAAAAGCCGCGGTACCACCTCAGTTTGCCGCTTTTCTCACAAAAAGCAGCCTCACAGCGTCAGATCAACGCCAAGCCGCTGTAACGCGCGGCGCGCGGCATCCCTACACACGCCCGCCAAACGGCGCTTCGGGAGAGCGGCTCCGGGAGGTATTTCGTCCGGGAAACGAACCGCCTTGCACCGACCGGCGGCTCTCTGCATCGCTTTGTCCGGAGTACTTCTTCCCATCCTTGCCTTTCCTTTCTATTTAAACACATTTTTCGGATTTTGTCAAGCGGTTTGCCGACAATCGGAGAGATCGGCGGAGGAAAACCACCTTTTGTCCGAACGGCAGAAGAAATCAGCAATATTTTTCCTCACAGCAGCAATTTTTGACCGTTTATAACCTTGCAAGGCGGCGCTTTTTATTGTACACTTATCCCATAATATGCTACCGGCGGAAACCGGGGCAAAGAATAAGAAGAAAGAGGGTCACAACATGAGCAAACTGAAGATCGGCATCATCGGCTGCGGAGGCATTGCCAACGGCAAGCACATGCCCGCGCTGAAGCGCGAGGCGGACAGGGCGGAAATGGTCGCTTTCTGCGACCTGATTCCCGAACGCGCGCAGAAGGCTGCGGCGGACTACGGCGCCGAGGGCGCAAAGGTGTACACAGACTACCGTGAGCTGCTTTCGGACAGCAGCATCGACGTCGTACACGTCTGCACCCCGAACCGCTCCCACTGCGAGATCACCGTGGCGGCTTTGGAAGCGGGCAAGCACGTCATGTGCGAAAAGCCGATGGCGAAAACGGCGGCTGACGCCGAGCGTATGCTGGAAGCGGCCAAGCGCACCGGAAAGAAGCTGACGATCGGCTATCAGAACCGTTTTCGCCCGGACAGCCTGCTGCTTAAATCCGTGATCGAGCGCGGCGATCTCGGCGAGATCTACCTCGGCAAAGCCAATGCCATCCGCCGCCGCGCCGTGCCGACCTGGGGCGTGTTCCTAAACGAATATGAGCAGGGCGGCGGTCCGCTGATCGACATCGGCACCCACGCGCTGGATCTGACGCTGTGGATGATGAACAACTATGAGCCGGAATCGGTGATGGGCCAGACCTTCCGCAGACTCGCGGATCAGAAGGAGACCGGAAACGCCTGGGGCGACTGGGATCCCGAAAAGTTCACGGTTGAGGATTCCGCTTTCGGCTTCATCCGCATGAAAAACGGCGCGGTGATCGAGCTGGAATCCAGCTGGGCGCTCAACACGCGCCGTTCGGAGGAGGCCACCACCACCCTCTGCGGCACAAAAGCGGGTGCGGATATGCACGACGGGCTTTGGATCAACCGCGTGGAATGGGGACGTCAGGTGGAGATCCGCCCGAATCTGTCGGCGGGCGGCGCCGCCTTTTATGAAGGTGCGCAGAACAGCGCGCCGGAATCCGTGGAATGCCACCAGTGGCTTTCGGCCATACTGGAGGATAAGGAGCCGACCGTTCTGCCTGAGCAGGCACTGACGGTCACCCGTATTCTGGAGGCGATCTACACCTCGGCAAAAACCGGAAAGCCGGTATATTTTTAACAAAGGAGCGATCAAATTATGAAGCTTTGCGTATTGACCGTTCCGCTGCAGGCACAGCCCGCGGCGGAGGCCTTCGCCTATCTGAGCAGCCTCGGCGTACAGCAGGTAGAGCTCGGCACAGGCGGCTACACCAACAAAAACCACGCGGATCCCGATATACTGCTCGCGCAGCCCGAAAAGCTCGCGGAGCTGAAAAAGGCGCTTGACGATAACCGTCTGACGATCGCGGCGCTGTCCTGCCACGGCAATGCCGTACACCCCGACAAGGCGGTTGCCGCCGAAGCGCACCGCGTCTTTGTCCGCACCTGTGAGCTGGCGGAAAAGCTGGGCGTGGATACCATCGTGACCTTCTCCGGCTGCCCGGGCGACAGCGCGACCTCGCAGCGCCCGAACTGGGTGACCTGTTCCTGGCCGCCCGAGTATGGCGAGACGCTGCGGTATCAGTGGGATGAGGTGCTGATCCCCTATTGGAAAGAAGCCGTGAAAATCGCCGAGAGCCACGGCGTGCGCCATATCGCTCTCGAAATGCACCCGGGCTTCTGCGTGTATAACCCGGCGTCGCTGCTCCGCCTGCGCGAGGCGGTCGGTCCGCTCATCGGTGCCAACGTCGACCCCAGCCACCTGATCTGGCAGGGCATGGATCCGGTCGCGGTGCTGCGCGAGCTGAAAGGCGCTGTCTACCACTTCCACGCGAAGGACACCTATGTTGACCCCTACAACAAAGCGCGCAACGGCGTGCTCGACACCGGCGCCTACGGCTCGCTGCTCGACCGGAGCTGGAGCTTCCGCACGATCGGCTACGGTACGGATGAAAAGCAGTGGAAGGACATTTTGTCCGCCCTGCGCCTGATCGGCTATGATGGCGCGGTCAGCATTGAGCACGAGGACGGCCTCATGTCGGTGCGCGAGGGTCTGGAAAAAGCCATTCACTTCCTGCAGAACATTCTGATGCAGGAGCCGCCTGCCACCATGTGGTGGGCATAACAAAGGAGGGTGCACAATGATTCGGGTCACGGTATGGAACGAAGGACGGCACGAAAAAACGATGCCGGAAATGAATGAAGTCTATCCGCTCGGACTGCACGGCACGATACAGCAGTTTTTGCAGACGGACGAGGAGCTGACGGTGCGCACCGCCACGCTGGACGACCCCGACTGCGGTCTGCCCGACGAGGTGCTCGATTCCACCGACGTGCTGATGTGGTGGGGACACTGCGCTCACCACGAGGTGCCGGATGAAGTGGTCAACCGCGTAGCCAGGCGCGTGCTGTGCGGCATGGGGCTGATCGTCATGCACTCCGGTCATTACTCCAAGATCTTCTGCAAGCTGATGGGCACCTCCTGCTCGCTCCGCTGGCGGGATAACGATTTTGAACGGGTGTGGTGCGTCAATCCCGGGCATCCGATCGCGGCAGGGATTCCGCCGTATTTTGAGCTGGACTGCGAAGAGATGTACGGCGAATTCTTTGATATTCCGCAGCCGGACGAGCTGATCTTTACCGGCTGGTTTCGCGGCGGCGAGGTGTTCCGCTCCGGCTGCTGCTGGCACCGCGGCGCGGGCAAGGTCTTCTATTTCCAGCCCGGCCACGAGACGAACCGCTCGTTCCACAACCCCTATGTGCAGCGTATTCTGAAAAACGCCGTACACTGGGCAGCGCCGGTCTGCACGCGCAGCACAACTGCCTCTTCAAACCCGGTGATCTCCGCCGAGGAACGGACGAAGCAGGGACTTGCACCCGAGGAAACGTATTAAAAGGACGTGTCAGCCATGAAAACGTATCATATTGCCACGATCGGCTACGGCGGCATGGGCCGCTGGCACCACGAGGGTATCCTGAAAACCGACCGCCTTGTGTTTACCGGTGTGTATGACATTGACCAAAAGCGCCGCGAGCTGGCACTGGCAGACGGCTTCACCCGCGCCTATGCGACGGCGGACGAGCTGTTTGCCGATTCCGATATCGACGTGGTGCTCTGTGCAACGCCGAACAACTTCCATAAGCCGTATGTGTGCCGCGCATTGGAGGCAGGCAAAGCCGTGATCTGCGAAAAGCCGGTGGCGATGTCCTCGGAGGAGCTGCAGGTCATGATCGACACCGCCAAACGCACCGGCGGCATCTTCACTGTCCACCAGAACCGCCGCGCCGATCCCGATTTCCTGCGCGTGCGCGAGGAGATCGCGTCCGGACGGCTCGGGGAGGTGTTTGAGCTGGAATCCCGTGTGAACGGCTCGCGCGGCATCCCCGAGGGCTGGCGGCAGTACGCCGTAGCGGGCGGCGGCATGATGCTCGACTGGGGCGTTCATCTGATCGATCAGCTCGTGACCATGGAATCGACGCCGGTGACGTCGGTCTACTGCCGGATGTACCACGTCCATTATAAGGAGTGCGACGACGGGTTCCGTATGGTCATGGAGTTTGCGAGCGGACTGCGGGCGATCGTCGAAGTCGGCACCAGCCACTATGCGCCGACGCCGCGCTGGGTCGTCTATGGCGACCGCGGCGGCATGCGCATTCTCGACTGGAACGGCAACGGCGATATCGTCCGTGCCACGGAGCGTGACGTACATTTTGAGGAAGAGATCATCTACACCAAGGCGGGACCGACCAAGACCATGGCACCGCGCGCCAAGGAGACGATCGAGGAGACAAAGCTCGATCCGGCAGATATGCCCGCCGGGGACTATGACGGCTTCTACCGCAATCTGGCGGAGGTGCTCGACGGCACGGCCGAGCTTCTGGTCAAGCCCGAGGAGACCATGCGGGTCATGCGGATCATGGAGGCGGCGTTTGCCTCCGACCGCGAAAACAAGGTCATCTGCGGTCCGTTTTGATTGCCTCGCGAAAATCGCGAAATTGCTCTATTTTTACCAAATATTCATATTTGCAAAATAAACTTTTAATAAACTCGCTTGAAAAACGTCCGGTGATGTGGTATACTATAGCTACCACGAAGCCCGATGGAAGACTTGCCGGCACAGCCGTGTCCGCCTCCCGTCAGGCTAAGATAAAGGAGCGATAGGAATGAAAACCATCATCACCGGACGCAGAGTCACCGTTAAGCCGTCGTTTGAGGAAAAACTCCGGCAAAAGCTCGGCAAGCTGGATAAGTTCTTCACCGAAGATGCCGTGGCGGAAGTGGTGCTTTCCGAGCAGCGGAATCGGATGAAGGTGGAGATTACGGTACGCGCCGACGGCATGGTGTTCCGTGCCGAGCAGGAAAATGAGGATGCTCTCGCCGCTGTGGATGCGCTGGAGGAAGCGCTTGTCCGCCAGATCCGCAAAAATAAGACGCGGCTCTCCCGTCAGCTGCGCACCGGGTTCCTTGAGGAGCTGCCCGACGAGGAAGAAGCGGCATATCAGGTGGTGCGCACCAAGACCATCCCCGTCAAGCCGCTGAGCGTCGAGGAAGCCATATTGCAGATGAACCTGGTCGGACACCAGTTCTTTATGTTCCGCAACGCCGACACTGACGAGATCAACGTGGTCTACTGCCGTCACGACGGCGGCTACGGTCTGCTTGAGCCGGACAGATGATCCGCTTTCCCCGCCGATAATCGAAAACAGGGCTGTCTCTTTTCAGAGACAGCCCTGTTTTTCGTCAGCGCACTTTCGGTTACTCAGCCATACCCGTATTGGTCCGGCGTTTGTCCCGAAACAGCAGAGAGATGCACCAGATACCCGCCAGTGCTACGACCGTGTAGATGATCCGGCTGACGATTCCGCTCTGTCCGCCGCAGATCCACGCCACAAGGTCAAACTGGAACAGGCCGATGCTTCCCCAGTTCAGCGCACCGATGATCGTCAGGATCAAGGCCACTGTATCCATTCGGGTCCACACTCCTTTTTTGCGGGTCTACACAAGACCCACGGGTAGTATGCCGCATTCCCTGCCGATTATTCCGCAAAAGGGATAATGTCTATTTGTCCTGCGCCGTCCATTCCGCCACGCGGGCGCGCATGCCGTCAATGTCCAGCACACCGCAGGCAAAGCCCTTGCGCACCAGCTCGGGCGGTACGAATTCATCATATTTTTCAAACAGCGGCAGCTCGTTCGGATACAGAAGCTCCATCGGATCGAGCGGACGGGACAGCTCGTCGGCGAGCACGGCAAAAAATGTATCGGCATCCGCTTTCATTTTAAATTGCAAAAAATAGGGCCGGCAGGAATCCATGCCCGAGAGCGAGAGCCGCTCACCGCAGCGCAGCCGCAAAAACCGCTCGAGCGCAAGAAAGGCATAGGTTCCGAGCCACGGGAACAGACACCACATCTCCCCGCCGACGCAGATGAGCGGCTTTTTGGTCAGCCCGGACAGCGCCGCCGTGCGGCGCGCCTGCGCAAGCCGGGCAGCGGCATTTTTCATCACATAGGGATAGGACTGCTCCTCGTCAAGCACCTGCCGCATGCGCAGCAAGATCTTCGTATGGATATCGCCCGGACACTGCCCGAAATAGGCAGGTACCTTGCCGCGCACCTCTTCGCAGTAGACCAGGCGGCGTTTGTGGTCGATCTCCTCAACGATCCACACCTGCCCTGCCAGCGCGAGCTTTTCGCCGACCGGCGGAGGCGACACGATCGTGCCCAGCTCCTGCGAGCCCCAGCGCACGGTGTATTCCTCGTTTTCCTGAAACACCGCATAGAATTTATGGGAATTGATCAGCCGCTCACCGGCAAGCCCCACGATCAGCCCGCCTTCCTCGGTGCGCTGGATCTGCTCCGCCTCCAAAAGGTGGCGCAGAAGCAGCCGGAAGTCCTCCTGCGTGATGCGGCGGAAGCAGGACAGGCACAGCACCCGCTTGGCCAGCGCCGCCGGACTCATCTCCCCCTCCGAGGCAAGCGTCGCCATCGTCTGGTGGAATAAAAGGCTGTACGGCAGGCGGTCCAGCCGCTGCGGCTCGACCCATTTTTCCTCGCGGTAGAGCTGCACGAGCGCGATTCCCTGCAGCAGCTTCCACGGCACGGTGTCGGCGAGCAGCGACCGCGGCTCGGGCGGCTCCTCCCGCATGACAAACCACATCTCTGGCGGCTGTTCCCGCCGTCCGGTGCGCCCCATACGCTGCAAAAACGACGACACGGTGAACGGCGCATCCACCTGAAACGCCCGCTCGAGCCGCCCGATATCAATGCCCAGCTCCAGCGTCGCCGTCGTCACGGTGGTCATGCAGCGCTCCTCGTCCTTCATCGCCGACTCCGCCGTTTCGCGATAGGACGCGGACAGATTGCCGTGGTGGATCATAAAGCGATCCGGCTCATGCTGCGCTTCGCAGTATTGCCGCAGCGATGTCGTCACCGCCTCGCATTCCTCGCGTGAGTTCACAAACACGAGGCACTTTTTCCCGCGCGTATGGGCGAAAATATACCCGTAGCCGGGATCGGCATAGGCGGGCGGCGTGTCGGTCTCCGCGTCGAGCGACTCGGCTGAGCCGTTTGCCGCCGCTCCTGCTTTCTCCTCGCCCGCCTGCGGTCCCTGCACAAAAAAGTGCTCCATCGACAGCCGCCAGCGGATGCCCCGCTCTTCGACTCTCGGCACGGCGGTGCGCCGTCCGGTTCCCGCCGCCAAAAGCTCCGCCGTGCGCTGCGGGTCGCCGATCGTGGCGGAAAGCCCGATGCGGCGCGGATCGGCACCGGAAAGACGGCAGAGCCGCTCGATCAGGCAAAGCGTCTGTCCGCCCCGGTCTCCGCGAAGCAGAGAATGCACCTCGTCGATGACAATAAACCGCAGATCGCCGAACAGGCGGGTGACCGCCGCGTGCTTATGCAGCAGCAGCGCCTCGAGCGATTCCGGCGTGATCTGCAAAATGCCGGACGGGGATCTGAGCAGCCGCTCCTTATGCGACTGCGCCACATCGCCGTGCCAGTGCCAGACGGGAATGTGCGCCTCCTCGCATAGCGCGTTCAGCCGCTGGAACTGATCGTTGATCAGCGCCTTCAGCGGGCCGATATACAAAGCACCGACCGAGCGCGGCGGATCCTCGGAAAACAATGTCAGGATCGGAAAAAACGCCGCTTCGGTCTTGCCCGACGCCGTCGATGCGGTCAGCAGCAGGTGGTCGTCGGTGTGAAACAGCACATCGGCCGCCGCCACCTGAACAGCGCGCAGGGATTCCCAGCCGTTTTGATAGATATAATCGCGCACAAACGGGGCATAGCGTTCAAATGTGCCCATAGCTCTCCCCCATCAGATCTCAAACTCCGCAAACGCTTCCTCTTCAGCCGGAGGCGGCGGCGCCGCAAAATCCTCCGCCTGCAAAATGGCAGCAATATCCGCCTGCGGATCCTGTGCCACAATGTCCAGCAGCTCAATAAAGTCGCGGATGACCTCGCGCGGCGTCAGCTGCTGCGACGCACCCACGCGGCTGCCCTCGATCCGCAGAAAGCGGATGCGGTCCGCTTCTGTCAGCACGCACGGATAGTCAAACAGCTCCGCGTGAATCTCCGCCAGCTTTTCGGTCAGGATCAGCAGCTCCTCATTTGTCAGCGGCAGCAGCCGGATCACAGGCGCTAACATATCCTGCCGCCCCTCGCCGGAAAACCGCCCCTCCGCCAAGCGAGAGCGCAGCGCCTCGTAGCTGTACACGCCACGGCGGGTATCCTCGACGCACTGCGGCGTGCCGCCCATCAGTATGCCGAGATACTGCGCCCGCCCCTGCAAGGTGTCGTTGTATATAGTCAGCAGCTTTTCATAGTTATACTGCCGCGTGATGCTGTTCGGAATCTTGTAAATGTTCACCAGCTCGTCGATCATCAAAAACAGCCCGCTGTAGCCCGCTTTTTTCAAAAAGACGGCAAACAGCTTTATATAGTCATACCAGTCCTCATCGGAGATCACCATATTGACCGACAGATCCGCCTTTGCCTCCGACTTTGTGGCATATTCGCCGCGGAACCAGCGAATGACCCGCGCTTTCTGTTCGTCGTCGCCGTCGACATACGAGCGGTAATACGCCGTCAGCAGGCGGGCAAAATCAAAGCCGTGCACCATATCGTTCATCGAGCGGATCACGCCGTAGATCTGCTGCTCGACCGCCTGCGGAAAACGCGGGTCGTCCGGCAGAATTCCGCTTTTTGTCACCTCGCTCTGCACAGTGCTGATCCAGCGGTCCAGCACCTGCGGCAGCGCCCCGCCCTCGGGGCAGGTACGGGTGGAGAGATTGCGCATCAGCTCGCGATAGGTGGCAAGCCCCTGCCCTTTCGTCCCCTGCAGCCGCCGCTCCGGCGACAGGTCGGCATCCGCCACGACAAAGCCGCGATCCATGGCGTGACCGCGGATGGTCTGCAGCAGAAAACTCTTGCCGCTGCCGTATTTGCCGACGATAAACCGAAACGACGCGCCGCCCTCGGCGACTATGTCCACATCGTGCAGCAGGGCGCGGATCTCCCGCTCCCGCCCGACCGTGATATACGGCAGGCCGATGCGCGGCACGACGCCGCCCTTCAGGGAATGGATCACCGCCGAAGCGATGCGTTTGGGAATCTTCATGGGGCAACCATCCTTTCCAGCTCCTCCCGGTAATCCGGAAGAATCACCGGCTCGCCGTCCTCAACGCCGAGTACGGTGTCCGCAAATTCATCATATAGCTTTTCGTTGACGGCATCCGCCAAAAGTGCGGGAAATCCGCCCGCCTCGCGTCCGGCTGCCGCGGCGGACATGCCCGACAGCAATGCACGCAGAAAGCGCTGCTCCTGTTCTGTCAGCCCGGCTTCGCTCTGCGCAGCGGCGGGCGGCGGCTCTGCGGGCAATTTCTCTGCCGGCGCCCCCGTCGGCGGCTCTTCCGGTTTTGCCGTCTCCGCTTCTGCCGGTTCCTGTGTGTCGTCAACCAACAGGCTGTCCCGCGTCTCATCCGCCGCCCGGCGGATCCGGCTGAGCTTGGACAGGTCGAACACCATCTCCGGCACCGGCGGCTTGATGACGATGACCTCTGCCGCGTCGCGCGCGATCAGCGCGCAAAACTGCTTGGACACCCCGTCGGGCAGGGTGAGCGGCGGCAGGGAATACACCTCGCGCAGGTGGCAGTCCACCGCCTTGACCATGCGCCCCAGCTCGCGGTTCTTATCCGGCTTGTCGACATAGCCGGTGCGGCTCCACAACCCGTTTTTGCAGGTGTATTCCTCCCGCTCGCCGCATTTCACCGTGCGATCCGGCTGACTGCCGCGCTCCCAGAATACCGCACTGCGGAACATCGGATAGGACATCATCACCTTGGCTCCGAACAGGCGTTCAAACAGTGACCGCTTGCGGTGGGTGTCACAAAATGCGGCAAAATCGCGGTAGACCCGGCACAAAAGTGCGGCGCATTCCTTCGGGTGCGCTTTGTAGGCGCGGGAGCGGCAAAAATCATAGGAGGAGAAACGGCAGATCGCCGAAAACAGCGTATCGTCCGGCGTATCGGCGGCATGCATGAGCGCCGTCAGCGCGCCGTCGTCCTCCGCAGCGGATTCATCCGGCAAAAGCCCGTAGTAAATGCGGTAATCCCGCATCCATGTGGTCAGATAGCGCTCGATGCTCGGGTCGATCGGTGCATAATTCTCCCGGAATCGCCGCAGCTTTTCAAAGCCGTCCGCCGGATCGGCGACGCCGATCTGATTGAGCAGCTCGTAAATGTACACAAAGGCATATGAGGTCGAAACCGGCTCATAGATTCCCTGCCGCAGCTTTGTCCGCCAGGTGAAATATGCCCGCAGCTGTGCCGGATTCATCAGGCGATAAGTGGGAAAAAAGCAGGAAAACGGCGTTTGGAGGTCGCCCTCTTCCTCCGTATGCTCCGCCATAAACTGTCCCTGTCGGCAGAAGATCCATGCCTCCGACCGGAAGATCGCCTCCCGATCCGTGGCAAGGGCAGCCATCTGCCGGTAGACCTCCGGCAGATACCGCGGCAGCTTTGATGCCGGCTTTAAGATCTTCTCGTCGCGATATAACTGCTCGAGCACCGTCTTTTTTCCCTCCGTGACCGCATGAGAGACAATTTTTTGAATCAGCTGATCAATATCCACGTTTTTCCTCACCTCCCGCCTTTTTCTCTATTATAGCAAATGTTTTCGCGGGTTGCAACTGTTTTCCGAACATTTGTTTATTTTCCTTTGAAAAACCGACGGCATAAACGCGACGCACGGCACATATCCATATACCATCACAAAAAAGGCGGTGGTCATCTTGTCTGCACAAAAGCAAGCCGCATCCGCTTCCGTTTTCGACCTGCTCCGCTCGGTGCTGATCGCCCTGCTCGTCGGCGCCGTCGGCGGGCTGATCGGCGGCACGGCGGGCTTTGACGGTGTATTGGTCAAGCCGCCGCTGACGCCGCCGGGCTGGGTGTTTCCGGTCG
Organism: uncultured Eubacteriales bacterium; assembly: GCA_934667845.1. Classification (GTDB taxonomy): domain Bacteria; phylum Bacillota; class Clostridia; order Oscillospirales; family Acutalibacteraceae; genus HGM12789. The sequence continues at coordinate 30,791 of CAKUMQ010000016.1, read as the reverse complement.
TGTGGACGATTCTGTATATTCTGATGGGTACGGCCGCCTGGATGATCGGCAAAAGTGAGGATGCCGACGCGGCGCCCGCCCTGCGGCTGTACCGTATTCAGCTGATCGTCAACGCGCTGTGGCCGCTGCTCTTTTTCCGCCTGTCGCTGCGTTTGCTTGCCCTGCTTTGGCTGCTTTTGCTGATCGCTCTGATCGTGCTGACGATCCGCCGGTTTTATGCGATCCGCCCGACTGCCGCCTTTTTGCTGCTCCCCTATCTGGCATGGTGCCTGTTTGCGGCATATCTGAATCTGGGCTTTTATCTGCTCAACAGCTGAAAAAACGCCTGCGGATCACATGGATCCGCAGGCGCTTTTCGTCTTTCCGTCAGGAAAAGGATCGCTTATTCCTCTCCCTTGCAGTCCTCGCCGCAGCTTCCGCAGTCGCCGTCGCACTCGTCGAGGTCAAACTCCAAGTCTTCGCCGCAGTTCGGGCAGGCGATGCTGCCCTCGAGCAGCGTCTCCTCGTCCACAGAGAACTCCTCGCCGCAGTTCGGGCAGGTGACGTCATAGAAGCCGTCGTCCTCGTCCTCATCCTCGTCGTCATAGTCCTCGTAAAAATCGGTTTCGAGGTCGTTAAGATCCTCGTCGATCGCATCCACATGCTCCGACATCTCGGTGACGTCGTCCGCCAGATCCTCGAGATCCAGCGCCATATCCGACAGAACGTCCATGATCGCCGCCAGGAGCTTGCCCTCTTTGGTGTCCGCCTTGACGTCCAGTCCCTCAGCCAGGCCCTTGAGATAAGCCACTTTTTCCGTTACCGTCATGATGATAACCTCCTTTACAGATCGGTTTGCTCAGGCGCGCTCCATGTACTCGCCGGTGCGGGTATCCACACGGATCATCTCGCCCTCGTCAATGAACAGCGGCACGCGGATCTCCGCGCCGGTCTCCAGAGTCGCCGGTTTGGTCGCGTTGGTCGCCGTGTCGCCCTTAAAGCCGGGATCGGTCTTGGTCACCTGAAGCTCCACAAACGTGGGCGGCTCCACACCGAACACCTTGCCCTTGTAGGACATGATGCGGCAGACCATATTCTCTTTGACAAACTTGAAGTTGTCGCCGAGCGTCGAGCGGTTAATGGGCATCAGCTCATACGTCTCGCCGTCCATAAAGTAGTAGAGATCACCGTCGGCATAGGAGAACTCCATCTCCTTGCGCTCCACATACGCCACCGGGAATTTGGCGGTGGGGTTGTAGCTCTTTTCGATCACGGCACCCGTGATCACATTTTTCGTCTTGGTGCGCACAAACGCCGCGCCCTTGCCGGGCTTCACGTGCTGAAACTCCACGACCTGGAGCACATTGCCGTCCTCTTCAAAGGTCACGCCGTTGCGAAATTCACCCGCAGAAATCATAATGCAGATCCTCCATAGCTTAATACAGAATTAGACTAGTTTATTTTACCGCAATCCCGCCTGTTTTGCAAGGGGCATTTCAGATTTTTACAGAATTTGCAGTTCTTTCGGCGATTTGGTGAAATTATCGCAGCCTGTCTCGGTAATAATCACCATATCCTCTATACGCACGCCGAATTCACCGGGCAGATAAATGCCCGGCTCGACCGTGACAACATGGCCGGGCGCCAGCAGCGTCGTCTCCGGCGTCGAGGGAGACAGATTCGGCTGCTCGTGGATCTGCACGCCGACGCCGTGACCGGTGCCGTGACCGAAATACTTGCCGTATCCCGCCTCGGTGATCACATTCCGCGCGGCAGCATCTGCGGCGCGGCAGGGCACGCCGGGCCCGACGGCGGCAAGACCCGCCAGCTGGGCGCGCAGCACGGTGTCATACACCTCGCGCTGGCGGTCGCTGACAGAGCCGACGGCAACGGTGCGGGTCATGTCCGAGCAATAGCCGTCCACGCGCGCGCCGAAATCCATCGTGACAAAATCGCCTTTTTCGATCACACGATCGCCCGGCACGCCGTGCGGCAGCGAGGAATTCGTGCCCGACACGGCGATAAACTCAAATGCCACACCCTCGGCGCCCTGCCGGCGGATGAAAAATTCGAGATCCAGCGCCACCTCGCGCTCGGTGCGTCCCGCCGCGATGCGCCCGAGAATATACTGATATCCGGCGTCGGTGAGCGCCTGTGCGCGCGCCATCGCGTCCCGCTCCTGCGGCGTCTTGCACATCCGCAGGGCAGAGAGCCAGTCGGTCAGCCGGTCGTCGTCCTCGACGGTCAGCTCGGGCAGTGCCGCCCGCAGCGCGCGCACCGAAGACACCGACCGCTCCGACTCGACCAGCAGCGTGCGGACATCCTGCGCCTTCAGATAGGCGGAAAGGCTCTCCGTCGGACGGGAATAGCACTCCACCTCCATGTCGCGGATGGCCTTTCCCGCCGCCTCGGCATAGCGCGAATCGGTCATAAACGCCGCGCTCTGCGGCGTGATGATGACCATACCGGCTGACGAGGGGAATCCGGTCAGATACCGGCGGTTATGCGGCGTGGTGACCACAGCAGCCGTGTGGGCATCCGGCAATTTTTGACGTATTTTTTCCACAGCATTCATTTGACTTCCTCCTTCGACAGACGGCTTTCCGCCTGTTCCCAAAGTGTTTTCAGACAGCGGGCATCGCTTGCCTGTGTACCCGCCGATTCACAGATGATAAACGGCGTGAGCTGCCGCGCGGCGATCAGCTCCATCAGCGGCTGCGGCTCCGGTCCGTACACGGTGTCGGCAAAGGTGAGATGGCATTTTTCGCCGCCCGCCGTATACTGAATCTTGGAAAAATGCACATGAAAATTCCGCCCGCGCTCCTCGCCGAGCCGATCGGCAATGGCATCCGCCACCGCGGCAAACGCCTCGGCGGAATTCACGCCGCCCTGCGTCCGGCTGTTTAAGTGTCCAAAGTCGATGCACGGGCAAAACCGCTCGTCCACGCGGCACATGGTCAGCACCTCGTTTAGATCGCCGAGCTGATTGATCTTGCCCATCGTCTCGGGGCAGATACGCACCCCGAAAAGTCCCGCCTCGTCAAGCGCCCGCTGCGCCCGCGTGAGCGTTTCGACGGCAATCTCCGTCGCCTCGGCACGGCTTCGCCCGCCCAGACCGCCGGGATGCACCACGATGCGGGTGCCGCCCATCAGCGCGACGGCGCGGGCGCTGTCCAGAATATAGCCGATGCTGTTCTCCCGCTTTTCGGGGTCAGCAGAAGCCAGCGAAATAAAATACGGTGCGTGAAGCGACAGCGCGATTCCGCAGCGCGCCGCCTCTGCACCGAGCGCCAGCGCCGTATCCTCCCCGATGCGCACGCCGCGACCGCACTGGTATTCATAGGCAGTCAGCCCTTTTTCCTGCAGCCACGCGGGCGCTTCCAGCGTAGAGCGGTGCCCCTCCGCCGCAAACGATTCATCGTTGCCGGCAGGTCCGAAACGTATACTCACAGCGTGATCCCCCTTTTTTTCAGATAATGCGCCAGTATCGGCCGTTCCAGCCGACGCTTGAAGCGGATAAAGCGCTGTTTTTCCTCCGGCACGATCGGCAGAAGCTGCACCGAGCGCATCCCCGCCAGATTGGCACCGGCAATATCCGTAAAGATCTGGTCGCCGATCACGAGGCACTGCCCGCGGGACAGACCCAGCGAGCTTGCCGCCCGCCAAAATCCCGACGGCAGCGGCTTTCTCGCGTGCGCCGTAAACGGCAGCCCGATCATGCGGGCAAACGGCGCCACACGCTCCTCGCGGTTATTCGAGACCACCGTCAGCAAAAAACCCTCCTTTATGCGGTCGGAAAGCCAGCGGCGCACGGCATCCGACACATGCGGATCGTCGTGCGGCGTCAGCGTGTTGTCCACATCCAGAAGCAGCCCGCGAACCCCCATGCGCCGCAGCTCGTCCGCTGTCAGGTCGGTCAGGCGGCGCTTATATACCGTAGCAGCAAAAAGCGGCATCGGCATCCTCCCTTTTTGCTCAGACACGGAAAAAAGCGGGCAGAAAACTGCCCGCTTTTTTACCGGATTATTTAAACTTTCTCTTGCGCGCAGCCTCAGATTTTTTCTTGCGGCGGACAGAGGGCTTTTCATAATGCTCTCTCTTGCGCACTTCAGCGAGAGTGCCGGCACGCGCGCAGGACTTTTTCCATCTGCGCAGCGCACTGTCCAGGCTCTCATTTTCTTTTACGTGAACTTCCGACATGTCTTATTCCCTCCCTCCGCCCAAACGGCAGGGGTAATATCAATATAACGTAGTTATTATACAACGGAAAGCGCTTTTCGTCAAGTCTTTTCTGCGTTTTTCGGAGAAATTGTTGCGAAATACGCCGTCCGTCCCCGTTCCGCAAAACCGTCAGCGCGGTTTCACGACCAGATTCACGAGTTTGCCCGGAATGTACAGCTCCTTGACAAGCTCCATACCCTCGATGGCGGCTGCCGTTTTTTCCGCCTTTTTGGCGGCGGCAAGCACATCTTCTGTGGGCATATCCATAGCGATCACCATGCGGTCCTTGATCCTGCCGTTGACCTGCACAACGATTTCGACGGTGGCATCCACCGTCTTTTCCTCGTCGTACTCCGGCCAGGGCGCCAGCGAGCAGAAGCCTTCATGGCCGAGCTGCTCCCACATTTCCTCCGCCAGGTGCGGGGCAAACGGGCAGAGCAGGCGCAGCAGGATCGACAGCTCGTCACGCGTCAGCGAGCCGTGATCATAGATGCGGTTGAGCAGCGTCATCATGGCAGCAATGGCGGTATTGAACTTCATCTCCTCGATATCGCCGCTGACCTTGCGGATGGTCTTGTGGAACTCGCTCTCGAGCGCCGCGGTCGCGCCGCTGCCCTTTGCCATATCGAGCAGGCCCGCCACGCGGTCTAAGAAACGCTTGCAGCCTTTGAGACTGCTCTCGCTCCACGGCGCCGCAGAGCCGTAATCGCCCATAAACAGGATGTACACCCGCAGCGTATCCGCGCCGCACTCGTCCACCACGTCGTTCGGATCGACCACATTGCCGCGCGATTTGCTCATTTTCACGCCGTCAGAGCCGAGGATCAGCCCCTGCGCCGTGCGCTTGGCATACGGCTCGGGACACGGCACCTCACCGATGTCATAGAGGAAGCGGTGCCAGAAGCGGGAGTAGATCAGGTGGCGGGTCACATGCTCCATGCCGCCGTTATACCAGTCCACCGGCATCCAGTAGCGGAGCTTTTCGGGATCGGCAAATGCATGGGTATTGTGCGGATCGACATAGCGCAGGAAATACCACGATGATCCCGCCCACTGCGGCATCGTATCGGTCTCGCGCCGTGCCTCGCCGCCGCAGCGCGGGCAGCGGCAGTGAACAAACGAGTCGATCTTGGCAAGCGGGCTTTCGCCGCCCTCGCCCGGTTCAAAGTTCTCCATTTCCGGCAGCCGCAGCGGCAGCTCGTCATAGGGAACCGGCACCATACCGCAGGTCTTGCAGTGGACGATCGGGATCGGCTCACCCCAGTAGCGCTGGCGGTTAAACGCCCAGTCCTTCATTTTATACTGCACGCCGGCTTCGCCGATGCCCTTTTCCTCCAAAAATGCGAGCATACGGGCAATGGAGTCCTTTTTATTGGTCAGCCCGTTCAGGAAATCCGAGTTGATCATCACGCCGTCGCCGGCATACGCCTCTTTGGCGATGTCGCCGCCCTCGATCACCGGAATGATGTCGAGACCGAACTTGCGGGCGAACTCATAGTCGCGCTGATCGTGCGCGGGCACCGCCATGATCGCGCCGGTACCGTAGCCCATCATGACGTAATCGGAAATGTAGATCGGGATCTCGCGCCCGCTCACCGGGTTGACCGCCGTCAGACCGTCCACCCGCACACCGGTCTTATCCTTGACCAGCTGGGTACGCTCAAATTCCGTCTTTTTGGCGCATTCTGCCTTATAAGCGTCCAGCTCCTCGGCGTTTTTGATGCGCGAGCGGTATTTTTCAAGCAGAGGATGCTCCGGCGCGATGACCATGAACGTCACGCCGAACAGCGTGTCGCAGCGCGTCGTGTAAATGCGCAGCTTCTCATCGGTGTCCTTCAGCGGGAAGTTGACGAACGCACCCGTCGAGCGGCCGATCCAGTTTTCCTGCTGCTGGCGGATATTCGCCGGAAAATCCACAAGGTCCAGACCCTCGAGCAGCTTGTCCGCATAGGCGGTGATGCGCAGATACCACACATCCTTCGCCTTCTGCACGATAGTGCTGTGGCAGATATCGCACTTTCCGCCCTGCGAATCCTCATTGGAGAGAACGACCTTGCAGTGCGGGCAGTAGTTGACGAGCGCTGTGTCGCGGAACACCAGCCCGTGCTCAAACATTTTCAGGAAGATCCACTGCGTCCAGCGATAGTAGTCCTCCTGCGTCGTATCCACCGTGCGGCTCCAGTCAAACGAGAAGCCGACGCGCCGAAGCTGTTGGGTAAATTTGCGGATGTTCTGATCGGTCACCACACGCGGGTGGATACCGGTCTTGATGGCATAATTCTCCGTCGGCAGACCGTAGGCGTCAAAGCCGATCGGGAACAGCACGTTATAGCCCTGCATCCGCCGTTTGCGGGAGATGACCTCCATGCCGGAATACGCCTTGATATGCCCGACATGCATACCTGCGCCGGACGGATAGGGAAACTCGATCAAGCCGTAAAACTTCGGCTTGTCCACATTGTCCTTCGCGGCAAACACCTGGGCTTCCTCCCAGCGCGCCTGCCATTTCGGCTCAATGAGCCGGGGTTCATACTGCATTGCCATTCACTCCTCGATGATGATATCCGAAAGATCGACCGGCGTGCCGTCCTGCCACAACCGCTCCAAATCATAATACTGCCGTGTTTTCGGCAGGAATACATGCACAACAACTGCGGCATAATCCATCAGGATCCAGTTGGCGCCGTCATAGCCCTCTGTCCGCAGAGGAGAGACGCCCGCAAGCCCCAGCTCGTAATCCACATAATCCGCCAGTGCGCGCACCTGCGTCGTGCTGCCGCCCTGCGCCAGCACAAAATAATCCGCCAGTGACGTCACATCCGTCACTTTCAGCACGCGGATGTCCTCCGCTTTATGGGTATCCAGCGCCCGCACGGCGCGTTCCATCAGTTCCTTAGCTTCCAAGTGGGTTTCTTCCTTCCTTACTCATTCGTGCCGCTGCTTTCTTCAGTCAGCGCCGCCTCCTGTGCCGGTGCGGCAGAAGCAAACGACGCCGCTTTGGTATCCGGCTTCGCCGAGGTCGTCAGCTCGAAAACGGCGAGATCGGCATCGCCGATCGGCTGACCGTAGGGGTTGAAATGCTCGGTCAGCAGCGTTTTGAGCGCCTCTTTCTGCACGGTATACACCTTTTTCGAGCCGTTTTTCGCGCTTCCGCCCGGCAGCAGGTGATACTGCATATTTTCTTTTTCCAGCTTTCCGATCCCGCCGATGAGGGCGCACATGGCATCCTCGTTGTCGGCATTATCGGCGGAGGCACGGCTCAGTCCCGCCATCATCGCCTTGCGGCTGAGCAGCGTTTCCGACACGCGGATCGGCGTCGAGCTGCTCATCACGGGGTCGATCACCTTGTCGAGCAGATCCTTTTCAGACAGTGACAGCATCCGGTTCAGAAGTGCCGCAAACACCTGCCGCTGACGCAGCATACGAGTCAGATCCGTCTCCGGCGTCGAGGAATAGCCCTCGGTCAGCGCATATTGCAGCGCCGCCTCGCCGGTCAGTGTCTGTGTTCCCTTTTTATATTTCGTGTCGCCTGCCGTAAAGGCAATATCACTTTCGACCGTCACGCCGCCGACGGCATCCACCATCCGCATCAGTGCCGCCTGCGGCATGATGAAGAAGGCGTCTACCGGCATGCTGTACTGGTCATTGAAAATGTCGATCAGGTTTTCGGATGCCGACCCCTTTTTGGTCGTCAGCTTTTCGCCGCACACGGAATGGGTATTCCCCTCCGCGACCTCCGGCGCATACACCCGCTTGCGGCACTTGTCGCACCACGGGAGCGGCTGGGGATCCGACCAGACCGCGTCGAGCGTGGTCACGTCCCAGCCGTCGGTCTTGCCCAGATAGGTGGATACCGGCATTTGCAGCACGTCCAGCGTGCCCGCCTTTTTGTCAAAGCAGACGAGCGAGATCGCCGACAGCGGGTCCGCACTGGTCTTACCCATCACGCCGACAAGATAATAGGAGACCTTAGACAGCTCTCCCTCCGCCGTCGTTTCATGGTCGATGGGGGCTACCGTACCGCTGTTGTCGTCGGTTTTGAAATAGGAATAGACATAGCGGCCGACCACGAACAGAAACACCAGCAGCATGACCAGGAAAACCGCCAGCAGGATCCGGATCGTCAGCTTGACGGGGGTCAGCTTCTTTTTCCGTTTGCGCGGAGCCTTAGACGTATTCTCCTGTTTCAGCGCGACTTTTTTGCCGCGGTTGTCCTTTGCCATACGGAATTCCTCCTTATCAGTGACACAACAGCTCGTTGTAGGCATTCAGCGTATCGGGATGCACCGCACGGTTTTTGCGGGTCAGGTCGCCGATCGTATAAGCGAGCGCATAGAGCATCGCGGGGTCCGCCGCCTGCTCGGACAGCCGCCGCATGGTCTCCACATCGGGGTAATCGCGGTCGGCGGAGGTGAAATCCGCCAGATAAACCGTTTTGTCCAGCAGCGTCATCCCGGCACATCCGGTCGTGTGATACCGCACCGCGCGCACGATCGGCGCGGGCAGCGCCAGCACATGCTCCAGAAAGGCGGCGCCGGTGACGGCGTGCCACAGCGCCGGAGAGGCTTTGGTGACCGTATCCATTAGTATACCAAATTCTTTCTGAATTTGCAACTGTTCGTTTTGCGGCGTATCCTTCATGATATCGTGCAGCAGTCCCGCCGTGCGGGCCAATGCCGGATCGGCGCCGTAGATCGGCGCGAGCAGCTCCGCACGGTCGGCGACCGCCAGCGAATGGGCATACCGCTTTTCGCTCAGACGCGGACGCAGCAGATCCTTATACTGCTCCTCGATCGGCTTCTGCTCCATGGCATCCGCAGAACTGTACAGCCGGTGGCGGCGGATATACGCCTCCACCTCCGGCGGCACAAGCCCCGCCAGCGATTCCGCGTGCGCCGCCCGCTCCCGCAAGTCGGTCGAGGACACCTGCTGCACCGGATCGGGCAGCACCGCGCAACGCGCGCCGTCCGCCGTCAGCCGGTCGGCATAGCTGCGCAAAACGGCGGCATCCCGCCCGTCGCGCGGCAGCGTACAAAGCGTCGCCAGCCGCGCAATTTCGGAAAAATGATACCAGCTGTGCAGCGTCACAAACATATCGGCACCGGTCAGCAAAAACCACTCCGCCTCCGGCTCCTGTGCGCACAGCTCACGCAGCGTATCCGCCGTAAAGCTCGCGCCCTCCCGCGACAGCTCGCGGTCGGACACCTCCGCCCAGGGAAACGCCTGCACCGCCAGACGGCACATCGCAAGCCGGTGGGCGGCAGCCGCCATGCCACTGCGCAGCTTATGCGGCGGGTCGCCCGTCGGCATAAAGATCACGCGATCCAGCGAAAGCGCGCGGACAAAGGCCTGCGCCATCTGCACATGGCCGTTATGGATCGGATCAAACGATCCGCCGAACAGGGCAATACGCACGCGGGAATCCCCCTCTCAGCGATTCGGCAGCACGATCTGCGGCTCTTTCGGGTTGCGGCGATACAGCACAAATGTGCGGCCGATCACCTGCACCACCTCTGCGCCGACGGCGGCCGCGATCTGCTCGGCGGCCTCGCGGCTGGACAGCGGCGCGGTCTCGAGCACCTTGCCCTTGATCAGCTCGCGGGCGGTCAGCGCATCATCTGCCTGTTTGACGATCGTATCCGCAAAGCCGCCCTTGCCCACATGGACGATCGGCTCAAAAGAATTCGCAAGTCCGCGCAGATAAGCGCGCTGTTTACTGTTCAGCATATCGTATCTCCTTTGTTCTGTGCGGACAGATACGCCCGCAATTCGGCGGCAAACGCCGTCAGCGCATGACCGCGGTGGCTCACGGCATCCTTTTCCGCCGGAGTCATTTCGGCAAAGCTCTTCTCCCCCACGACAAACAGCGGGTCATAGCCGAAGCCGCCCTCGCCGCGCACCCTGTCGGCGATCACGCCCTCGCAGGCGCCCTTTCCCGTCACGACGTCGCCGTTCGGGAACACGCAGGTGATGACCGAGACAAAGCGCGCCGTCCGCTTTTCGGGCGGCACATCGGCAAGCAGCGCCAGCAGCTTGCGGTTGCAGTCGGCATAGGTGCCGGTCTCGCCGGCAAAGCGGGCGGAATAGACCCCGGGCGCCCCGTCCAGTGCATCCACCATCAGCCCGGAATCGTCCGCGATGGCGGGCAGCCCGGTGAAGGTGCAGGCGGAATCCGCCTTTAAAAAGGAATTGCTCTCAAATGTGGTGCCCGTCTCCTCGACCTCGGGCAGATCATCCTCGGTCACGGCAGTGATTCCGAGCGGCTCCAAAATGCGCGCCAGTTCGGCGAGCTTGTGGGGGTTGTGGGTGGCGATCACAAAGCGCATGGCTCATTCCTCCTCAAACAGTCCGGCGGCAAATGCGTCGGGATCGAACGGCATCAGATCGTCCACGCCCTCGCCCACGCCGACAAATTTCACCGGCACATCCAGATCCTCGCGGATCGGCAGCACCACGCCGCCGCGTGCCGTGCCGTCCAGCTTGGTCAGCACGATGCCGGTAATCCCGGCGGCATTTTTGAACTCGCGCGCCTGATTGACGGCATTTTGCCCGGTGGTCGCGTCCAGAACGAGCAACACCTCTTTATCTGCGTCGGGCAGCTCGCGGTCGATGACACGACTGATCTTGGACAGCTCATCCATCAGGTTTTTCTTATTGTGCAGCCGTCCGGCGGTGTCGCAGATGACCACGTCCGCGCCGCGCGCCTTGGCGGCAGCCAGACTGTCAAACACGACGGCGGCGGGGTCCGCCCCCTCGCCGTGCCGCACCAGCTCGGCACCGGAGCGCTCCGCCCATACGGCAAGCTGGTCGATCGCCGCCGCGCGGAACGTATCCGCCGCGCCGAGCACCACGCGCTTGCCCTCCCGGTGAAAGCGGGCGGCGAGCTTGCCGATCGTCGTGGTCTTGCCGACGCCGTTGACGCCGATCACCAGAATGACCGACGGCTTTGTGCGGCAGCAGAGCTCCTGCCCGCCCCGCAGCATATCCGCCACGGTATCGCGCAGAAGCGCTTTGATGTCGGCGGGATCGCTGATCTTTTGCTCCCGCACGCGTTTTTTCAGCTCCTCGCAGATATGCGCCGATGTCGACGCGCCGCAATCCGCCATAATGAGGATCTCCTCAAGCTCCTCAAACAGCTCGTCGTCGATCTTGCGGAAGCTGCTCAGCATACCGTTGACCGAGTCCATCAGCTTATTGCGGGTCTTTTGCAGTCCCGCACTGATCTTTCCGAAAAAGCCCATAGGCTAAGACCTCCTTTTCCCGACAGGGATCACTGCGCGTTCAGCGACAGTCCCAGCTTTTCCTCCACCTCGCTCGCGCGCAGCTCCAGCAGCTTGGACACGCCCTGCTCCTGCATGGTGACGCCGTAGAGCACGTCCGCCTCCTCCATGGTGCCGCGGCGGTGGGTGATGACGATAAACTGCGTTTTGTCCTCCATGCGGTGGATATAGCGGGCATAGCGATCGACGTTCACATCGTCGAGCGCCGCCTCGATCTCATCCAGCACGCAAAACGGCGACGGCGTCACTTTCAGGATGGCAAACAGCAGTGCAATGGCGGCAAGCGCCTTTTCACCGCCCGAAAGCACATCCAGATTCAGAATGACCTTGCCGGGCGGCTGCACTTTCATCTCGATGCCCGAGCCGAGCACGTCCTCGGGATCGGTCAGCGACAGCTCCGCCGTGCCGCCGCCGAACAGCTCGGCGAATATCTCGCCGTAATAGCCGTTGATCTGGCGGAAGCGCTCCAAAAACAGCTCTTTCATCTGCCCGGTCAGCTCGGAGATCAGCTTTTGCAGCTCCGCCTTCGAGACCTCCACATCCCGCACCTGACCGGACAGGAATTCATACCGCTCGCTGACCTCTTTATATTCCTCGATCGCGTCCACATTGACGCTGCCGAGCGAACGGATCTTGCTTTTCAGCTCGTTTAACCGCCGGTTCGCGGCGGGAACGTCCGCGATCGGCTCGGTGATCTCCTCCGCCTCGCTGCGGGTCAGCTCATACTCCTCGAACAGCTTTTTGACGACCTCATCACTCTCGCGCTGCGCCGCAAGGCAGCGCTCCTCCAGCCGTCCCGCTTCACGTCCCGCCAGCTCGCGCTCATCGAGCTTTTCGCGGCTCTTCTGCTGCAAGACGGTCTGCTGCCGCTCGCCCTCGCTGCGCTCCTCCGCCAATTTGGCGATCTGCGTCTCCACAGAGGCGGACTGTGCACGCAGTGCCGCCGCCTCATCCGCCAGAGAGGTAAGTTCCGCTTCGATGGCGGTATTCTGCTCCTTCACCTGCCCGATTTGCTCCTGCAGGCGGGCGCGGTAACTCTCTGCATCGCGGAAACGCGCCTCCCACTCACCGATGGCGGCATGTGCCGCCTCGATCTCCTTCTGCGCGGCGACCTCAGCGAGCTTCAGCGCCGCAATACGCTCCGACAGCGTGCTGCGCTGCTCGGTCAGCTGCTGCCTCCCGCCGCTGATACCGGCGATCTCCTGCTCGATGGCGGCCTTATCCGCTTCGAGCGCCTGCATCCGCTCCGCCGCCTCAGCCATCCGGCCGCGGCAATCCCCGGCGCGCGCCGTCAGCGAACGGATCTCCTCCGCGCTTTCGCTCAGGCTGCGCTCACCGGCGGAAAGCTGCTCCTCCAGACGGCGCAGCTCGCCGTCCAGACGGATCTTATCCTCCTGCGCCGTGGACAGCTCGCCCTGCAGGCCCGTCCACTCCGCCTCCACCAAAGCCGCTTCCTCGGAAAGCCGCTTCCAGTTCTCCTGCGCCTCACGCGCCTTGGCGGCAAGCGCCTCCGCCTCTTTTTGCAGACGTTCGATCTCGCCGCGGCGGGACAGAAGTCCGGCATTTTTCGACGCCGAGCCGCCGGTCAGCGAGCCGCCTGCGTTGACAACCTGTCCGTCCAGCGTCACAATGCGGAAGCGGTAACCGAAGCGACGTGCCAGACTCACCGCGTAGTCGAGATCCTCCGTCACGGCGACGCGCCCGAGCAGGCTGTCCGCCACGCCCGCATATTCGGGGGCGAACTGCACCAGCTCACACGCCAGACCGACAAAGCCCGGCGCGTCGTCCAGCCCGTTTTCCCGCAGGCGGTTTCCCTTTATCGTGGAAAGCGGCAGAAATGTCGCGCGGCCGCCTTTAGACTCCTTTAGATAGGCAATGGCGCGTTTGGCGTCCTCCTCACGGGAGCAGACCACGTTCTGCGCCGCCGCACCGAGCGCCGTTTCAATGGCGAGCGCATATTCCGGCGTCGTGCGCAAAAGGCGGGACACCGGACCGAGAATTCCGGTCAGCGCTCCCCGCTCCGCCTGGCGGATCACCGCCTTGACGCTGCCGGAGAAGCCCTCCATGCTGCGCTCCAGCTCCTCAAGCAGCCGCACGCGGCGGAGCTTTTCCTCTGCGTCCAGCCGGCGCTGATCAGCGGTCTCCTTGGCGGCGTCGCGCTTCTCCGCCCGCGACTTGGCGCGCAGGCGATAGCCCTCGGCGGAGTTTTTCAGGCTCTCCGCCCGCTCCTCCGCCTCCGCCGCATCCTTGCGGCAGGCGTCGCGCTCCGCCTTTGCCGCGGCAACCTCCTGCTGCCGTCCGATCACGGAGGCATTGATCTGCGACAACCGCAGCGTGATCTCCGTCAGCGCCGATTCCGCGGTGCCGGACTGCACACGCGCATCCGACAAAGCCAGCGCCAGCGCGTTCGCCTTTTCGGACAGCGCGCTCATGCGGTCGGTCGCCTCGTCGCTGCTTTTGGTCAGCCCCTCCAGTTCCTCAGCCGCCGCAAGCCGCTGGCGCTCGCTCTCCGCGATCGCCGCCTGCTTTTCCGCGATCTCCTGCTCGCGGCGGGCGATCTCCTCACGGATGCGGTCGTCGCCGCTGTCCGATTCGGCTATGTCTCCCAAAAGCCGCTCGATCGTATCGGCGTTATGCGCCATATCGTTGCGGCGCACCGCCGCGCGGCTGTCGAGCGCCGCCGCCTGCTCCTCCGTCGCCGCCGTGCTGCGGCGCAGCTCGTCCATGCGGGCAGAGATTTCCGCCGAGCGGCGGCCGATCTCCTCGATCTGGCGATACCACTCGTCCGCCGCCTCGCCCGCCGCGTCATACTGCGTGCGCGCAAGCTCCAGCTTGGCATTCAGGTCCCGCAGCGTATCCTTTGTCGCGCGGATCACATGGAGCCACAGCCCGATCTCCAGCGTCTTTTTTTCGCCGGCAAATTCCAGAAACTTCTTCGCTTTTTCCGCCTGTGCCGCCAAAGGCCCGACCCGCTCCTCAAGCTCGGTCACGATGTCGCGCAGACGCACGAGGTTGTCCTCCGCCGCCGCCAGACGGCGCTCCGCCTCGTTTTTGCGGTAGCGGTATTTGGCAATGCCCGCCGCCTCTTCAAAAATTTCGCGGCGGTCGTTGGATTTTGACGCCACGATGTCGCCGATCCGCCCCTGTCCGACGATGGAATAGCCGTCGCGGCCGAGACCGGTGTCCATAAACAGAAGCTGGATGTCCTTCAGCCGCACCGAGGCGTTGTTCAGCAGATATTCGCTGTCGCCCGAGCGATAATACCGGCGCGTCACCTTGACATCGTCGGCGTCAAATCCGAGCGCACGATCCTTGTTGTCGATCACGAGCGACACCTCGGCAAAGCCGACCGGGCGGCGCTTTTCGGTGCCGTTGAAGATCACGTCCTCCATTTTGGCACCGCGCAGGCTTTTGGTCGACTGCTCGCCGAGCACCCAGCGGATCGCGTCGCTTATGTTGGATTTGCCGCTGCCGTTCGGTCCGACCACGGCGGTCATGCCGCGGTCAAAGCGCAGCACCGTTTTATCGGGAAAGGATTTAAACCCGTGTATTTCCAATGATTTAAGCAGCATAGTCTCACTTCCTGTCAATCACCCAGCCGCACCGCATAGCGCGGCAGGGTCGGGTCGGGATGCACCTTCGCGCGGTAGCCCGCGCGGGAAAGCGCCTGTATATTGCGTTTATGTTGACCGATCATGCAGGACAGTGCCGCCGGGGCGACCGACAGCACCGCCTCTGTTCCGGCGTGACCGGTTTGAAGCGCTGTGAGCGCCAGCCGAAGATACAGCTCTCCCTCACAAAGCTCCCGAAAGGCGGGATGATACGGCCCTGCCAGCCGTGCCGCCTGCATGGACGCATCGGCGTGCAGCCCCAGACGGATCACGGGGATCCCGCATCCGCGCTCCGCATAGTCGAGCAGCTGCGCACAGAGCGCCGCTGCATCCTCCAGCGTCTGCGGCATATAGGTTCCCTCTGCCCACCATTTGGCCAGAAGCGTGCCGCGCAGCACCTGCGTCGGATAAATGCGCAGCGTAGCGGGCGACAGCGCGCAAAGCTGCCGCAGCGTCTCCCTTGCTCCGTCGTCGGTATCGCCGGGCAGACCGGTCATCATCTGCAGCCCCAGCTCGATCCCCGCGCCATGTATGCACGCCGCGGCGGCGACCGTATCCGCGGCGGTATGTCCCCGTCGGTTTCGTGTAAGCACACAGTCATCCATGCTCTGCGCCCCCAGCTCCACCGCCGTCACGCCGAAAGCGCGCAGGCGGGCGCAGACCGCCTCATCCACGCAGTCGGGACGGGTGGACAGGCGGATGCCCTTAAACTGCCCCGCCCGGACATACGGATATGCCGCCGAAAGAAGCGTATCCTGCTGTGCCTGCGGCAGTGCAGTAAAGCTCCCGCCGAAAAACGCGATCTCCGACTTTTCCGGCGATACCCGCCGTGTCGCGATCGCCGTCTCGCAGACGTGCGCCACTTCATCCGCTGTCGGGATGGCAGGGTGGCCGGATATCGCCGCCTGATCGCAGAAGCTGCACCGATGCGGACAGCCGGCGTTCGGCACAAACAGCGCCGCGTTCGCGTGTTTACTCATCCCAGCCCATCAGCTTGAGCGCCTCGCGCGCCGCCTGCTGTTCCGCCTCTTTTTTGCTGCGGCCGGTGCCGGTGCCGATCACATTGGAATTCAGATGCACCTCAACGGTGAACCGCTTTTGATGGTCGGGACCGGACTCCTTCACGAGCACATAGAGCAGCCGCTCCTCCGGATTCTGCTGCACGATCTCCTGAAGGCAGGTCTTATAATCCTTGAAATGGCGGCGGCGCTGCGACGCGACCTCCTTTTCGAGATAGGGCATCACAAAGCGGCGCGCCTCCTCCATGCCGCCGTCCAGATAGATCGCCGCCAGCACCGCCTCAAACGCATCCGCCAGGATAGACGGACGGCGGCCGCCGCCGGTCGTGCGCTCGCCGTGGCCGAGCAGCAGATAGCGTCCAAGCTCCAGCTCCTCGGCATAGGATGCCAGCGCCTTTTCGCAGACGACCGAGGCGCGCACCTTTGTCAGCTCGCCCTCCTGCGAGGAGAGCAGTCCGAACAGGTATTCCGCCGCGATCAGCCCCAAAACCGAGTCGCCGAGAAATTCCAGACGCTCGTTATCGCCGCCCTCGTGGCGGCACTCATGCGCATAGGAGGAATGGGTCAGCGCGCGGGTCAGCAGCATTTCATTCTGAAAACGGTGTCCCAGCCGATCCATCAGTTCCACAAGCGCCGTTTGATTTGACTTTTCCATTACAACCGATCCTCCACATAGCCGACCAGATCCTCAACGGTTTCGCAGTCCGAGAGCACGTCGTCCGGAACCTCCACCGAAAAGCGCTCCTGCATCCAAAATGCCAGCTCCGCAAGCTCGCCCGGCCGGATATTCAAATCATCAAAGGAAGCCGAAAAGCGCACATCCTCCGGTTCACAGCCGAAGCGGTCGCAAAGCCAGAGCCGCAGTTCCTCCATGACCATGCCGTATCACTCCTCTGCCGGCGCCGCCGCACGGGCGATCGCCTCCGCCATACGGTCAACGGCGCCTGAGGCGGCGTATTCCGCCGCGACCCGGA
Source organism: uncultured Eubacteriales bacterium (assembly GCA_934667845.1). Classification (GTDB taxonomy): domain Bacteria; phylum Bacillota; class Clostridia; order Oscillospirales; family Acutalibacteraceae; genus HGM12789. The sequence goes on along the minus strand of CAKUMQ010000016.1, from coordinate 13,707 downwards.
TGGCGCTGCGGATGGCGCGTGCATCGGAGTTGCCGTGCGCCTTGATGACCGGGCGGGCAACGCCCAGCACCGGCGCGCCGCCGTATTCAGAGGTATCCATCCGCTTTTTCAGCCCCGACAGATAGGGCTTTACCAGAAGTCCCGCGATCTTCGTCCGCAGGTTGGTCATAAACAGCCCCTTGACCGTATGCAGCAGCATGGAGGCGGTGCCTTCCATGGTCTTTAACAGCACATTGCCGGAAAAGCCGTCCGCCACGATGACCTTGGCCTTGCCGTAGGGCACATCGCGCGCCTCAACGTTGCCGACAAAGCACAGCCCGGAATCCCGCAGCAGCGGAAACGCCGCCTTTTGCAGCTCGCCGCCCTTGCTGTCCTCCGTCCCGATGTTGAGCAGCCCCACCGTCGGGGTCTCGCCCGGACAGACGACATGCTCCATATAGAGGCTGCCGAGCAGGGCAAACTGCAGTAGCATCTCGGGGCGGCAATCGGCGTTTGCGCCGGAATCCAGCAGCATAAACGGTCCGTTGTCCGACGGCAGCAGCGGGGCGAGCGCCGGACGGGACACGCCCTTGATCCGCTTGGTCAGAAACGTCGCGCCCATGATGAGCGCGCCGGTGCTGCCCGCCGAAACGAACGCATCCCCCTGCCCCTCGGCGGTCAGCCGAAGCCCGACCGCCATGGAGCTGTCCTTTTTATCCTTCAGGATGCGCCGCGGCTCATCCTCCATCTCCATCACGTCCGGCGCGGGGATCACCCCGACGCCGTCAAGCGACAGCCCTTTTTCCGCCGCAGCCGCGCGGATCTTCTCCTCGTCGCCCACCAATGCCACTTCGGCGATACCCTCCGCAGCCGCCTGCACGGCGCCGGCAATCGGCGCGTACGGCGCGTTGTCTCCGCCGAATGCATCCACCAGTATTTTCATGCCGTCAACCTCCCTTTTCTTTCTGTTCCGCCCAAAACGCGTCAAATGACGCGAGCGCCCGCGCGGACAGCGTCTCATACCGCAGCCGCTTGTCGCGTATCGGCTCCGCAAGCGGCGGCAAAATGCCGAAATTTGCCCCCATCGGCTGAAAATCCGCGTTCGGCGCGCACACATACCGCGCCAATGCGCCGATCATGGTGTCAGACGGCGGGCAGACCGGCGGCAGGCCGGAGAGCGCCCGCACGGCATTTCTGCCGGCGAGGATCCCCGATGCCGCCGATTCCATATACCCCTCGACACCGGTCATCTGACCGGCAAAGAACAGCCGCGGCTGTTCTTTCAGCGCAAAGCCCGGCAGCAGCAGCCGGGGGGAATTCAAAAACGTGTTGCGGTGCATCACGCCGTAGCGCACATACACGGCGTCGTGCAAGGCCGGGATCAGACCGAACACCCGCTTTTGCTCGCCGAATTTCAGATTGGTCTGAAATCCGACCAGATTCAGGCAGCTCCCCTCCGTGTTCTCCCGGCGGAGCTGGAGCACTGCCCACGGGCGGTGTCCCGTCCGCGGATCGCGCAGTCCCACCGGTTTCATCGGGCCGAAACGGATGGCGTCCGCGCCGCGCTTTGCCAGCACCTCAATCGGCATACAGCCCTCGTATACCGCGGGGGCAGCCCGGTCAAAATCGTGCAGCGGCGCCGTCTCCGCCGCGACAAGCTCACGGTGGAAGCGCTCATATTCCTCTTTGTTCAGCGGGCAGTTGAGATAATCGCCCTCGCCGCTCTCCTCGCGGTCATAGCGCGAGGCGGCAAACGCCTGCGTCATATCCACGCTGTCCCGCTCCACGATCGGCGCGGCGGCATCGAAAAAGCTCAGTCCGCCGCCGCAGACACGGGCGATCGCGTCCGCCATCGGCGGTGAGGTCAGCGGCCCGGTCGCCACGACCGCTACGCCGCTGTCGGGCAGCGCCGTCTGCTCCCGCTCCTCAATGCGGATACGGGGATGAGAGCGGATCTTATCGGTAATATAGCGGGAAAAGCGCTCCCGATCCACGGCGAGCGCACCGCCCGCCGGCACGGCGCAGAGCGCCGCCGCCTCCATGCAGAGGGATCCCATCCGCCGCATTTCCTCTTTCAGCAGCCCGGCAGCGCTGCCCAGACGCTGCGCTTTGAGCGAGTTTGAGCAGACCAGCTCGGCAAATTCCGGGCTGTGGTGCGCAGGGGTATACTGCTTCGGCTTCATTTCCGTAAGCCGCACCAAAACGCCCGCCTGTGCCGCCGCATAAGCCGCCTCACAGCCCGCCAGCCCGGCGCCGATCACGGTGATCTCGCGTTCAGTCATCGGATTTTTTCTTTTCCCCTTTCGTGGCGGCGCACTCATAGCCGCAGCCCTCGTTTAAGCACACCAGTCCGCCCGCGCGCCCTTTTTTCTTGAACAGCGTCTTGCCGCACTGCGGACAAATCTGCGCCGTCGGCTCGTTCCAGGTGATGAAATCGCATTTCGGATAGTTGGCGCAGCCGAAAAATTTGCGGTTGCTTTTGGATTTGCGCGCCAGGATCGCACCGCCGCATTTCGGACAGATGCCGCCGGTCTCTTCGACGATCTGCTTGGTATTTTTGCACTCCGGATAGCCCGGACAGGCCAGAAACTTGCCGTAGCGCCCGGTCTTGATCACCATTTTGCGCCCGCAAAGCTCACAGGTAACGTCGCTTTCAATTTCCGGCACCTTGAGCTTTTCGCCGGACATCTGCTCCTCGGCTCTTTTCAGCGTCGCGGAAAAGCCCTTATAGAACTGATCGAGCGTGTCGACCCAGTCCGCTTTTCCGCTCTCCACGTCGTCTAACTCCCGCTCCATGCGGGCGGTGAATTCCACGTCCACGATCTCGGAAAACTGCTCCTTCATCAGCGTCGTCACCACCTCGCCGAGTGCCGTCGGCTTGAGCGCCTTGCCCTCCCGCTCCACATACTCGCGCGCGAGTATGGTGGAAATGGTCGGCGCAAAGGTAGACGGACGGCCGATGCCGTTTTCCTCCAGCGCCTTGATGAGCGTCGCCTCCGTATAGCGGGCGGGCGGCTGGGTGAAATGCTGGTTGCCGCCGAGCTCACGCAGCGTCAGCACATCGCCCTCTTTCAGCGGCGGCAGCGCCCCGTCGTCCTCCTCATCCTCATCCTTGCCCTCGACATACAGCACCGTGAAGCCGTCGAAGCGCACGGTATAGCCACTGGCTTTGAAGCCGCAGTCGCCCGCCTGAATCGTCAGCTGGCAGGTATCCTGCACGCAGGAGGCCATCAGGCTCGCGATAAACCGCTCCCAGATCAGCTTGTACAGCTTATACTGGTCGGCGCTCAGCGACGAACGCACCCGCTCGGGCGTCAGTTCGGGCAGAGAGGGGCGGATCGCCTCGTGGGCGTCCTGCGCATTGCTGCGGGAGCGGAACACCCGCGGCTTTTCGGGCAGATAGCTGTCGCCGTAGCGCTCGCGGATAAACGCCGTGCCGTCCCGGCGCGCATCGTCGGAGATGCGCAGCGAGTCGGTACGCATATAGGTAATGAGACCGACCGCACCGATGCCCTCGACATCAACGCCCTCGTACAGCTCCTGCGCCGCCTTCATGGTGCGGCGGGCGGCAAAGCCGAGCTTGCGGCTCGCCTCCTGCTGCATCGTGGAGGTGATAAACGGCGGCTGCGGCGCGATCTGACGGGTGCCGCGCTTGACGGTGCTGACCGTAAACGGCTTATCCCGAATGCGGTCAAGAACAGCGTCCGCCTGCTCTTTATTTTCAATTTTCTGCTTTTTCCCGTCCACCGTCGCCAGATGCGCGGCAAACGGCCGTCCCTTCGGCGTGGCGGACAGCTTGGCGTCGATCGTCCAGTATTCCTCACTGATAAAGGCGCGGATCTCCTCCTCGCGGTCGACGATGATCCGCACCGCCGCCGACTGCACACGACCGGCGGACAGCCCCTTGCGCACCTTTTTCCACAAAAAGGGGCTGAGTTTATAGCCAACGATGCGATCAAGAATACGCCGCGCCTGCTGCGCGTTGACCAGATCCATGTCGATCTGCCGCGGATGCGCCATACCGGCTGCGACACCGCTTTTGGTGATCTCGTTGAAGGTCACGCGGTCAGCCGTCTGAATATCCATGCCGAGCACCTGCGCCAGATGCCAGGAAATCGCTTCTCCCTCGCGGTCAGGGTCGGTGGCAAGGATCACGCCGTCGCTCTCCGCCGCCATCTGCCGCAGCTGGCGGATCAGCGCCGTTTTGCCGGGAATATCGGTATAGCGCGGCTTGAAGCCGTGCTCCACATCCACGCCGAGCAGCGAACGCGGCAGGTCGCGGATATGCCCCATCGACGCCGTGACCGTATAGCCGTTCCCCAGATATTTCTGCACCGTCTTGGCCTTCGCCGGGGACTCCAGTATAACCAGTTTTGCCATATAGCCTAAACTCCCGTTTCTATGATTACTTGAGGTGGTAGCGCCCGCCGGCGTCACCGGCGGCACAGCCCGCAATTTCCAGTTCGGTCAGCGCCGCCAGCACACGGTTGGTCGGCAGGGAGAGCCGCGCGGAAATGTCGTCTAACAGCTGCGGCTCCGCCGTCAGCACGGCATAAATCTGCCGCGCAGTCTCGGACACATAGTCCGGACAAACCGCTGTCGGCGCGGGCGCCGGATTTTCCGGCGGCGCGGGCTTTTCACTGACCGCCCTCCGCACCGGCCGCTCCGCCTGTTTCGGTTGGCTCCCGGACCGGCTTTTCGGCGGTTCGTTCGCCTGCCGGCTGTCGGCGACGCGCAGGAGCGAGGGCTTTATTCCTCCTGCCGCGCGTTCTGCCGCCGCCGCGGCTTCAAAGTCCAGACGGTTTTCAAACCGCGGACGGTATTCCTCCATCACATCCGCGGCGCAGCTGACCAGATGGGCGCCGTCGCGGATCAGCTCGTTACAGCCCGCCATGCTCGGCATATAAGCGGCGCCGGGTACGGCAAACACATCCCGCCCCTGCTCCAGCGCGTACCGCGCCGTAATCAATGCGCCGCTTCCGGCGGGCGCCTCCACAACGCAGGTGCCCTGCGTCAGTCCGGACAAAAGCCGGTTGCGGATCGGGAAATTCTGTCTGCGCGCCGGCATGCCAAGCGGAAACTCCGTCAGCACTGCGCCGGTCTGTGCGACCGCCCGCCGCATATCTTCGTTTTCCGCCGGATAATTGATGTCCAACCCGCACCCCTGCAGACAGATCGTTGTTCCGCCCTGTGCCAGAGCCGCGCGCAAGGCAGCCCCGTCAACGCCGACAGCGCCGCCGCTGACCACGCACAGACCGCCGGCAGCCAATCCTGCCGCAAGCTCCGTCGCCATACGCAGACCGTAGGGCGAGCAGCGGCGCGTTCCGACGATCGTCACCGACGGGATCACTTCCATATCCGGCATCCAGCCGCGCCCGTAAAGCACGAGCGGCATCGCATAAATTCCGCGCAGCTGCGACGGAAAGCGCGCGTCCTCCGGCGTGAGTACCCAGCCGCCTATACGCAGCGTCTCATACAGGCACTGTGCCGCGGGATGCAGATCCCGGTTTTCCAGACGCTTGATCTGCGCGGCAGACAGACCGCAGGCGGCAAGCTCGCGCGGATCGGCTTGGTAGACCTCAAACGCCGTGGCGAACCGGCGCAGCAGCGCACCCGTCTGCGGGCAGCCCGCGCCGAGCGCCGACTGCAGCCAGATCCAGTGGAGACGGTGATCAACAGCCATACCGTCATCCCTCCCCGACCGGGCAGCGGCTGCGGCAAAGCTCCCACAGCACGATTGCCGCCGCCGCGGACGCATTGAGCGATTCCGCGCGTCCCGGCATCGGTATGGTCACGCGCGCGGTACAGGCATCTACCGTCTCGGGCCGCAGACCGTTGCCCTCGTTGCCGATCAGGCACACGGTGCCGTCGGCAAACGGAACCGCCGTCAGCTTTTTCGCCGTGCGGTCCGCCACGCAGGCGTATACGGCAAGCCCGCGCTTCTGCCAATCCGCTGCCGCCTCGGGCATAGACGCCACCTCCCGCACCGGCAGGCGGAATACGCCGCCCATGCTGGCGCGCAGCACCTTGGGGCTGTACAGGTCACAGCAGCCGCGGGAGAGCAGCAAACCGTCTGTACCCATCGCCTCCGCCGTCCGCACGACGGCGCCGAGGTTGGCGGGGTCCTGCACATCCTCAAGCGCGAGATACCGCCCCGACGGCAGCACGTCAAAATCGCGGCTTTTCCGCGCGGCGACGGCAAACACCCCCTGCGTTCCCGCCGTCTCCCCCACATACGCCGCCAGTGCCGGTGAAACGGTCACGACCTGCTCCGCCGCCGCAAACACCGGCTGCAAAAGCGCAGCATACTGCTCCCGCGCCCGCTCGGTGAGCAAAACGGCGGACAGCGGCACATCGGACAGCGCCGCATCGGCACAAAGCCGCGCGCCCTCCAGCGCAAACTGCCCGGTTTTGCGGCGGTATGCCGCATCAGACGCAAGACGCCGCCACTCCTTGATCAAGCGGTTATCCCGACTGGTGATCTCCACCGTTTTGTCCCTCCTTTCGCGGTTTTTCGCCATAAAAATTTGACGGCAGATAAAGCGACAAACGCCCACAGGAAACCCTGTGGGCGTGAATCCAGCTTATTTATTCAGCGCAGCCTTGGCCTTTTCGGTCAGTGCGGTGAACGCCGCGGCATCCGACACGGCAAGCTCAGCCAGCATCTTACGGTTCAGGGAAATGTTCGCTTTCTTCAAACCGTTCATCAGGGTGGAGTAGTTCATGCCGTTGAGCTTGGCAGCCGCGGAAATGCGGGTGATCCACAGACGGCGGAAATCACGCTTTTTCTGCCGACGGCCGATATAGGCATACTGTCCGGACTTCATCACCGCTTCTTTCGCGGTCTTGAACAGACGGGACTTTGCGCCGTAATAGCCCTTCGCGAGCTTCAGGGTCTTTTTGCGTCTTTTGCGCGTCATCATCGCGCCTTTAATACGAGCCATTTTCGTTACCTCCGTTCAACTCTTACCGATTATTTGTAAGGAATCATGCGCTTGACCTTCGCGACGTTCGTCACGTCGGCGACGGTGGTCTTGCGGAGATTTCTCTTGCGTTTCGTGGATTTCTTGTTGAGGATGTGGGATTTGTAGGCGTGGCCGCGGATGACCTTGCCCGTTTTGCTCAGCTTAAAGCGCTTTTTCGCGCCGCTGTGAGTCTTGATCTTCGGCATAACAATTGTCCTCCTTTATGATTGACACGGTTATTTGGCAGCGGGCTTCGGGGCAAGGAACATCAGCATATTGCGGCCCTCCAGCTTTGCGGGACGCTCGATCACGGCAAAGTCCGCGCAGGAAGCGGCAAACGCCTTCATACGCTCATGGCCGATCTCGGGATGACCCATTTCCCGTCCGCGGAAGCGGATGGAGACCTTCACCTTGTTGCCGTCCTCAATAAAGCGGGCGGCGTGGCGCACCTTTGTGTTGAGGTCGCCCACGTCGGTGTTGAGTCCCAGACGGATCTCCTTGATGTCCACGACATGCTGGTTCTTTCTGGCCTCTTTTTCCTTCTTCATCTGCTCAAACCGGTATTTGCCGTAATCCATGATGCGGCAGACCGGCGGAACAGCGGTCGGGGCGATCTTGACCAGATCCAGGTTTTTCTCATCCGCGAGCTTCTGCGCGTCGCGGGCGGACATCACGCCGAGCTGATTGCCGTCGGCATCGATCACACGCAGCTCCGCCTCGCGGATCTGTTCGTTGATCTGCAGTTCCTTGATTGCGATAGGTACACACCTCCACCAAATTCGTTGAGATAAAACGAAAAAGCGGACAGTCTCCTGCCCGCACCCAAAACGCCCCGCCGATCGGGGTGTCCTCTTATCAACCCGGTGGAACGGAATCCGCGGGTGAGAGCGGGCAAACGCTCTGCTTCGTTTTATTACGCGGTCAGTATACCACCCTTTTTCCCTTTTGTCAACCCCTTTTTTGCCGTCTCCCGGCCTGTTCCGGCGGAAAATTTTTCATAAAATTTTCCGCCGTTACCGCAACGCACGCTGTCTTTTTTACGTCTGTATTATTGACAGAAAGCCGCGGACATGTTATCCTAATTTACACTATCTGCCTGCGCCGCGGTCATTAAGGAGGGTATTTTTTATGGTCAAGTCACGCTTATCCCTGCTTGGCATCCCTGTGCGCCGGCTGGCTCTTGTCTGCGCGGCTCTGCTCTGCCTGACCGGCTGTGCCGCAAGGACGCCCGCCGACTCTTCTTCCGATGCCTCTGCCGAATCCGATGTCAATCCCTATGCCTTTCAGGAGATCGGCCGTTGTGCCACCGGGAACAGCCTCCAATACCTCTTCGACAGTGACGCCATTCTTTTTGTTGAAGGCAACCGTACGCTCTGTCGAGCGGACACGGACGGAACCAAAAAGACCGTATTGTTCACCGCCCCCCGTGCAACCATGGCTTACTATTTTACTCTCGGCGGAAAATGCCTCTTCTTTTGGAACGATTACAACGGCAGTGATGCCCAATTTTATTCGGTTCCGCTTGAGGGAGGAGACGCCCGGGAAATTCACTGGGACGGATACTGCGCAGGCGATATCTTTTTTTACGCCGACGGGCGGCTGTATTTTGTCGCGACCCGTCAGGGAGACGCTGACGGCTCTCCCCGGGACATTCTCTGCTCCAGCCTGCCCGACGGATCGGATGTCCGGGAGATCTACGGTCAGAATGACAGGCTGTCGATCTATTTAGACGGATTGGATCCGAACGGCTATATCGTGTTTCGCTTCGCCGCTTTTGCTACCGCCGACGACTATCAGCTTGCGCAAATCCGCCCGGACGGAAGCGGATTTAGCCGGCGCGACCCCGCCGCCGACGCTTACCGCGTAGCTTTCACCGAAAAGGACCGGATGCTGTACACCGCTCTTTTCACCCCGTTTACGGGCAGTCAGACTGAAAAGGTCTGTATCAGCAAATATGAAACGACCTCCGTTTTGGACCGTCCCGCCGACGGCTGGGTCTACGCCGTCCAGAAACGCGGAGAGGAACCCGACCTGACCAAGGTTTTTGTCAAAATGCGGGAGGACGGCAGGGATCCTCAGGTTCTCTTTGCCATAGACGATACCGACAGAGAAAGGGAATCCATTTGCGCCGTGCAAAACGGAAAGATCTATTTCACGGCAGCTCCCGTCAATCGCTATGACATTGCCCGGCTTTGGAGCGTCAACCTCGATGGCAGCGATATGAAAATGATCTGTGAATACGCCACCCGATAAGAGCCGCTGTACGCATACCGCTAAATATCGTGTTTTTCTGCCCGCCGGTACAGACCGGCGGGCTTTTTCGTTTACATTTGCCGCATCCTGTGTTATACTGAGACCGAACAGGAAAGGGGCATAACGATGCAAACACTGCACATACAGAAAAATGACGCGGGACAGCGGCTGGACAAGTTTCTGCAAAAGACCTACCGCCGCTTTCCCATCTCCATGATGTATAAATATATACGCCAAAAGGATATCAAGCGCAACGGCAAGCGCTGCACACCTGCCGACCGCCTGTGCGAGGGCGACGTGCTGACGCTTTATGTCAAGGACGATTTTCTCACGCAGGCGCCGCCGGTCTATGATTTTCTCTCCGCCTCGCGGCAGCTCGACATCCTCTACGAGGATGACAATCTCCTGCTGCTGAACAAAAAAGCGGGGCTTTTATCCCATCCCGACGACCACGAATACGGTGACACACTGATCGGGCGCGTACAGCGGTATTTATATGAAAAGGGCAGCTATCGTCCGGAGGACGAGCAGAGCTTTGCTCCCGCGCTCGTCAACCGCATCGACCGCAACACCTGCGGCATCGTTATCGCCGCCAAGACCGCAGAGGCGCTGCGTATTCTGAATCAGAAGCTGCGCGACCGCGAGCTGCACAAATATTACCTCTGTCTTGTTCACGGCACCCCCACGCCGCCCAAAGCCACGCTCACCGCTTTTCTCGTCAAAAACGAAGCGCAAAACCGCGTTTATGTTTCCGACACCCCACAGCCGAACGCCCGCCGCATCGACACACGCTATACGGTTTTGGAATCGCACGACGGGCTGTCGCTCCTCGAGATCGAGCTGCTCACCGGCCGCACCCACCAGATCCGCGCCCACTTAGCCTCGATCGGGCACCCGCTGCTCGGCGACGGCAAATACGGCACCAACGCGCTGAACAAGGGCACCGGGTTTTCCAAGCAGGCGCTCTGCTCCTATAAGCTGGCGTTTGACTTTACCACCCCCGCCGGTGAGCTGGATTATTTAAACGGCCGTTCCTTTTCCCTCCCCGATCCCTGGTTCGTGACGGAATTTCGCAGCGGTAAGCTGCCGCACCGCTGATTGCAGTCTTGGAATGATTACAAAATATTTTTGAAATCATTTCAAAAAAGTACTTGACAAATCGGCAGAAGTCTGCTATACTTCGTTTGTAATCATTACAAAGTGATTGCCATCCCGGCAAGGAGGTTTCCCGCATGGAAAATGATCTTTCTGCGGTGCTGATCGCCCACGGGGTGCGCCCCACCCGCCAGCGTCTGGCGGTATACGCGTATCTTTTGGAGCACCGTACACACCCTAATGCCGACAGCATCTACTGTGCGCTTTCGGCGGAGGATCCCCGCTTCTCCCGCACCACAGTCTACAACTCGCTGCACTGTCTGGCCAAGGCCGGGCTGATCCGCGAGCTGCCGCTGGATTCCGAGGAGCAGCGGTTTGACGGCGGCATGGAGGACCACGGCCATTTTTGCTGCACCTCCTGCGGCGCGATTCTGGATTTTCCGCTCTCTCCTGCCACGGTGCGGCGGCTTTCCCCAAAGGGGTGCCGCGCCGATCGCATCGAAGTCATCGTGCACGGTCGCTGTGCGGAGTGTGTCAAAAAGGAACGCAAACCCACTTGAAAACCAAAAATTATTTTTAGGAGGACTGCTGTTATGAAATTCGTTTGCTCTGTCTGTGGTTATGTCTATGAGGGAGATGCCGCTCCCGCTGTCTGCCCCGTCTGCGGCGTGGGCGCCGATAAATTCACCGCCATGAGCGCCGAGCGCGTCTGGGCGGATGAGCACAAGGTCGGCGTGGCGCAGGGACTGGATCCCGAGGTCGTCGAGGGTCTGCGCGCGAACTTTGCGGGCGAGTGCTCCGAGGTCGGCATGTACCTCGCCATGGCGCGTGTGGCGCACCGCGAGGGCTACCCCGAGATCGGTCTCTACTGGGAAAAAGCCGCCTACGAAGAGGCGGAGCATGCCGCCAAATTTGCCGAGCTGCTCGGCGAGGTCGTCACCCCCAGCACGAAAAAGAATCTGACCATGCGCGTCGAAGCCGAGTGCGGCGCAACCGAAGGCAAGCTGGCTCTGGCCAAGAAAGCGAAAGAACTGGGCTATGACGCCATCCACGATACCGTCCATGAAATGGCCAAGGACGAAGCCCGGCATGGCAAGGCATTCGAGGGTCTGCTGAAGCGCTACTTCGGCAACTGATCTCCTTTACAAAGCGCACAAGGGAACGGCAAAATGCCGTTCCCTTGTTTTTGTGCAGAAAAACCCCCGAAACCCCAATAAAAGGCAGGCTCACATAAAGACGCTTTCAAAAAAGCGACCGATTGAGAGCAGCGCAACGCCACAGAGATTTATAACTCTGTGGCGTTGCGCTTTTTTATAGTTAACAAGAAAATGATTAGAAAACATTTTGAATATTGATTAAAGTTGCAGGCGTAATCATTACTGCAAAGTGATTTTATTCTACGTTCCTCAGCCGCATATTGATAACAACTTCTCTGGCATTCTCTCGGGTACAGCGTTTCAGAGTACCATCCATCTCCAAAGCGGATAGATTACTACAAACAGCGCCGAGTATTCAATGTTACTCTTCCGTCACCGGCGGGATAAAGTTTTCTATCGCACTGCGCAGCTTTGGATGGCGAATGACGAAATGGATCGCCGGGGCTTTGCCCTTGGATACCATGGCCCACTGCCCTTCGTGAATCAAGATCCGCAAATTGCGGAAAGCATGTGCCGAGGCTTGTTTGAATGAGTAGCTCGGATTTTGCTCGGCAAAAGCTCTGATCTCATCGAGATGCGCCGCATACTCCTTTTCGCTGTACGGAATATCCGTTTCGCAGAATACGCCAGAAAGCTCCAATGTGGGCGGATCGTTTGCAAAGTCCTGTGCTAAGAAAATCGGAACCTCATCTTCAACAGCTTCATTTTCAAGGATCGTCAGCACCCGTTCCCTTTGTGCAGCGGCATACCGTTTGATTTTCTCTTTTTGCTCGGCATCAATTCCGTTTCTTGTAAGGATACGGTCTAACAACCCGTCACTTAGGGTATACAGCGGCAGAGTGGAGAGAATGCTGCGGCGGCTGCCCGCTCGGTTTACATCGGAAAGAAGAAATGTATTCAGTTCGTTTTCCCGCTCACTGCGGTAGATGTCCATCAGCGGATAAGCGTTGCTCAGCATTCGTCTGCCCGTTTCTGATAATATTCCACCTCTCGCTTGGACTTGGTTAAATAATATTTTCCGTCTGCATGGTATCCGGCAATGGCTTCGCCCGAAAGTGCAGCCGCACCGGAAACCTTGAGAAAATGCAAAAAGATATTGTTCTGTGCATTCTTGAAATAGTAAGGCGAGATCTGCCCGGTCATATACATCGGGATCCAGCTTTCAAGCCCCAGCATCATCTCGTCAAAGGGACGGTCAATGTTATGTATTTGATTGAGATACAGTCCCTTTTTGAGCATCATCGCCATGCCGAACATCCACTTTTTCGGAAACTCCGGATCCTTTGCCATTTCGGAAAGCGGCATATCACTGTACATGGTCACCGGCGCCATAGATTTGGAAAGTACGGTCGCTTTTAAGAAATCCAGCTCGCTCTCCATCATTTCTTAAATGCCGAAATATGTCTTGGTGGACGGAATTTGAAACGGTACAGACGGGACTTTCAGTTCGTCAAATTTTATGACCTTGATATATTCGTTCAGATCAAACTCATCCAGCTTACTCAGAAATTTGGAAACACTGTCACTCCCGGCCTTCTCGATCCGTTACGAATGCGGAAAATGGCAGAAGTATCGTAATTGGTGTATTGACTCAGGCGTGCGAGATTGATGTTCAATGCTGCGATCATTGTATTGAAATTCTGCCGCAGAACCTCTTTGTCGGTGGAAACAAAATCATCGCAAGCCAAAAAAGATGCTTTTACGGACTCTGCCGTAATATCCGGCAGCTTCTTTTGGGCGGCGATCTCCGCAATGGCGCTGCAAAGATTCTCAAACGGCTTTGTGCCAAGCTCGGGCACACGCTCACCGCTTTTATATCGGCTGAATGAGGTGCCTGAAATGCCGGACAAATTGCCGAGCTCCCTTGCCGAGCAGGAAAGCTGCTCCATATACGCATTCAATTTTTCGCTGAATTTCATAATCTCTACTCCGTTACCGTTCATTTGATACCATTATACAGCATTTCTACGCAAAAGAAAAGTGAGCAGCAAGGCTATTTTCCAAAAGTGTCCATCGATCAGTTTTTCGCTGTTGTCTCCGTCCTTGAGTCGCGCGACCTCTTTTTTGATTTTTACATAGTCAAATCTCGTAATCACATTTACCTCATCGGCACGCACAAAAGTGCCGTTGCCGCCATTCAGCATATCAAAGTTCATTGTCATCCCTCCCGTTCTTTTCTTCTATCGGAGATAAAATGTGCTCGATCTTTTTGGGATCCGCCTGCTTCAGCAGCTTGTTGGTTATCAGGTTGAGCATAA
>CAKUMQ010000015.1 GCA_934667845.1 uncultured Eubacteriales bacterium | reverse complement strand
TCCAGCAGGCCATACCCCAAAAACCAGCGGTAGGAGAGGGTATCCTGAATTCGCTGGTAGGTCTGCCGCAGAGACGGAATGCCGAACAGATGTTGAATGAGCACCATCTTGATCAGCACGACCGGGTCGGTTCCCGGCCGGCCGTTGTCATGGCAGTAATACGGTGCCAGCCGTTCATACAGCCATTCGTAGTCCATGACCCTCTCGATTTTCCGCAGCAGATGGTTTTCCGGCACCAATGCATCCAGATCAACAATGATCAGCTCTCGCCGTGCGTCTTTTCTCCAGTCTTCCATGAAATCACCCCCGTCTCCTCTATTATACCAGAAACAGGGCCGTTTGGGTAGTTCTTTGACAGGCTGAAGCGCCCTGCTTCTCTTTTTTGAGAGAAGCAGGGCGCGTTTTGACAGGTTTATGCCTTGAAAGCTCCCCCGCCGACCCGATTTTTCGGGTCGGCGGGGGAGAAAAGTCTTTATCCCAGTCGGGTGTCAAAGCAAAGCCGGGTCTCGGCGATGGGGCGGATGAGCGTCTGCGCCACCTCCACATGCGGGGGCCACGCCTGATAGGCGGCAAGCGCCGCCTCATCGGTGAAATCGGCAATCAGCGCCAGCTGCGCATTGGAGCCGGGCAGCGGCTCGGTGCAGACATCCATGTGCAGAAGACCGTCGGCGACACCGACCATGGCGGTAAGGCGGGAACGGATCTCCGCAAGCTGTGCTTGGCGCGTGTCCTCGTCCTCGGCGGGACGCAGCGACCAGCAAACGATATGACGGATCATGACAGCAGTCCCTCCACGGCATCGGCGGCGGGAGTCAACTCCTCGCAGACGATGCGTTCAATTTCACCGGCATCGCACAGGCGCGCCACATCGGCGTTCATCGGCAGTGAGCAGAGCAGGGGAATGCGGTGCTCCGCCGCCGCTTTTTCCGCCGCGCCGTCCTCGCCGAACAGCCGGATCTTCCGCCCGCAGTCGGGGCAGAGAGCATGGCTCATATTCTCCACCAGACCCAGCACCGGCACATGCAGCAGCTCCAGCATGCGGCAGGATTTCCCGACCACCATCTGCACCAGCGACTGCGGTGTGGTCACGACGACAGCGGCATCAACGGGCAGAGTCTGGAATACCGTCAGCGGCACGTCGCCGGTTCCGGGCGGCATGTCGATAAACAGCACGTCGAGATCGCCCCAGGCGACATCTGTCCAGAATTGCGTGACCGCGCCGCCGAGCACCGGACCGCGCCAGACGACCGGCTGATCCTCGGATTCGAGCAGAAGGTTAATGGACATCACGCGGATACCCATGTGCGTCTCCTCGGGCAGGATCCCCATTTCATTTGCCTGCGCGCGGCGGGTGACGCCGAAAGCGCGGGGGATGGAGGGACCGGTGATATCGGCGTCAAGCACGCCGACTTTGTAGCCCTTCCGCGCGGTCAGCACCGCCAGCATGGCGGTGACGGAGGATTTGCCGACGCCGCCCTTGCCGCTTGTGACGGCGACCACCTTGCGGATGTGGCTGAACGCGTTGAGTGCGGCTTTTTCGGGCGCTTCCCCGCAGTGGGAGGAGCAGTTTTGGCAGTCGTGAGAGCATTCACTCATAGGAAAAAACCTCCTTGCATAAACAGAATCCCCGCGACGCCGATCGCAGGGATTCTTTATCACAGTAACGGATTCAGGCAGAGCGGCGGAGCGAGTCGTCCACACGGGGATTGGCACCCTCGGTCACGCCCTCGCCGCGGAAGACATAGCCGACCGTGCGCACAAGGATGCGCAGATCCACCGCCAGAGAAAAACGCCGTACATAGTAGGCGTCCAGCATGGCTTTTTCGGTGATCGGCACATCGTCGCGGCCGTTGACCTGCGCCCAGCCGGTCAGACCGGGGCGGACGGTGTTGGCGCCGTTGCGGGTACGCAGCTCCAGCAGCGCACGCTCGGTCAGCACCACGGGACGGGGACCGATAAAGCTCATATGCCCGAGCAGGATGTTCCACAGCTGCGGCAGCTCGTCCAGCGAGCTGCGGCGCAGGAAACGCCCCAGACGGGAGATATAGCGGTCGGCATCCTTTAACTTATAAGTGGCGACATTGGCGGGGGCGTTCGGACTCATGGTGCGGAATTTCATCATTTTAAACGGGACGTTGTTGCGTCCCATACGGATCTGCACAAAGATCGGAGAGGAGCCGGTATCTATCGCCACCGCCACCGCAATGACCAGCAGGACCGGAAACAGCAGCACCAGCAGGAAGGAAGCCAACGCCAGATCAAATAACCGTTTTACTCCGAAAAAAAGACGGGTGTGCCGCGCGCGAATCATGCGCCGATTCATCGGCACGATCTTTTGCACTGTCTGATCCCTCCTTTTTGTTCGGTTTCGTAGACTGCTGTGCAAAACAGGCGCAAAATCACTATTTACACACGCATTATACACTTTTGTCCGAAAAAAATCAAGTTACAATTTTGTAACCTTCGGAAAGTCCTCTCTATCGTCCGATTTCCCTAAATTATTCAAGCGGTATTTGTAAAAAGACAACAAGAATTTGCGGGCTTTCCCCGCCTGAGGTGCACAACAACGTCTGCTTTGCTGTCTGCCTTCAGGGGTCGATCCGGGGAAAACGGCACGTTTCCGCATGATCGGAACCGGCGTGTGCGTTTTCCCCGGTTAGTGTGTGGGAAACGACAAGAAAACGGGGCGGTATTTACTGGAAGATGACTTGACAAAGCGGCTGATCTTGTTGTACACTGTTTGTATTCCCCTTTTATGACCGGGTATATTCCCGTCCTGCCTGTCTATACTGATAATATTGTCATATGGGTCATCAGGCAGGAGAGGCGGAACGGATCATGAAAAAAACAGTGCGGTGCATGACGCTGTGTCTGGCGGCTGCGGTGCTCGGCTGGGGCTTGCTTTTTTTGCCGCGGCAGGCAGCCCCCGCTGCACCGGCAGACGGTACGACGCTGCCGGTCGCGGAAACGGCGCCCTTTTCGCTGGTGCTGGTGCTGACGGACGAGGGGACTGTGTGCGGCGCGCTGAAGCTGGATATTTCGGCAGACGCGGCGAAGATCATCGAGCTGCCGGCAAACACCCGCCTGTCTGCGGACGGGCGGTTCGTATCCCTTGCCGGGCTGTATGCCGCGTCGCAGCCGGAAGCGCTGTGTGCGGCGCTGTCCCGCCGCCTGGATGCCCCGGCGGCGGAACAGGTGCTTTGCCTGTCCTATACCGCCGCCGCACGGCTGATGCAGCAATTTTTCGGCGGCGTAACGCTGACGCTTGACGAGGATGTGCCGGTGCCGTTTATCGGCGGCAGGCTGATCCTGCCCGCCGGGCGCTGCACGCTCTCGCCGCAGCAGGTGATCGCCTATTGGCGTCAGGCTGCCGATCCCGTTACGGCGGTGCATCGGCAGGGCGAGGTGATCGCCGTACTGCTGACGCGCTGGTTTTCCGGCGAGCGGCAGGAAAAGGGAGAAGCGCTTTTTGCTGCATTGGTAAATGCGGGGGATACGAATTGGCGCATTGACCGCTATGCGCGGCAAAAGCGCACGCTGTCGGCGCTTGCCGATGCCGGAGCGGCGGTGACTGCCGTGCTTGCCGACGGAGAGACCGTCGGGCAGGGCGACCGCTGCCGATATGAATTAGATGAGCTTTCCGCTCTTGAAGGAGCGTATGAAAATGAATAAGACATGCCGCCGATGGGCGGCTTTGGCGATGGGGTTGCTGCTTCTGCCGCTTTCCGCCTGCCATCGGGGAGAAAAAGAGCCCCCCCTGCCGGTATATGATGCCTATCGGGAGCAGTATGACCATCTGGCGGGTTTTTTATCCCTGACAGAGGAGCAAAAACAGAATTATGACGCCGTGTTTACGGCGGTAACGGAGCAGTCCGACCGGGATAACGTGTTGCATGACGGAGACGAGAGCGGGGCGGAGGCACTCGGACTGCGGATCGAGCTGCCGCAGAGACTGTCCGACGGCCGCGCGGTGGACGCTCTGTTTGACGCGTTTGTGACGGATAACCCGCAGTTCTTTTACATAGGCAGCCGCTACACCTATGAGGGATACCGGGTCGGGGAGCGGGCGCAGTATACCGCCCTGTCGCTGACGATGACGATGAATGCCGCAGAGCGGCGCGCAGCGGCAGCCAAACTGGAAAGCGCCGTGGCAGAGCTGACGGAGGGGCTGTCCGACCGGGAGCCGTTTGGGCAGGAGGTGCTGCTGCACGACCGCCTGATCGCGCGCTGCCGCTATGACCAGACGGCGGCGGACAGCGCCGATCCCGACAGGGAATATCCCTTTGCGTTTACCGCCTACGGCGCGCTGGTGGAGGGAAAAGCCGTCTGCGAGGGCTATGCACGGGCGTTTTCCCTGCTTTGCCGCCGGGTGGGTATCCCCTGCACGACGGTAAACGGAGTGGATCTGTCCACAAAAACGGCGCATATGTGGAATCTGGTCACGTTAGACGGCGAGCCGTATCATGTGGATGTGACATGGGACGACCGCGGGGATACGCCTGTCCACCTGTATCTCAATCTGACGGCGGAGGAGATCTCCCGCACCCATCGGCTGGACGCCGACAGCCCAGGCGGCGATGCGGCGGCGACAAAAGCGGGGTATTACCGCGCGACCGGGCGGTATCAGGAGCGGTATGACCGCGCGGCGATCGCGGCGGCGGTCGCCGAGGCGGTGCAGAACGGCGAAACGACGGTGGAGCTGCAATTCCCGCCGGATAAGCTGCCCAGTATCGGGCTGTTTGTGAAAAACCGCACCTGGTTTTCCGAGGCGGTCAACAGCCGTCTGCCGGAGGGGACGCGGCTGTGGACCTATTCTTTTGAGCTTTCCGGTCCCTACGGTGTGCTGATACTGACCAAACAGGAGAGATAGAACGACCCCGATGCGGCTGGCATCGGGGTCGTTTGCCTTTCAGACGGCTTTTTGCGGTCAGATTTCGTCGATATTGCGCACGATGGCGCGTTTGGCACAGGCGGGGACGACGGAGCCGACCCCATGGGTCAGGCCGTTTTCCGCCAGAAACAGGCCGATCTGGCCGTTTGGCAGCTCCTGACACACGGGCGAATCGCCCGGCTCGTCGCACCAGAACAGGAAGTTGCGGAGGATCAGCCGGTCGATCGCCGCATTGAAGGTGAACAGCGGCGTGTGCAGCCCGTCCGGGCGGATAACGTTGAAATCCTCAAGTGTGAGCTGTTCGATATGCGTCGGGCACTGGCATTCCGCCAGATTCTCGTCATAGGAGCAGTGGCTTGCTTCGACCAGTACGCGCTGATGGGCGGGACGGTGGTCGCGGATATGGCACAGCGTCAGATGCTCGATCCAGCCGCCGATCTGGAAGAGAAATGCCGGGCGGTAGGTGTAATTCGGCTCCTCCGGGCGCAGATCCACGTTTTCGATCCGGATATCGCCGAAGTTGCCGCCGCAGGGGCCGGGAAACCAGGGGTTGATGTAGAAGCCGAAGCTGCGGTATGTGCCGGTGACGTTGCGGATGGTGACGCGGTCGAGCCGCCCCTTTTCGCGGGAGAGCAGCCGGATCCCCTGATCGGCGTGATCCAGCATGACCCCGTCGATGAGCACATCGGTGATGGAGGATACGCGGTCGTGCTCGTCCGGCGCCAAGGCGATGAAGTCGTCGCCCGAGCGGCCGTGGATGTTCTGAAGCGTCAGAAATTGCCCCGGTCCCCAGAAATGCAGCCCATCCTGATTTTCGCAGTCGCGCTGATTCGGCAGGTCGATCTGCATGTCGCGGACGACGACATTTTTCCAGTTGGCAGCCAGCATGGCGAACGTGCGCTGATCGCGGATGGTGACGCCCGCGACGGTCAGTCCCTCAACGCCGAAGAATTCCAGCGCAGTGATAAACCGGCGGGTGCGGAACACCTCCTCGCCGAGGGTATTGAACATGACCTGATCGGGCGGGGTCGGGATATCGTGCGCCTGATGCAGGCAGTTGTGGGTATAGGTGCCGCCGATCAGACAGATATTGCGGTCACGGATCTCGCGGAAATCCGGGTGCGCGTTGCGGATCAGGCTGCAGTTTGCCCCGTCGGCGAGGAAAAATCCGCAATCGGCGTTTAAGCACTCGATCGTGGTATTGCTGTAGACCGTGAGACCGGTGATGAGGGCGGCGCCGTCCATGATTAGGCGGACGCCGTCGCCGTCTGCGGCGGTGTCCAGCACCCGCTGGAGCGCCGCCGTGTCGTCTGTTCCTCCGCCGGTGTGCACATGGCTGTCGAGCTTTGCCCCGCAGGTGCTGGCGTAAACGGTTTTTGTCATGGGAATACTCCTTTTTCGGTTATTGGAACCAGACCGTATCCGATTTGGCGGAGCGGTCGATCAGTCCCTGCGGGAAGGTGCAGTTGTTAAACTGCAGCCCGCCCTTGGCGATGTTGACAGCCTTGTACAGCAGCCCCGCCGCGCTGCTTCCGCCGGTGGCTTTGCAGCTGTTGAACAGCGCATAGCCGCCGTAGCTTGTGCCCGCCGCCTCATAGTAGATCAGCGGGTCGGCGGAATCGGGGCTCCAGCCTTTAAATGTCAGCTCCGAAAACAGCACCATAGCGGCGGCGGAGGCGCGCTTGGTGATCAGGCAGAGCGAGCGGTCCTCTGCCGAGGCAGACTGCACGCGGTTTTCCAGCGTGAGGCGGCAGAACAGGTAGAACGGCTGATGAATCGAGGTCTCATCCTGAATGACCGTCATGGCGCAGAAAGCCTTTTCATCTGCCAGCTGACCGGAATCTGCGGTGACAAGGGTGCAATCGCTGATCTCGTACTGTCCCGAAGCCGTGAGATACAGCGGATAGCGGCCGACCAGCTCGGCGTTTGTCATACGCAGGGAGGTGCTGCCGTTTTTATAGGCGGGAGTGGACAGTACGCCGTATTTTGCCCCGTAGGACGCGATGTCCGACACGTTGGAGCCGTCGGCGCGGTACCACTCAAAGTCGGCGGCGTTGCGGGCGCGGAACGTCATATAGGTCTTGGTCAGGTTGGTGTGACCGAAGCGGACGTTCTGGATGTCCACCGTGTCGAGCAGCCCTTTGAGGATCATGCCGCGGTAGACGCAGCCGCCGGTGACATTGTGGACGCGCATGCGGCCGAGTGAATTCAGATTGGCGTCGCTGCCGACCTCGTGATCGAGCAGCTTGCCGTTCCCCGCCTGAATACCGATGCCGATATAGGCGTTGAGCAGGCAGATATCCTCGATCGTCATGCCGTCACGGGTGAAGGGGATGTCTTTGGTGTTTTTTATGGCAATGGCGGGCGGATAGACCGTGATCTTATCTGTGACCGGCGCGCTGCCGAGGTGGATAAATCCGAGACCGTAAACGCTGGCGTTGCCCTCCAGCTGGAAGGTGGCGTGGGCGTCGGCGTTTCCGGCGCCGTGATCGACCAGGATCCATGTGCCGCTGAGATTGCCGCCGTCTGTCCACGTCGTGCCGACCGCCTCATAGGTGACGGTTTTTTGCCCGAGATCGGCGGGCTTGCGCCACTTTTTGCGGGTCGACGGGGATTCACCGCGGATGGAGACGCCCATCGGCACGTCGATGCCGCTCGCGAGACGGTAGCGGCCTGCGGGCAGATAGACGAGCCCGCCGTTTGCCTTTTGCGCGGCGGCAACGGCTTTTTTCAGCGCGCCGGAGTCGTCGGTCTTGCCGTCCGCCTTGGCGCCGTAGTTTTTCACGTTGAAATAGGGCATGGATGCCGCAGGTTTATTGCCGCCGTTGCCGTTGCTGTTACCGCTGATGCTGTCCGCCGCGGGACGGCTGCTGTCGGCGGAGGGGGCGGGCTTGCTGCCGTCCGCGCGGGAGGAGGTGTCCGGGACACCGGCGGAGCTGTCGTCTGTGCTGTCTGCCGGGGAGTCCGGGTCGGCGCTGCTGTTATCATCGTCAAGGGATCCCGCCGCGCTGTCTGCGGGCGAGGAGCCGGCAGCAGAGGAGGGATCCGGATCATGGGCGGGCGTGCAGCCGAACAGGGTGCACAGGAAAAGCAGACAGGCCAGCAGAAAAGCCGGACAGGATCGTTTTTTCATAGCAATGTCCATCCTTTCGCGCGATCAGTGGGAGAAGGCGGTGCTGCCGCCGCCGAGTCCGCGGGTGCACCGGTCAAATTTTACCGATGAGTCAGAGGTCAGCTTGCCCAGTATGCCATTGGGGAAGCGGGAATAGCGGAAGGTCAGCTCTCCGGCGCGGTAGGCGCTGCCGCCGACCGCCGCCAGCGTGCCGGATTTGTCGGAGCAGAACGCCAGACCGGTGAAGGTGACGGCGGAGGCCGCGCCCGAAGTGTGGGTATAGCGGATGATCGGCTGGGTGCTGCTGAAATTCCAGACGAGATTCTGCGCGGCATTGACCGTCGCGCCGCCCTGCAGGGTGATGTCATATATCATGCTGTCGGTGCCCATGGCATCCTGGAACATGAGGTTTTCCAGCGTATATACCGTCTTGGTGCTGCACGCCTTGTCCTGTGTGATCGTCACGGCGCGGTACTTGTTCTCCTTGGAGAAGTTTGCAAAGTTTGTCAGCAGAAAATAGCTGTTGCGCACCGTCTGTTTTCCGCCTGCACTGAGGATCAGCGGCTTTTCTCCCTCCAGATTCAGCGAGACCGCGGTCAGGTTGACCGGACTGCCGGAATAGGCGGAAAAGGTGCGCAGCCCCGTCTGCGCGCCGAAGGACAGCACGTTTCTGACCGTGACATCGGCGCATGCCGCCAGATCAATGTCGATGCAGCGGTTGAAATGGGCGGAGCAATAGTCCTTGTCGTAGGTGGCGTAGTTGAATTGGAGGTTGTGAAGTGTCACCTTGCCGTCGGCGCCGATCACGGAGATGCCGCGATAGAGCGCCGCGCCCATGATGTTGCGGATGGTGATCGGACCGGAGCTTTTTTTGCCGAGCGACTGCGAGGAGGTGTCCTTTTTGAGCGAATTGCGGTAGACGGCAATGCCGTAGTAGGGATTGGTCAGCGAGATATCCTCGATCACAATGCCCTTTGTCGAGGTCATTTTCTCGATGTCCACGGCGATCACCGGCGCTGTCGGCGTGACCTCGGCGGCATAGAGCGGGGGCGTCATCAGGGTGACAAAGCCCAGCTTGCTGACCGTGTTATCGCCCGACAGGCGGAAGGTGCCGCCTGCGTCTACGTTGCCGCTGCCGTTGGCAGCCAGGATCCATGAGCCGGCATAGATGTCGGGATCCCAGTAGTTGCT
Organism: uncultured Eubacteriales bacterium; assembly: GCA_934667845.1. Taxonomy (GTDB): domain Bacteria; phylum Bacillota; class Clostridia; order Oscillospirales; family Acutalibacteraceae; genus HGM12789. The sequence continues at coordinate 41,575 of CAKUMQ010000015.1, read as the reverse complement.
GCTGCTAAGACCGTTATACTTTTTGCCCTTGCTCTCGCCGTCATACAGGTTCTGCCACGGGCCGTTTGCCGCGGAGGTGATCCCCTCCAGCTTTACGCCCGCCGGAACGGTGACAGAGCCGCTGATGTTGTATAATCCGGCGGGGAAAAACACGGTCTTTCCGCCCGAGCGGGCGGCGTTGACCGCCTTTTGTACGGCTGCCGTATCGTTGGTGGTGCCGTCGCCCTTGGCGCCGAACGCCTGCACGTTGAGATAGCCCTCGGCGTTAGTGAAGGAAGTGCTGGCAGCGGCGGGGGAGAGCAGCATGGTCAAAATGAGCGCAAGACCGGTCAAAAGACCGCACAGCGCCTTGCTTTTGGTACGCATACAGATTTTACCTGCCTTTCTCAGCAAAATGATCCGATGGAGATCCGGTGGTTTTCCCCCTCGTCGTCAAAGACAACGCAGCCGTCATACCATATGCCGCGGCGGCTCGTGTCATTGAGCAGGCTATCCGGAAAACGGCAGTGGACGAAGCGGAGATCCCCGTCGTGATAGCCCGCGCCGTCAGCCTCCGCCAGCGTGCCCGGCATTTCGGACGGCTTGTTTTCCGTGCCCATCCTGCCGATAACGACGCAGTCGGACAGCGTGAGCGAACCGGCGGCTTTGCCGTGCTTGCGCATGCGGATCAGCGCCCGGTCACTGTCATAGCCCCAGAACTGGCAGTTGACAAAGCTGGGGTTGCAGCCCGAAAACTGCTCCGCCTCGATATGGCGGCCGGGGGCGCAGAGCTGGAATACACAGCCGGAAAAGACGATAAAGGGGTTGTGGATGCAGTTTTCCGGCTGGCGGATCGTGCAGCAGGTGATGGGCTGTCCCGCGCCGTAGCCGCAGGGCGGGCAGCCGAGAAAATAGCTGTTGGCGATCTCATACATGCCGCCGCTGTGCAGGACGAGCGGCTCTAACCCCTCGAAATTCACGTTGGACAGGCGGAACGAGCAGGTACCCATGTTGTTTTTAAACGACGGCTCGGTCAGCAGCGCATGGCGCGCCCCGTAGGACAGGATATTCTGCATGTTCATTCCGTCGCCGCGGGAAAACCAGATGTCCACGCCCTCAAGAGAACGCGCCGCACAGTAGGTGCTGACATAGCAGCTGTAATTGAATTGGCAGTTGTGGATATCCACGGTGTCCAGCAGGTTTTTCAGCACAATGCCGCGGTAGACGGGACCGCCCATGATGTTGTGAATGCGGTGGCGGCCGCAGGATTTGGAGAGCACCGACGGGTCGGGCAGCTCGGGATAGCCCGTTTCCAGTTCGCGTCCGGCGGCGAGCACGATGCCGTAATAGCAATTGGCAAGACTGATATCCTCCACGGTGACCCCCTCGCGGGTGTAGGGCAGCGCATTTTCGGAAAAGTGCGCGATGCAGGGCGGGCAGGGGGTGACGGTATCGGTCACGGGCGGCAGGCAGCGGTTGACAAAGCCGATGCGGGAGATCGAGGTGCCGCCCTCCAGACGGAAGGTCGGCTCGCCCTGCGGGTCGCCGATCCCGTGATCGCAGATGACCCATGTGCCTTTAAACAGCTTCGGGTCGATCCAGTTTTCGCCCACCGTGTCCAGACGGATGCCGTCCGGCAGCGGGAAGCCCTTGTCGGCGGTGTCGAGATAATTCTGCCAGGGGCCGGTGACGGCGGTGGTGATGCCGGTGACGTTGACACCGAACGGTACCGTGACGCCTGCCGCCATACGGTAGACGCCCGCAGGCAGATACACAGTGCCGCCCTGTGCGGCAGCGCGGGAAAGCGCCGTCTGGATGGCGGGGGCATCGTCGTGGATGCCGTCGCCCAGAGCGCCGCATTCGCGGACGTTGATACAGTCGGGTAGGGTAAGCATGGTGTGATCATTCTCCTTTCGGCGGCACAGCCTTGCCGCAGACACCGTGGCGAAGCAGAAGGGCGTTTATCGTATCCTCCACGGCAGCGTCCGGCTGATCCTTCAGCCGATAGGGCATGTGGGGGAACAGGTCGAAGAGGTTGTCCGCAAGCGGCGTTTCGCCGTTCAGATCCAGACAGACGCCCATCACAAAGCTGTCAGCTTCCAGCACGGTGTCGTTTCCGTCCCGCGTGACGCGGATGTGCGGCGGCTTGAGCGGATATTCAAAATAGCGCAGATCCAGGAGCCGATTGCGGCAGATCTCGTTTCCTGCCCTGTCGGTCAGGACGGCAAAGGGAATATCTGCCGGGTCGGCTGCGGCTTCTGCCGGTATGACGGCGAGCACCGCTGAAGCGTTGGGCGGCAGCGTGACTTCCTCCGTCCGGTCATACCGGTAGGTGCCGCCGCAGGTGAATACGCCGAAGCGCAAAGCGGCAGTTTCCGGCTGCAGCGTGCCGTTGACGCCGTAAACGGCGATGCTGCCGTCCCCGGTGCGCACCGGCACCACGCGCAGCGGGGCAAAGGCGCGGCGGACGGCATAAAACGCGGGGGTGCGGTTTAACCGGTAGTCCACGATCGTCCAGCTCCGCGGACAGGGCCAGCAGTCATTGAACATCCAGAATACGGCGGAGGCGCTGTCGAATTCCCGACGGCGGAAATTGTCGATGTACTCAGCCAGCCCCTCGCCCTGCACATAACCGCCGCCGAGCACATATTCGGGCAGCGTCAGGTCGTCGGGGGTGAGCTGCAGCCAGAAGCGCGCATCCTCGTCGGGCGAGGAGCCCTCTTTCCAGAAGTGCTCCATGTTGTCGTGCACTTCCCAGCTCATGGTCTGCGCATAGCCCGGTCCCTCCTCTGTGCAGGAGCGCACGGTCGGCAGGGAGGTCGGACCGAGGATGCCGCCCTCGTTCGGGAAACGGCACGCCATCTGTCGGTATTTGCGGTGATCCTTGTCAAGAAAGCCGATCGCCCACGGGTGCTGGTCGCCGGCGTAGTCATAGCCGCAGCTGTCCTTGGGGGCAAACTCCAGATCGTTTGCGGTATAGGGGCTGGCGGGCTGGTAGTATTTTTCGGGATCCTCGCGGGCGACCAGCGCGGGGTAGAAGCGCATGTACAGCGGGGTCTGATAGGGCGAGATCTCGTTGTTGCCGCACCAGATGACCAGAGAGGCATACGCAGATAACCGCCGCAGCTGCCAGGTTGCCTCGGCGATAAGCTCCTTGGTAAAAGCGGGGTCGTCGGGCATCTGTCCGCAAGCGGAGATAAATTCCTGCCAAACCAAAATCCCCTTGCGGTCGCACAAGGCATAGAAATCGTCGGATTCATACAGTCCGCCGCCCCAGACGCGCAGCATGTTGAAGTTGGCTTCCAGCGCCAGATCGGTCAGGCGGTCATAGCGTTCCTTCGTGATGGCGGCGGTGATCATATCGTTCGGCACAAAATTGCCGCCCTTGAAAAATACGGGCGTGCGGTTGATCTCGACGATGAAATAATATCCCTCCACCGGGTGCGGCGGCTGTCTGACCTCCACATGGCGCAGACCGACCGCCTGCTCGTGACGGAACACCTCCCGTTTGCCGTCAAACAGCGTGAGCGTCACGGGGTACAGCGGCTGATCGCCGTAGCCGACCGGCCACCAGAGCCGGGGGGAGGAAACCGTGACGGCGACGCCGATGCCCGCGTCGGGCAGCCGGTCAAAGCGGCGCTCCTCGCGCCTGCCGTCCGCCTCGATGACCAGCCGGTAGTCGCCCGCGTCTCCGCCGCAGGCGGGAAACAGCCTCCCCTCGATCACGGCTGAGGTAAGGTCGGGGCTGACCTGCTGGCGCAGCGACGCCTGCGCGATCACGGCGCTGCCGTCGTATTCGAGAGACACGTCGCCGTAGAGTCCGACGTTGAGCAGACGGGGCGACCAGTCCCACTCCGTGTGGCTCTGCGGCTTGCGCATGAACAGCCGCTTGTGCAGGAGCTGATCAACAGAGCCGGTCGAGGTAAATGCATTGCGCATGGAGTGGTCGGATACGGCAAACAGCCCGCTCTCCACCCGCACGAGCAGCTCGTTATCGGTCGGCTTCAGCTTTCCGGTCACGTCAAGGAGGCAGGGCGTGAAGGCGTTGTCGTGCCTGCCGATTTCCTCGCCGTTTAAATAGACAATAGCGTTTAAGTCGATCCCGCCGAACCGAAGCACCGCATAGCCGTTCAGTGCCTCCGGCGGGGCGTCGAATGTGCGGCGGTAGTGCCAGACGCACTCCTCTACCCAGCGCGCTTTAAACACATTGATACCAATATAGGGGTCGTCGAGCAGACCGAGCCGCATCAGATCCAGATGGACGTCGCCGGGAACGACGGCGTCCAGCCAGCCGCGGCCGGTATAATGCCCGGGCAGCTCGCGCGGCAGTCCTTTCAGCTCGCTCATGTGGTCGTGGTCGTCGGTGTGCTTGATGACAAAGGGATCGCCGCCCCGCTGGCCGGTCGACCAGCGGATCTTCCAGACGCCGTTCAGACTTTGCATTGACATAAGTGGCTCCTTTTCGGATGGTAATTTTGCCTGTCGGCGCCCCCTCTCCGCCCGTGCCGGGGCATGGGCGGACAAGGGAGCGCCGGGTGTTTATTTATTCTGTGCGTTCAGTGCCGACTGCAGCGACGGATACACCTCCTCGACCAGAGTGGACCAGTCGGTGGTGAATACGTTCCACAGGGACGTGTAGGAGAAATCGGGGATGTGCATCCAGTTGAAGGTGATCGGCTTAACGGTAAACGGCAGCTTCAGTTCATTGTGGATAAACTGCCATTCCTGCTCGGTGAAGGCATATTCGTTGAGGTATTTGGCTTTTTCCTCTTTTTCGAGCTTGGCGTTCGGGTTCAGCTCGGCATACCGCATGGCATACAGATAGGCAGCGCCGCCCTCGGGGTTCTTGGAGTTTTTCGGCAGGAACCAGACCGTGTTCTCCGAGGAGAGCCAGTGCACCTTCTGGTTGATATCCATCGGATAGGGAACCCAGCCGACCTTGCCGGCTTTTTTCATTTTCAGTATATTGGCATTCTGAAACTGCAGCCAGATGTTGCCCTGGCAGAAAGCGACTTTGCCCTGGGCAAACCGTGTGCCGCGCGTCCAGGATTCCGTGTCATAGCTGCCCATCGCGGTGATGTCGCGGGCGTATTTTGCCCAACGGGTAAAGGTGGCGCTGCGCATGTTGTTGGACACTGAGCCGTCGGCGTTGAATTTGACAAGATCCTCTCCGGAGGAGAGCGCCATGCCGAACAGGGCTTCCGGCGCCATGGACACGCCGAATACCTCGGCGGTGCCGTCGTGATTCTGGTCGACGGTCAGCTCTTCGACATATTCGAGAAATTTGGCGATCGTCCATTTGCCCGCGGTATACAGCTCCCACGGATCGTCAAGCCCGGCCCGGTCAATCAGCGTCTTGTTATAGACAAATCCCGCTGTGCCGAGATCGCCCATGGTCACAAATCCGGTGAGCTGTCCTTTATAGAACATGACCTCGGACGGATCCTTCAGATCCTTGAAGGCGGCATCGTTCATGTTGATGTAATCGCGGATGTCGCGCGTCAGATTCTTGTTGCGCAGATAATAGCCCACGCCGTTATAGATGCTGAACGCGTCCGGGCCGTTGTTGGAGACCACCATAGTCTGCAGGGTGGAGCGCAGCCGTCCCCAGTCCACTACCTTGGTCGTGATCTTCAGCTCCTTGCCGGTCAGCGCCTTGAACACGGTCTTCATGTTGAGGTATGCCTGCGTCTCGTTCCCCTCGCCGTAGGCGGTGGGGCCGAGCAGCGTGAGGTTGCCGCTCTTGATGGACTTCATCCAGTCGGGCACCTTCTTGACAGAGGTAAGTCCCGCCTTGGTGCCCCATTTGGCTTCGTCGGTGGTGGGAATGTTGTTGAGCGTCGTTGCCGCCGTGGCGGAGGGTTTGTTTCCGCCGGGCTTTTTGGTGGTGGAAGCGGTGCTGTCCTCGGCGGAGGACGCAGAGGATTCACCGGCGGGATCGACCGCGTCGGCGCTGCTGTCGTCCGCCGCGTCGCTGCTGTCGTCCGCGGGAGCGGAATCCGCCTCGGAAACGGCGGCGTCGGAGCCGTCCCCGCTTTCGGCAGGTGTTTTCGGCGTGCAGCCGCACAGCAGAGCCAACAGCATGAGCAGGCAGCACAGCAGACTGAGAAGTGTGCGATAGGATTTCATAAAAGAGCCTCCTTTTTCCCGGTCGGGCGGTGTCAACCGCCGTATTCCAATCTACCATAAGCATAAAGGGCAAATGCCGTTTCGGCAAGAACAGAACTTAACTTTTTTCTATACAAATCTTCGGCAGTTGTGAGAGAGGGCGGGAAAAGGAAGATGCAAACAAAAAAATCCGTGCAAAATGCATGGCATTTTGCACGGAAAAAGCCGGTTTTGCCTCATCCGGCGACATTTTCGCTGTGACGGCTGCGGTATTGGCTCGGCGTCATGCCGACGAGCTTTTTAAAGGCGCGGTTAAAGCTGACGATCTCCGAATAGCCGACCTCACCGGCGATATCGTAGATCTTTTTATCCGACTGGGTGAGCATGCATTTGGCGGCGTCGATCCGGCAGCGGATGACCGCATCGGCAAAGTTTTCGCCGCTCTCCTTTTTAAACCAGCTGCAAAAGTAGTTCGGCGTCAGCGCCAGATGGTCGGAAATGGATTGCAGACTGATCTTCCGATAATAGTTCTTCTGAATATACTGCATGGCAAGCGTCAGCCGGTTGCTGCCGTCGTCATAATAGCTCTTCTGTGCCTCGGCGTAAATGGCTTTGAGCAGCAAAAACAGCTCCTTGACCTCGCAGAGCAGCGGAATATTTTCAAACGCCTGCACAAAGCGGTGCTCGATAAATTCCTGGTTGACCAAAAGGTAGAAATTCGTCTCCTGGGCAAAGCGGATCAGCGTCTGCAAAAGCGCGGCCTTGGCGAGAGAGACCACGACCCGCTTTTCGGTAAACCGGTCTGCCGCGTCGATCAGCGTTTTGGAGATCAGGTCGAAGTCGTTGTTGGCAATGGCAAGATACAGGTTGTTTTTGATATAATCGTCCGTCTCCTTGGAAAAGCCGGTGAATGCGCGGGCTTCGTCGAGCAGCTGAATGCCGGAGGGCGTGTTGATCTGTCCCTGGATCAGATTCGTGCGTATGCGGTTATAATGGATATGGGTCTCCTCAAGCCGGTGATAAGGATGGCTGTAGCCGATCTGGACGGAAATGCCCTGGTACAGCTGGATACGGCGGGAAAGCTGGCTGAGAAAACGCAGCATTTCCGCGCAGAAATTTTGCTCCTTATGATAAAACAGGCAGATCGCCGAGCCGTTTTCCACATATTTCAGAATGCCGAAGGAGGGGCAGAACGTGTTTTCCAATGTTTCGATATGTAGGCGCAGCTGCGTGGCGGTGATGCTCTGCACATCCTCAAAATCCTCCCGGAAGTAAAGGGAGATCGGCAGCAGCTTCTGGATGGTGCAGACGGCATACCAGCAGTTTTGCAGCTCCTTCATGCGGTAGAGCAGCGGTATGTAGCTGCTGGCGAGCCGTCCGCTCTGCGCCGTCAGGGCGCCGAGCAGCCGGTCGACGGCGAGCTGCTGATCCATCGGGTAGTTGACGACATGGAAGATATCCACCGTGTTGTGCAGATCCAGCTGCGGCGAGCTGCCGAGCTGCATGACCGCCTGCCGCAGATCCTCGAGATCCGGCGACCACAGGATGTAGTTGGCATAGCCGCCCAGCAGGGCCGTCCGCACGTCCTCGGGGCGATAGGACGGGCAGACCAGCCACACCACGCTGCCGGGAAAGCGGACGTTTAGCTGGTGGTAGAGCGAGGTGGTCTCTTCGCTGACCGCATAATCGTAAACCAGCACAAGGGGAAAGGATTCGCCCGGGTCAATGCTTTCAAACAGACCGGCATAGGGCAGCGCCGCCGTTGTATGGCCGTATTCGGACAGAATCTGCGCAACAGCCTGCCGGGCAAATTCGGGAAAATTCAGCAGGTGGATCAGCATATTTGTCAGTCCTTTCTTCCTGTTTGCCGTTGTATCCGTATCAGAGATAGGGGACAATCGTAAGAATTGTTTATGATTTGATTAACCTATGCCATTGGAAACGCAAAAAAATTGTTTATAATGAAAATGGATTTGGGGGTATTATACAACGGGGAATGAGCGGTGTCAACTCGATCCCGCAAAAGTCCCGTCGGTATGACTTTCTCCCCAAAAAAAACGGTTACAGGAGGCGTGAAGAATGAACAAACGCAAAACAGTATCCCTGCTTTGCACGGCGGCGCTGCTGCTTGCCGCCCTGTCGGGCGCTGTCGGCGGTATGCTCGGTATACGGGCAGCCGAGCTGCCGGCGGGCGCGACCATCGGTAAAAACGACCCGAAGCTGGTCATGGAGCCGGGCACGGTGGACTATGTCATCGGCTCTGACACTGGCGTGGCCAGTGCGGTCGGTGCAAATGCCTACTACACCGACTATGCAAAGGCCTTTGCGGAGAATCAGCAGGACGGCGGTGCGCACGATTCCAACACGGATCCGGGCAAGTATATTTATGCGCTGGCCCCGGCGGTCGGCGCCCGGCAGAGCGACTATTATTACGGCAGCTTTATGGGCGAGCCGGTATACAGTCAGTATCTGAATACCTCTCCGTGGTGCCACGGCGGTCTGATCTATCGGATCCGTGGCGGCTCCTATGCGGCGGCAGCCCTGTTGATCAGCCGCGGGCAGGTCTCGACAGTTGCCCCGGAGGAATATATTTTCGAGGCATCTGCAGACGGTACCACATGGACAAAGCTGACGACAACGTATTCTCTGGAGTTTGACGCGAACGACCCGGTGGCGGCTGCCGGTAAAAATCCCACCGTATCGGTGTATAAAGCGGTCGTGAAGCTGCCCGGCACGAATACGGACGTGGTTTCGCTGCGGATCACCCTGCCCGGCGGAACGGAGGATAACGGCTATTGCTGGCCGGGAAAAAACTATGCCTACAACACGGCGATGCTGGGCACGCTTGTCGTATCCGCGCATGACCTGAACGGGTATAAGACGCTTGCCGAGGTGCCGGAATTCAAGACGCCGGTGCTTTCCCCCGGCATCTATGACGACCTGTCCACCGAGTATTACTACGAGAAATTTATCCGCAGCACATGGAATAATGTCAACGACTACAACTGGAACGATACGGAGGGGCACAAGTGCTACCAGTCGCTGTCGCGCACGGGATGGGGCGACGAGTGGCCGCAGCTGCTCGGCCGGTTCATGGGCGTGCCGATCGAAACGGTCATCAGCACGACCACGGGCTGGAACGGCTCTTCGCTGATCTATGAGGTGGCGCCGAAGAGCTATGTCGCCACGGCGATCGCCACGACTGCGGATGACGCCACGGCGGCTGAACATCTCGGGTGCTTCGGCTTTGAGGTGTCCGCCGACAAGCAGAGCTGGACGGCGGTTAACGCCGCAGTGACCAAGACCGCCCCGCAGGAGGGGGACAAATCGTACTACACGGCGTATAAAGCCGTGGTGCAGATCCCCGACGGCATGAAATACTACCGGGTCACGCTGCCCGGCTTTAACAAAGCCGCCCAAAACGGCAACGAGATGACCTGGGCGGCGCGGGACAGCGCCTGTGAATCCGGCTTTGCGGTCGGCGGCTCGTTTGCCTCTGTCTACGATCTGACGCAGTATGACGATATGACCAAGGTACCGGATTCTCCGACCTATGTCAACGTCAGAGAGAAGCTGACTGCCGCCATCGTGCGCGCCAAGGCGGTCAACCTGAGCCTGTATAAGAGCGATGCCGCTGCCGAAGCGTTTGTGCAGAAGCTCGCCGAGGCGGAGGCGTATGCCGCGGAGGAGCACACGCAGGCGGAATTTGACGCCATGGCGGATGCGCTGGATGCTGCCCGCGCGGCGCTTGTCGAGCGCGGCGAGCCGGACGAGGCGCATGTGGAGCAGGGACAGATCCGTATTCTCAAGCCCGGCGTGACGGATGCGCTGACCGCTGTTTCGATCTATCACGACGAGGCGGGCGAGCCGTTTATCGGGTCCGACGGCGTGAGCAACTGGTATGCCTGCTACAGCGATTACGGCAAGGTCGGTCTGATCTCCACGCTTGAAAACCGCTATCTGACGGCATACCGCAGCATCCATGTCATCTCCTATGACTACCCGCTGTTTTCGACGTTCCAGAAGCTGAACTTCATGGGACAGCCGATCGGGGGCGCCTATATCAATACGACGTCCTGGGCGGGCGCCAACGTGACCTATGCGGTCTATGCCGGCTCCTATGTGCAGACGGCGATCCTGGTCAATGCAAAGGCGGCGACCGCCGATTGGTCGGATGTGCAGAACAATTATGTGTTCCAGGTGTCCGCCGACGAGAAAAACTGGACGGAGATCACCGCCGAGATCACCGAGCGGGAGACCGTTGACGACGTAACGCTGTATACGGCGACGGCGCAGATCCCGGCGGGGGCATACTTCCTGCGCATCATCATGCCCGGCGCCAAGACCAATATGCCCGAGGATGTCTGGTATGCCGGTTCGCCGAGCTATAACCACACCTTCCTGGGCCCGATCGTCGCCTCTATGCACGATCTGAAAAATGTCGCCTCTCTCGCCGATGTGGCAGACGCCTGCGCGTGGTATGCCGATGCGGCGATCACCTCCAACGATACGCAGAAGCTCCAGATCACCGACGGATATTTCAAGGTGATGGAGAGCGGGATGACCGCCGGACAGGCGCTTGCGCTTCTGGATACGCAAAACGGCAGCGTGCAGTTCTACAATGCCGACGGCAGCGCCGTAACCGATATGTCCACCGTGCTTTCGGTCGGCATGAAGGCGGATATTCTGGATGCCCACGGGCTGTCGATGAATGCCTGCCGCGGGACGGCGATGCTGACCGTCTCGACCGGCAACGACCTGCTGAGCATCGGCACGATCGCCGACATCACGCGGGAATACGGCGTGAAAAAGACGGCGGAGGATCTGGGACTGCCTGAGACCGTGGCGATCGAGGCGGGCAGCGGCAGCTTTGACGCCGCCATCCGCTGGGACGTGGACGGCTGCGCGTTTGATCCGGCAATCACACAGACGCAGGAATTCACCGTCAGCGGCACGGTCGTGCTGCCCGACGGTGTGGAAAACGGCGGCGATCTGGATCTGCATGTGACGGTGAAGGTGACCGTTTCGGGCAGCACCGCCTACGGGCTGGCCTCCGCAGACGAAAAACAGGTGCGGGTGGATAACGAGAACCAGCGGCTGTATATCCGCAAGGGGCTGACGCTCGCGGAGCTGACCGATCTGCTGAGACCGGTCGGCGACGTGGAGATCGCCTACTGCGATGCCGACGGCGAGGAGCTGACCGACGGCAGCACCGTGCTCACCGAGGGCATGACGGCGGATCTCTACACAGAGGTCGTCATGCTGGGCAGCTATGAGATCAGCTACATGGGCGCCGCCGACAGCTCCGCGGAGGATTCCGACGGATCGCACGGCGAAAACCCGGATACCGGCGTCCCGGCGCTCTGGCTGCCGACGGTATTGCTGCTGCTCGGCGGTGCGGCGGCGGTCGGCGCAGGAAAGCGGCGCGCCCGATAAACGCAGGAAGCAGCCGGTAAAAAACGGCTATGACGCGGCGGCAAACGGCGGTTTTTCTGCCGTTTGCCGCACGCCGTCAGTGAGGAAAAGGAGAAGTCGGTATGGAAGATCAGAAGGAATTGGCGGAGCTGATGCTCCGGCAGGAGGTCAGAGAACTGACCCGCAGAGCAGAGCGCCGCTCGCCGACTTTTCTGCCGCAGAACGGTCGGCTGATCGTGATGCTGGTGTTAAAAGAGCATATCATCAACTTTGTTTTCTGGAATGCCATTCTGGACATGGCGGAAAGCGAGACAAAGCGTCTCGGTTATCTCTTTCAGATGCATGTCGCCGACGACAACGAGGACGATTGGTGCAGTGCAAAGGCAGACGGCTATCTCTTTCTCGGCAGTCTGCCGCAAAGCTGCTATACAGCGGCAAGGGAGACAGGGCGGCCGATCGTGTGGATCGACTGCGAGCGGGAGTTTGGCCATTACAGCCAGGTGAGGACAAACAACCGCTTCGGCGCGTATCTTTTGGCGAGACGCGCCGTGGAGCTGGGGCACCGGCGGCTGGCGTTTTACGGCAGCGACAGCCATTTCAGCTTCAGCGAGCGCCGCGAGGGGGTGCTCAAATGCGTCCGCGAATTCAGTGCCGACGGCGTGGTGTGTGAGCTGGTCGCCGATTACGGCAATGCCGCAGAGAAAAAACGGGTGCTGGCGGATCTGCTGACACGGCGGGACGCCCCGACGTATATCCAGTGCGCCAGCGATTCCAGCGCGCAGACGGTCTATGCCGTTGCCCGCAATTTAATGATGAAGATTCCCGACGACATTTCTGTTGCCGGTTTTGACAATATCAAGGAGGCGCATCTGATGGAGCCTCCGCTGACCACGGTCGAGGTGCCGCGCATGGATATGGCGGTCGCCGCCGTGGAGCTGCTGATCGCGCGGATCAATGCGCCGATGGCGACCGACAGGGTCGTTCTGATGGAGCCGTCGCTGATCATGCGGGATTCTCTCGCCGCGCCCGATCGGCCGTGACTGCCGCAGCGCCTGTATTGATTGCAAGGAGGACGAAACCATGGGGAAACGCATAGGAGCGGTCGGGTTAGCCGCACTGCTTTTGCTGCTGCCGATCGTGCCGCGGGCAAGGGCGGCGGCCGCGCCTGCCGGTACCGCGTCTTTATCGGCGGAGCAGACCATTCCCGCCTATACCGCCTATCTCGGCGGGCAGGAGGAGCCGACCCCGCTGCGGTCGGTCTCCGCCGCGCTGATCGCCGACGGCAGCACCGTGCAGACGGAGGACGGCAAAACCGCCGCCAGGCTGGATACGGACGGCGCCAAGGCGCAGTTTACCGCGGATATTCCCGAGGCGGGGCTGTACCGGCTGGAGCTGACGTTTTGCCTGACAATGGAAAACACCGCCAACGCGGCGTTTTCGCTGTATATTGACGGCGCGCTGCCGTATACGAATGTCCGCAAGCTGGCGTTTCCCCACCGCTATGTGCCCGCCTCTGCGATCACGCAGGACAAAAACGGCAACGACCGCGTGCCGGAGCAGTCCGAGGTGAAGGAGTGGACGGCGTGGGTGATCGACGACCGCGATGTGGAGACGTCGGGCGGGCTGTATTTCCGCCTGACCGCCGGCAGACATACCTTCACGGTGGAAACGGAAACGGGCGGTGTCTCGGTGGCGGATCTGCGGGTGCTAAACCGCGAGGAGCCGCCCGCCTATGCCGATTATCTGGCGGCGCTTGCCGACAAAGTCGGTCAGACACCGGCAGACTACTGCTTTGTGCAGGAGGCGGAGGGGTATACGGCGGTGTCCGATTCGGTTATCCACCCCACCTATGACCGCTCCGACGCGGCGACATCGCCGAACGATCCCCGCAAGCTGCGGCTCAACACAGTCGGGCAGAGCAACTGGAACAAGGCGGGGCAGTGGATCGAATGGACGGTCGATATCCCGGCGGACGGCTGGTACGAGCTGGGACTGCGCGCAAGGCAGAATGAGCTGCGCGGGGCGTTTTCGACCCGACGGCTGTACATAGACGGGGAGCTTCCCTTTGCGGAGGCTGCCTCGCTGCGGTTTGCCTACCGGCTGGGATGGCAGACGGCGGCGCTCGGCGGCGAACAGGGGGCATACCGCTTTTACCTGACGGCGGGTACGCACACGCTGCGGCTTGAAGCTGCACAGGGGGCGGTGGCGGAATGCCTTTCGGCGCTGAACGACCTGACGCTTGAGCTGAACACGCTCTACCGCAATATCCTGATGGTGACGGGCACATCGGTCGACACCTACCGCGACTATATGCTGGAGCAGCAGATCCCGGAGCTGATCAGTCGGCTGACGTCGGCACGGGAGGTCCTGCAGGAGCAGGTGGACCGGCTGACCGCGCTCGGTATTGGCAAGGGCAGCGGTACGGCTGCGGCGGATAAGCTGATCTATCAGCTGGACAGCTTTATCCGCTCTCCCCGCACGATCCCGGGGCGGCTGAACGATTTTCTGTCGAATATCGGCAGCGTATCCTCATGGGCGATGTCCTTTTCCGATCAGCCGCTTGAGGTGGACTATCTCTACATAAAAGCGCCGGGCGCGGCAGACCCCGCGGCAGACGGCGGTTTTTTCGCCCAACTGCGGTTCCGTTTTCTCGCGCTGTTGGCGTCCTATACGGAGGATTATACCAGCCTTGCCGGCAGCGGCGGGGAAACGGCGGACAAGACCATCCGCGTCTGGGTGGCATCCGGGCGCGATCAGGGGCAGATCATCAAGGATCTGACCGAGAGCCGCTTTACCCCGGAAGAGGGGATAGCGGTGCAGATCTCCCTGATGCAGACGGGATTAAATGAGGCGATCGCCGCCGGACGCGGCCCGGATGTGGCGCTGTTTACCGGCGATGTGGTTAATTTGGCGTCCCGCGGGGCGCTGATGGATCTGTCGGCATGTGAGGGCTTTGCCGATGTGGCAGAACGCTTTTCTCCCGAGGCGCTGGTGCCGTTTACCTACCGCACGGGCGTGTATGCCCTGCCGCTCGAGCAGACGGTGCTGATGCTGTTCTGCCGCACGGATATTTTTGGCGAGCTTTCGCTGACCGTGCCGACGACGTGGGAGGAATTCACCAATGTGCTGACGGCTTTGCAGAAAAACCGCCTGACGGCGGGGCTGTATGCCGGTACCTCCACGGCGGGGGACACCTCCGTATTCGAGCTGATGCTGTATCAGCAGGGCGGTTCCCTGTTTAACGCCGATCTGACCGAAACGGTGCTCGACAGCGAGCTTTGCCACCGCTCGTTTAAGCAGTGGACGGATTTTTACACGGAATACGGACTGCCGACCGAATTCGACTTTTTCAACCGCTTCCGCGCGGGGGCGATGCCGATCGGGATCCAGGCGCAGTCGATGTATACCACGCTGCGGCTGGCGGCGCCCGAGTTGGACGGACTGTGGGCGATGTATCCCGTGCCGCAGACCGCCGGTGCGGACGGGACGCGCTCCGATCTCACGATCGGCGGCGTGACGCCCGCCATCGTGCTCAGCGGGGCGGATGCAAACGCCTGCTTTGCCTATCTGCGCTGGCTGACCGGCGCGGACATTCAGACGGCATACGGCCGCGAGGTGGAAAACCGGCTCGGCATGGGCGCGCGGTACCATTCGGCGAACCCGGCCGCCGTGGCGCAGCTCAACTGGACAAAGGAGGAGAGCACGCTGCTGATCGGGCAGCTGGAAAAAAGCCGGATCCGCCCGTCGATCCCCGCGGGGTATTATATCAACCGCAACCTGACCAACGCCTTCCGCAAGGTGGTCATCAGCGGCTATACGCCGCGTGAGGCGCTGCTCAGCTATAACAGGATCATCAACAGTGAGATCGCCCGCAAAAACCGCGAGCTGGCGGCTCACGATACGCAGACCGGGAAAAAGGAGGACTGAGCGATGCAGACAAGATCCCGTCTGAGGGAGCTGCGGCGGAATACGGATAAATACCTGATGCTGCTGCCCTTTACCGTGCTGTTTCTGCTGTTTACCGTCATACCGGTGCTTTCCTCCATTGCGCTGAGCTTTACCGACTACAATATGATCCAGCCGGCGGCGTTTGTCGGCTGGCAGAATTACAGCCGGATGTTTCTGGATGACGACGTGTTTTTCATCGCCGTGCGCAACACGCTGGTGTTTGCGCTGATCACCGGCCCGGTCAGCTATCTGCTGTGCCTGATGCTGGCGTGGATGATCAACGAATTCGGCCGCACCGTGCGCACGCTTCTGACCTTTGTTTTCTACGCCCCCTCCATTTCCGGCACCCTGTATACGGTCTGGGCATACATATTCAGCGGCGATGCCAACGGCCTGTTCAACAGCCTGCTGATGCGGCTCGGCATCATTTACGAGCCGGTCCTCTGGCTGAGTGATACGCGGTACATGCTGACCGTGATCATTATTGTTCAGCTCTGGGCAAGTCTCGGCACGTCGTTTCTGTCGTTTATCGCGGGTCTGCAGGGCGTGGATCGCGCGCTGTATGAGGCGGGGACGATCGACGGCATCCGTACCCGCTTTCAGGAGCTGCGGCTCATCACCCTGCCGTCCATGGGGCCGCAGCTGATGTTTGCCGCCGTTATGCAGATCGGCGCCTCGTTCGGGGTCAGCGGGATCTGTGTGGCGCTGGCGGGCAACCCCAGCACCGACTATGCCGCCGCGACCGTGGTGACGCATCTGAGCGATGTCGGCACCGCCCGCTATGAAATGGGCTACGCCTCCGCCATCGCCACGGTGCTGTTTCTGACGATGATCGGGATGAATGCCCTGATCAAGCGCGTGCTGCGCAAGTATACGAACATCTGAGAGGAGGCGGGCAGACCCGTGAAGCTGTATTCCAAGGTCGGGCGGCGGCAGACGCACTCGCTCGCCGGCAGCACCCTTTTGCTGCTGATTCTGTGCCTTTTGGGGGCATTTATGCTGCTCCCCTTTATCTATGCGATCGCCCAATCGCTCAAGCCGACGGAGGAGCTGTTTTTGTTCCCGCCGAAATTTTTTGTCCGCAACCCGACGTTTGACAATTTTCTGGATCTGTTCTGGCGGACGAACAATATGTGGGTGCCGTTTGAGCGCTATATCGTCAACAGTGTGGTTATGACGGTGGCGGGAACGGTCGGCAGCGTGGTATTTTCGGCAATGGCGGCATTCCCGCTGGCCAAGTTCCGTTTTCCCGGCAGCCGGGTCTATGAAACGGGCGTGACGCTGGCGCTGCTGTTTGTGTATGAGGTGACGTATATCCCCCAGTATGTGGTGCTCAGCTCGCTGCATCTGATCGACACGGTCTGGTCGGTGATCCTGCCCGCCATGTCCGGCACGCTCGGGCTGTATCTGATGAAGCAGTTTATGTCCCAGCTGCCCGATGCGCTGCTCGATGCCGCAAGCGTGGACGGCGCGTCGACCTGGCGGCAGTTTGTCTCGGTGGTGATGCCCAATGTCAAACCGGCGTGGATCACGGCGACGATCCTGACGTTCCAGGGGCTTTGGAACCGGGATACGTCGACCTATATTTTTACCGAGCAGCTGAAAAATCTGCCGGCGGTGTTCCGTCAGATTTCCTCGACGAATACCGTAGCCACCGTGGGCATCGGCGCGGCGGCTGCAGTGCTGCTCATGATCCCGCCGCTTCTGGTCTTTGTGTTCTCCCAGAGCCGGATGATCGAGACGATGGCACATTCGGGCATGAAGGACTGACAGGTGCAGACGGAAAGGATGGCAGAGCAATGAAAATGGGAGGCAGAAGCAGGCTTGTGCGGGCCGGCGCTGGGCTGCTGGCTTTGGGGATCATCTGCACGGCGGCGGGAACGGCTCTGGCAGAGGATATCCCCTATGCCGGATACACCTATGACGAATGGAACGAGCCGATCCCCTCAAAAACGGGTTATCTGCCCGACGATGTCGTTTACGGCGACCGCGACCACACCGTGCAGTTCAATGCGCCCGAGGATATGTGCGTGGCGGAGGACAGCACGCTGTATGTGCTGGACAGCGGCAACAACCGGGTGGTGGTGCTGTCTCCGGCGTTTGCGCTGATCCGCGTGATCGAGACGTTCACCCTGCCGGACGGCGGCAGCTATACCCTGCAGAACCCCACCGGCATCGCCGTGCGGGACGGGAAGATGTGGATCGCCGACTATGACAACCAGACGGTGGTCGCGGCGGATACCGAGGGGCATATTTACCGGCTGATCCGCAAGCCGGAGAGTGCGACGTTCCCGCAGGAAAGCGCTTTTCATCCGCAGAAGGTGCTGTGCGATTCGCGCGGGAATCTGTATGTGTCGGTGCTCGGCGTATATCAGGGCGCGGCGGTGTTTGACAAAGACGGAGAGTTTTCGGACTTTTTCGGCAGCAACAGCGTGCAGGTGACGCTGTCTCTGCTGATGGACCGCTTCTGGAAATCCCTGATGAACGAGGATCAGCAGGAGCAGATCTCCAACTATGTGCCGGTGCAGTTTACCGGCTTTGACCTGTCGGCGCGGGATTTTCTCTATACCTGCACCGGCGCCAACGACGGAAACGGCTCCCGCCTGTCGCGGATCAATCCGAACGGCGGCAATCTGTGGAGCGGCATTTCCGCTGCGGGCGATAAAAAGGTCGGGTATTACAAGATCCACAGCTATCCGACCTCCTTTGTGGATGTGGCGGTGACCGAAGAGGAGTTCCTGTTTGCGCTCGACGCGACAAAGGGACGCATATTCCTCTACGACACCGAGGGCAGTCCGGTGTTTGTCTTCGGCGGAAAGGGCACACAGAAAGGGACGTTTGCCATCCCGGCGGCAATTGATACCGATAAGGACAGCGTACTGGTTCTGGATAAGGCGCGCGCGAGCATCACCCGCTTTCGCCCGACAGATTTCGGCAAGACCGTCAAGGAAGCGCTCATCCGCTATTATGACGGCGACTATGACGGCTCGCGGACGCTGTGGGAGCAGGTGCTGACACAGGACGGCAACCTGTTTACCGCCTATGTCGGTATCGGCAAGGCGCTGTTTTATTCCGGAGAGTATAAAGAGGCGATGCACTATTTCCGCAAGGGCTGTGACCGCGAAAACGAATCGCGCGCCTTCGGGGAATACCGGGCGGAGTGCCTGCGCGCAGCATTTCCGGCGCTGATCAGCGGGCTGTGCGGGCTTGTGCTGCTGTGCGTCGTTTTTGGGCTGATCCGGCGGCGAAGGAGGAGATCGACGGATGCATAAGGGTGATCTGCGGGAGTTTTTTCATGTGCTGATCCATCCCTGCGAGGGATTTGACGAGCTGAGCGCCCATAAGCGCGGCTCGCCGCTTTTAGCGGCGGTATCGGTGGCGGCGCTGTTTCTGTCCACGCTGCTGGAGCGCTTTTTTCTGGCGTTCCGCTTCAATACCTACAGCACGGAAAACACCAATGTGTTTCTGGTGCTGGTCGCCACGGTCGGGCTTGTCCTTGTCGCCACGGCGGCCAACTGGGCGCTGTCCACGCTCTGGGACGGCAAGGCGGATCTGCGGATGATCTTCATCGTGTTCGGCTATGCGATGGCGCCGTATACGCTCGGGCTTTTGCTGCGCACGGGGCTGTCGCATCTCTGCACGATAGAGGACGGCGCGCTGCTGTCGGTAGTCACCGCGGCGTGTACGCTGTGGGCGGGGCTTGTGCTGTGGTTCGGGCTGCTCCAGGCGCAGGAATATACCGTCGGCAAAAACCTTGCCTGCCTGGTCGGCACGGCAGTCGGCATGCTGCTGATTTTGTTCCTCTGCTTTTTGGTGATGCTGCTGTTTCAGCAGCTGTGGGAATTTCTGTACTCGCTGTACGACGAGATCGTGCTGCGGATCCGGCTGTGACGGGGGGAGCGATATGAAAACATTCGGAAGAAAACGCGCGCTCTGCCTTTGCGCCGCTTTGATCTGCCTTGTCTCGCTCGGGCTGACGCCCATATCGGCGCAGTCTGCGGAGAAAAGCGGCGTGACGGCGGCATATACCGCCGTCAGCGCGGAAAACGACAGCTATTCCCTCGCGGTCAGCGAAGAGGACGGCTGCGTTACACTGACAGACCGGCGGACGGGACAGGTGCAGAGGAGTTGGCCGGAGCAGACGGCGGAGGACGGCAGCATGAAGCGCTCCGCGCGGATGCAGGTGCGCTCGGCCCTGCATGTGGAGGTCTTAGACCGGGAGAACAACGCCAAAACGACCCTGTACAGCCTGCCCGATGCGGTCAACCAGGAGGGGCTGACCGTGCACCGGACGGAAAAGGAATGGGTGGCGGAATACCGCTTCCAGGATGCCGGGCTGACCGTGCCGGTGCACTATACATTGGACGGCGAGCGGTTTTTGGTGTCGGTTCTGCCACAGGAGATCCGGGAGGAGGGCGATGTGCAGCTGATGAGCCTGACGCTGCACCCGTACTTTTTCTGCGGCACGGCAGACGAGACGGGCTATCTGCTCGTGCCGGACGGCTCGGGTGCGCTGATCCGTTTCCCGGGGCAGAATTATGCCGCCGGCGCCTATAAACAGAAGGTATACGGCGTCGACCTCGCCAACTACCGGTACAGCGAGGTCGAAAAGGCGTATGCCGTCCGCATGCCGGTGTTCGGCATCGGCAGGGCGGGGGTGATGGCGCTCGGTATCGTCACCGGCGGCGCGGGGGACGCCTATATCGAAGCGAATCCCGGGACAAGTCATATTTCCTACAGCGGCGCGTGGGCGTCCTTTACCTTGATGGGGCAGGATGTGCGCGCCTACACCACGGATAACCGCGCCGATATGGACGTGTATCCCGAAAAGCGGAACGGCGTTTCGCTGCTGCAGGTGACCTATCTGCTGAAAAGCAGCGAAAAGACCGACTATGCGGCGATGGCGGGGCTTTTGCGGGAGTATCTTGCGGAGACCTGCGGGCTGACCCGTGTGACCGATGAGACCTACCCGCTCTATCTGGATATCACGGCGGCGACGCAGCGCAAAAAGAGTTTTCTCGGCATTGCCTATACGGGTACGCAGACGCTGACGACCTTTTCCGAGGCGGAGGCGATCGTGCGGGAATTGCAGGAGAGCGGTGCCGCGGTGACGGTGCGGCTGAACAACTGGTCGTCACAGACCGTGACGGGCGCGCCGCTGACCGGCTCGACGCCGCTGCGCCGCGCCGGGGGAAAGGCGGGGCTGCTGTCGCTGAAGGCGGCGGTCGAGAAAACGGGGACATTATATGTGAGCGGGCATCTGTCCGCGGTCTACCGCCCCGGACTGTTCGATCGGTTTTTCCGCCTGGCGGAGAATATGCAGGGGGCGGTCATCGACTGCCCGATGTTTGATCTCGCCACGAATATGCGGCTCGACAAGACGTATCATCTGCTGAAGACCGACCGCATCGTGCCGACTGCCGCCGCCTTTGCCGATTCGCTCCGCGCCTGTGGGCTGACGGCAGTCTCGGCGGGCGGATTTGAGACGGTATACACCGATTATTCGTCGGATACAGGCTGCATGACGGCGACTGCCGATGCCTATGCGTCCGCAGTCCGCACGCTGTCCGAAGCGGGACTTCGCGTGGCGGCGGACGGTGGCTATATGGATACGCTGGCCCATGCGGCGATGGTGTGGAACCTCCCCGCGGGCGACAGCCGCTTTGCGGTGTGCGACGAGGCGGTTCCGTTTTTCGCCATTGCGCTGCATGGCTATGTGCCGTTCGCGCTGGAGCCGGTCAACACCTCCGCCGAGCCGCGCAGGGCGCTGCTGACGGCGCTGGAAACGGGCAGCGGACTGACGTTTGGCCTGATCCACGCCGATGCCGAGGCGACGCGGTATTCCCGCGACGATAGGCTGTATGCGGCGCAGGCTGAGCGGTGGATGGATACCATTAAGTCGGCGTATGCCGAATATGCCGCGTTCATGCAGGGCAAGCAGGCGCTTTGCATCCGCGACCATGCCGTGCTCGCCGAGGACGTGCGCCGCACGGTCTACGAGGACGGCAGCTATGTGATCGTCAACTACGGGGACACCCCCTATACGGCGGACGGCGTGACGGTCGCTCCGCTGTCCTATGTGACCGGAAAGGAGGCGCACTGATATGCGGCTGACACAGGCGCAGCGGCGGGCGCGGGCGGGCGTCGCCTTTTTGATCCCCTGGCTGATCGGCATTGTGTTTTTCTTTCTGATCCCGATGGGGCAGTCGTTCTGGTACAGCATCTCCGAGGCGGAGATCACGGAGGACGGCGCCAACTTCCTGTATACCGGCTTTGCCCAGTATCAGCGGTTTTTTCTTGAGGATTCGCTGTTTATCCGCGAGCTTGCGGGCGCGGTCGGCAATATGCTGCTGACCGTTGCGGTGATCATGTTTTTCTCCCTGTTCATGGCGACGGTGCTCGAGCAGGAATTCAGGGGCAGGCTTTTGGCGCGCGTGGTCTTTTTTCTGCCGTTTATCATCGCCTCCGGTCTGGTGCTGTCCATATTGAAGGGCGACGTCTACTCCGCCGACCGTATGGATGCCGCCCGCTCTGCCACGGTGGAGATCACGGTGCTGCGCAACATTTTAATGTCGGTGAATCTGAGCGAAAACGTGATCAACACGATCGTGACCATGTTCAACACGCTGTTTGAGATCTCGTGGAAATGCGGGCTGCAGATCCTGATCTTCATGTCGGGACTGCAGTCGATCTCGCCGTCGGTCAAGGAGGCGGCGCGTATCGAGGGCGCTACCGGATGGGAATTTTTCTGGAAAGTGGCGTTTCCGATGATCACGCCGATGGTGCAGCTCTGTCTGGTGTATTCGATTATCGACAGCTTCACGGATTATTCCAACCCGATCATCCGGCGCATCTACGATCTGAACAACGCCTTTGAGCTGGCAGCCAGCTCGGCACTGGCATGGATCTACTACGGCGCCGTGTTTTTGCTGGTCGGGCTGGTATTTGCCCTGCTGCGGAAAAAGATATTCTACTATACGGACTGAGAGGAGGGAGCCAATTGTCGAAATCGGAGAAAAAGCCGCTGCCGCATGTGCGGTGGCGGGAGATGACGCCGCCGCAGAGGCGGGTGGCATGGCAGCGCATCGGCGGACGCTTCTGGGCGGTCTTTCGCACGCTGCTGCTGATCGGACTCGGGTATATCATCCTGTATCCGCTGCTGTATATGATCAGCATGTCGATCCGCACGAAAAACGACATGTTTGATATCACGGTCAACTGGATCCCGAAGCACCTGACGTTGGAGACGCTGCAGCGGGTGTTTGTCGCGATGGATTATCCGAAAACGCTGCTCAATACGGTGTTTGTCGCCGGAGGCTGCTCGCTGCTGTCCGCTTTTGTGACGTCGATGGCGGCATACAGCTTTGCCCGCTTCCGCTTTCGCGGCAAGGGGCTGCTGTTCGCTCTGGTGATCTTCAGCGTTATCGTGCCGCAGTCGTTTTACAATATGCCGGCGTATATCGGCTTCCGCTACTTTCACTTTTTCGGCATCTTAGACGTCGTTAACGCCGTGGCGGGGCAAAGCTGGCATACCAATCTGATCGGCACCCCTTTTCCGCTGCTGCTGCCGGCGGTTTTCGGCGTGGGGCTCCGGGCGGGGCTGTTTATCTACCTGTTCCGCCAGTTTTTCCGGGGCGTTCCCCGTGAGCTGGAGGAGGCGGCGTATATCGACGGCTGCGGCTACTGGCCGACCTATTGGCGGATCATGCTGCCGTCTGTCTCGTCGGTGTTTGTGTCGGTCTTCCTGTTCTCCTTTGTGTGGTACTGGAACGATTATCAGGTGACAGGGCTGATGATGGGGACGGAATGCCCGACGCTGGCAACCAACCTGTCGATCGTGGACACGCTGCTGCTCGCCATGGATTCGAAAAACGGTACGGCGATAACGGATACGGTGCGCACGGCGCTCGACCGCCAGGGGGCGTGCCTGCTGATGGTGACGCCGCTCGTGCTGCTGTATCTGTTTTTGCAGCGCTTTTTCGTCGAGAGTATCTCCCGCAGCGGACTGGTGGAATAAGCCGCCCGAACAGGGACAGATCAAAAAAACGCCGCCGGACAGCATTTGGGGCTGTCCGGCGGCGTTTTGCCGACCGGAAAAGCAAAAGCTGTCCCCGGTGCCGCGCGGCACCGGGGACAGGGCAAAAGAGGTTACCTGTTGTAGACGTTTTTCTGCAACCAATTGAACAGGTCGTTGAGGGACATATCCTTCGGCACGTCCTTATAGGGGATCACGAGATCTTTAGAGAATACATGGTAGTGCTCATACACATATGTGTGCATATCGCCTCTGTCCCCCAACTCCGGATGATAGACGGTACAGTAGCCGAAGTCATTAAAGTCGGCAAAGATACCGTTGATCAGTCCGTGATCCTTCACGACTACATCTATGGTGTCAGAGGGGATATGCCAGCGCCATATCTCGTCATCCACACAGAAATAGTCCACGATGCCGTCACCGTCATAACCACCGCTGCGGATCTCTTTGGCGTCCTTTTTATACTTTTTGGCATCAAAATAGATGCTGTCCGGCTCGGACTCATAACAGAGCACCGTGGGATCGTCCGGCTTGGGAAGAACGTCTCTGTACGGATAATAATAGGAAAATATGACCCGCGGTTCGGAGAAATACTCCTCATAGCTCATTTTCTTATACGCCTCATACGTCTCGCGCGCTTCTTTTTCGGAAGCGAACAGCCCGTTATAAGGAAAATACGGGTCTTTAGCATCCGCGGATGCGGACGGGCCATTTTCGTCGGCGGCTGATCCGGCTCCCCGGTTTGCTGCGGTCGTGAATGAGGAGATGCCGCTCTCCGCTCCGGATGCCGATGCGGGTGCACAGGCACTTAAAGCGCAGAGCAGGGCGAGAGACAGACAAAGAGCAGTAATGCGTGCGGTCATGGCAGATCCCCTCCGATAAGGTCAGGTATCTTCCGGCAAAATTGCCGGATCGATCAATGGCGCGGTGCCGGAGTCCGCGGCGCCTTCGGTCGGAGGCTCACCCCCGGCGGCGTCCCCGGCGGAGGAACTTTCAGCGCCGGAGTCCGCGGACTCCCCTACGGGAGCTTCCGCGGCGGAAGAAGCCTCTCCGGCGGCAGGCTCCACCGATATGTCGTTGTCCGCTGCGGAGTCCCCGGCAGGGGACTCGGCGGCCGGTTCATCCGGCTCGGATACAGACGGGGTCAGCAGCTCCTCCGGTTCGGATGCCGCCTCCCATTCCTCGGGCGAGGAAGTATCCTGCGGTTCATAATTGAACATCATAAATTTGCAGGTCGTGCATTTTTTGCCGTTTGAGACCGTCTGGAACGTGTGATCGGCGAGGCTGTAGGGGTCATAGGTGGAAAAGTTACAGCTTGTGCAGTATTTGACGTGTTGGTTATGATTGAGCATTCTGTAGGTGTCATAGTTGTGAATATGCCCCTTGTGGCAGTAGAGGATAGACGGAAACTGTTGAGCAAATTCCGCATAGGTCAGCTTGCTGTAATTGACATTGCACGTTCCGCTCTGGTTGACATCATAGAGCTGGATGCCGTAGTTGTCATAGCTTGCCACAATGAGTGAGCGCTGGGTCTTGTTCGCCTGTTTTACGCGGACGTGACCGCCGTATCCGACCTTGGTCTTGATATAATTTTTCAGTGGGGCAGTGTTGGTGGCGCTGTATGTGGGACAGGCGCCTGCCGTAGTATGGTCGTCTGACAGGCGGACGCCGCCGAAGCAGCGGGCATAGATCTCTCTGGCAAAGCCCAGGCTCTGACTGCCGCCCCAAAACGAAAGACAGGAATTGTGGTTACTGCAGGCGACCCCGCTGTTGGTGTAGTATGTTCCGTTTTTGTGATCGGCAAACGGGAACCGGGCATTGAAATAGGGCGTCGATGCTTTTTCCACGATTATCCACATCTGATGGCGCATCAGCCTGTTGCCCCTGGTGAGCTTTGTTTTGGCGACCACATTGCCCGCGGTGTCGGCGCCGGTGCCCGTCCAGGTGCCGTTATCGTCGCCGTTGGCGGTCAGATAAAGCGAGTTTTGGGCGGCGGGACGGATATAGAACAGGTTGTGACCGATCGTTTCGATCTGAAACCGCTGGGATATATTATCGGCGCTCGACTCCGTTTTGATCACGGCGTTGCCGCCGCTCGCGAGGGAACTGCCGCTGCGGGCGATATGCAATACACGGCCGTTGCCGTTGCTGCTGCAGATCGGATAAATTTTAAAGCAGATCTCGTCTGTGTCCCAGCGGATGATGAAATCCTGTGTATTGGTGCCGTCGCCGGTATACTGGTTCACGTTGATATTGTCCTGATCCCGGCCGCCGGTGACATTCAGGTATTTTCCGCTGCCGAGATTGATGATGCGGTAGACCTTGCCGCTGACGATGTCGTTGTTTTGCGGGGCGGCGCTGACTGCCGGAGCAAAAACCGCCAGAGAGCTGATGCACAGGGCGGCGGCAAGCAGAGTGCCGATTCGGGCGATCAGGCGGCGCGGTCGGTAGGATCGTTTGGTTGACATGTTTCATTCTCCTTTTTCTTTTACATTTACCTTGCAAAACGGGGGGATATCAGCTACCTCTGCATGGGAATCACCGCTTTCGACTGGAATAATTTCCAACATTTTCTATCAACAATATCAGTATACTCGTCCGCGTGCGGTTTGTCAACCATTTTCTGCAAATTATTGGAAAAATCTTCTATTTTTGTTCTTCAAAACAGACGGATCGCCTCCTGTGCCGCCGGTATAGTCAATGAGCGGCACAGTGTCAGACGGGTTGCGGGATCGCACCCTTTCCGGACGGAACAGATAAGAAGCCGGGCGAAAAATAGGTAACAGGGAAGGTTTCGGAAAGGAATTGCCCAAAAAGATGCCCTCCCCCCGCGGTCAGCGGAGGGAGGGCAGGGAGTGCGGATCAGTCAATGGTGCCGCCGCCGAGCAGCAGACGGCCGTCATACAGCACGACTGCCTGACCGGGGGCAACGGCGCGCTGCGGGCGGTCAAAGTCCAGCCGGAAGCGGTCGCCGTCCAGCGGCGTCAGCAGCGCGTCCGCCGGTGGGGCGTGGTAGCGGATGCGGGCGGTCACGCGGATAGGCGCAGCCGGCGGGGCGATGGAGACGAAATTGGCGTCGGAGGCGTTGAGCGAGCAGCTGTACTGCTCCTCCTCGCCGCCCACGACTACGCGGTTTTTGTCAGCGTCGAGCCGGAGGACATACAGCGGCCGTCCACCCGCAAGCCCCAACCCCTTGCGCTGCCCGACCGTGTAGCGGTCGAGCCCGCGATGGGTGCCGAGCCGGTGCCCCGCCGCATCCGTAAAGTCGCCCGGCGGCATCGTGCGCCCGGTGTATTGCCGCAAAAATGTGCTGTGGTCGCCGTCGGGGACAAAGCAGATGTCCTGGCTGTCGCCCTTGTGCGCGATCGGCAGCCCGTATTCCTCCGCGAGCGCGCGCACCTCTGCCTTTTCCCTGCCGGAGAGCGGGAAGCGGACGTGGGCGAGCTGCTCCTGTGTCAGCCCATACAGCACATAGCTTTGATCCTTGGCGGACTCGTCCGCCAAAAGCTGATAGCGGCCGGTTACGGGATCCTGCCGCACGGCGGCGTAGTGACCGGTGGCAAGGCAGTCGGCGCCGAGTGCCCGGGCATAATCCCACAGCGCCCCGAATTTGATGGTGCGGTTGCACAGCACACAGGGGTTCGGTGTGCGCCCCGCGGCGTATTCCGCGGCGAAGCGGTCGACGACCTGCGATGAAAACGCGGTGGAAAAGTCCGGCGCGCGGTGGGGGATGCCGAGTGCCTGACAGACGGCGGCGGCATCGGCGACATCGCGGTCGCTGTGCGCGGAAAAGGCGGAGAGCCGTCCGCAAAGCAGGCGCATGGTAACGCCGATGACGCGGTAGCCCTGTTGTTTGAGCAGCAGAGCCGCCACAGCGCTGTCCACGCCGCCGCTCATGCCGATCACTGCAGTTTGTTCCATGTGTGCGATCCGCTCCTTTTTTGATTCCCCTCTATTGTACCGCGTTTCGCAGCGACTGTCAACGGCGGCCGAGCCATTCGCCGAGCCAGCCGCCCGGGCGGCGGCAGGGCGGGGGCGGCGGACATTTGTAATGCACGAGGATCGTTTCGTCGCCGATGACCTCGATATCCTCCCAGCGGATGACGATATCAGGCTCGCCGCCGACAAGACCGAGCAGCCGCTGCCGCCCGTGGATGACAATGGCACAGAGCCGTGCGCTGCAGGAATCCACCTCGACGTCGTCCACACAGCCGAGGCGGTTGCCGTTGTCCAAATTGATGACTTCCTTGTTGTGCAGTTCGGTGATCCGGCAGACCATAGGGATACCCCTCCTCTCTCTGTTCACCCTATGCGCGCACAGCGCGGCACATACCGCTTTTTTGACGTGAAAACGGCAGTTTTTCCGAAAACCCCTTGATTTTGCGGGATTTGCTGTTATAATAAAGGGTATAGAGATAAATGCCGCGATGGAGAGAGTAAGCGCCGATCCTCCCGCCGCAGAGAGGGACGCCCCCGGCTGAAAGCGTCCTGCGGGAGACGGCAGCTGAAATTCACTCCGGAGCAGCAGGGCGGAACGCCCCTTTTGTGAGGGCAAGTAGGCTCTGACGGGTCTGACCGCCGTTATCGGTCGCCGAGTGTCCGCCGCGTGTTTTTGCGGGGCGGAAAACAGGGTGGTACCGCGGAGCTGGTCGTCTTCGTCCCTTTGGTGAGGGACGATTTTTTATGCCCGGAAAACGGCACAGAGCAAGCGATAAGGAAAGGATGATTCCGATGAAAGAGAGATTGGAGGCGCTGCGGCAGCAGGCGCTTTCCGAGCTGAAGAACGCGGACGCCCCGAAGGCGATCGAGGAGTTCCGCGTGCGCTTTATGGGCAAGAAGGGGCCGCTGACCGAGCTTCTGCGCGGCATGGGCAGTCTGCCGGCGGAGGAGCGCCCCCGTATCGGGCAGATGGTCAACCGCCTGCGCGCAGAGTTGGAGCAGGCGATGGCAGAGCGCGAGGCGGCGGTGAACGAGGCGCTGTCGCAGGCACGGCTCAAGGCGGAGACGCTCGATGTGACCATGCCGGGCAAAGCCGCGCCCGCCGGCGGGCTGCACCCGCTGTCGCAGGCGATCGACGATATGATCGACATTTTCCGCTCCATGGGCTTTGACGTGGTGGACGGCCCCGAGGTGGAGACGGATCACTACAATTTCGAGTGCTTGAACGTGCCGAAGGATCATCCGGCACGGGATATGCAGGATACGTTCTATTTAAGCGACAGCCTGCTCCTCCGCACCCAGACGTCGGCGGCGCAGATCCGCACGATGGAAACGCGCAAGCCGCCGATCCGCGTGGTCTGCCCCGGCCGTGTCTACCGTGCCGACGAGGTGGACGCGACCCACTCGCCGGTGTTCCATCAGATGGAGGGTCTGGTCGTCGATAAGGGCGTGACGCTCTGCGACTTAAAGGGTGTGCTCGAGCAGTTCGCCCACGAGATCTACGGCAGGGATACCAGCGTCCGCTTCCGCCCGTCCTTCTTCCCGTTCACCGAGCCGAGCGTAGAGGTCGATGTGTCCTGCCCCACCTGCGGCGGACAGGGCTGCCGGATCTGCAAGGGCGTCGGCTGGATCGAGATCCTCGGCGCGGGCATGGTGCATCCGCGCGTGCTGCAAAGCTGCGACATCGACCCGGAGGTGTATTCCGGCTTTGCGTTCGGCATCGGACTCGACCGCCTTGCCATCACCCGCCACAAGATCACCGATATCCGTCTGCTGTTTGAAAACGACCGGCGGTTCTTGGATCAATTCTGAAAGGAGACCGGAAGCGATGTTGATTTCTCTGAATTGGCTTCGCCGGTATGTGGATGTTAACGTGCCGGTCAAGGAGCTTTGCGACAAAATGGAGCTTTCCGGCTTTGAAGTCGAAAGCGTGGAGGATATGGCTGACCGCATGAGCCGCGTTGTGGTCGGACGTATCGTCAGAATCGAGCCGCATCCCGATTCTGACCATCTGCAGATCTGTCAGGTGGATGTCGGCGAAGCGGAGCCTGTGCAGATCATCACCGGGGCGCAGAACGTGTTTGAGGGGGCGTATGTCCCCGCTGCGCTCGACGACTCCCATCTGCCGAACGGGACGCATATCAAGGCGGGCAAGCTGCGCGGGCTGCCCTCAAACGGTATGCTCTGCTCGGGCGGCGAGCTGATGCTGACCGAGGCGGACTATCCCGGCGCATCGGTAAACGGCATCATGATCCTGCACGACGCCCCCGCGCCCGGCACGGATATGCGGTCGATCCTGCATATGGACGATGTGCTGATCGACTTCAGCGTGACCCCGAACCGCCCCGATTGCCAGAGCGTGCTCGGACTGGCGCGCGAGGCGGCGGTGGCGCTGAATAAACCGCTGCGTACGCCGCAGACCGGTTATCACACCGCGGGCGGCGATATCCGCGACAATATCTCCGTCGAGGTCAGAGATTACGACCTCTGCCCGCGGTATCTCGGCCGGGTGGTGAAAAACCTGCGGATCGCGCCCTCGCCCGCCTGGATGCAGGAGTGTCTGCGCGCGGCAGGCATGCGGCCGATCAACAATATCGTGGATATCACGAATTTCGTGATGCTCGAGACCGGTCAGCCGATGCATGCATTCAACCTTGACCGCATCGCCGGTCACGCCATTGTGGTGCGCCGTGCAAACGCCGGCGAGGTGATGACGACGCTGGACGACAAGCCCCACACGCTCACCGGGGATATGCTCGTGATCGCGGATGCCGAAAAGCCGTCCTGCATTGCCGGCATTATGGGCGGACTGGAGAGCGAGATCGAGGACGATACGAAAAATCTGTTTCTCGAGGCGGCGAAATTCCGCCGCGACAGCGTCCGCCGCACCTCGCGTGCGCTCGGTATGCGGACGGAGGCGAGCGCGCGGTTTGAGCGCGGCGTGGACATCACCGGCGTGGAATACGCGATGGAGCGGGCACTTTCGCTGATCGAGGAGCTGGACGCGGGCGATATCGTCGACGGGGCGATCGACCGCTATGAGACGCTGCCGCAGCCGCGCGAGCTGTCGGTGACGGCTGAGAGCGTGTCGGCTCTGCTCGGTGTGGACGTGCCCGGCGAGACGATGGCGGATATCTTAAACCGCCTGGAGATCCCGACCGAATATGACGGTAAGACGCTGCACTGCCATATCCCGACCCGCCGGGACGACATGGAGGGGCGCGCCGATATCGCCGAGGAGGTCATCCGCGTCTACGGCTATGACCACGTCAAAGCGACCCGCATGCGCGGCGAGGTGCGGCGCGGCACGCTGCTGCCCGAGCGCATCAAGAGCGACCGCGTCAAGCGCCTGCTGACCGCGGCATCCCTGCGGGAGATCGTGACCTATTCCTTCATCAGCGGCAAGGCGCTCGATGCGCTCAACCTGCCGCAGGAGGATCCCCGCCGCCGGATGATCACTCTGCTCAATCCCTTGGGCGAGGAGTATTCCGCCATGCGCACGCAGCTTGTGACGAACATGCTGACGGTGCTGGCGACCAACTATAACCGCCGCAACGACGCCTGCCGCTTCTTCGAGCTGAGCAAGGTGTTTATTCCGAAGGCGCTGCCGCTGACCGAGCAGCCGGAGGAGCGTCCGGCGCTGTGCATCGGCCTTTATGGCGAGGAAGAGGATTTCTTCACGCTGAAGGGACTTGTCGAGCAGCTGATGGCGGCGTTTGGCTGCCGCGTAGACTACCGCGTGTCTGCGGAGCCGTATCTGCACCCCGGCCGTCAGGCGGAGGCGGTGCTGTATGACGGCAGCCGCGTCGCCGTGTTCGGCGAGCTGCATCCCGATACGGCGCAGAGCTACGGCTTCGGCTGCCGTGTCTATACCGCCGAGGTGGCGCTGGACGTGTTGTTTGCCGTCCCCGAAAAGCGGGTCATATACAAGCCGCTGCCCCGCTTCCCCGCCGTGGAGCGCGACCTCGCGCTGCTGTGCGATGACGATATGCCTGTGGCGCAGATCGAAGCCGTGATCCGCAAGGCGGGCGGCAGAACGCTGGAATCCGTGCGGCTGTTTGACGTCTACCGCGGGGCGCAGATCCTCGCCGGGAAAAAGAGCGTCGCCTACAGCTTAACCTTCCGTGCGGCGGATAAAACGCTGACCGATGCGGATATTGATCCCGCCGTGCGCAATATTTGCGCCGCTTTGGAAGAAAAAGGCTGCCTGCTTCGCACATAAGGGGTTGCTTTTTTCCGGCAATAGGCGTATAATAGAGAAAATATCGGTTTTTTAGAGGAGGCGAATCGGATGCAGGACAGGACACAGACCTTTTCCCTCGGCAGCGATGACGAGCTGGAAATGAAACGGATCTTGACGACCGTGTACGACGCGCTCAAGGAAAAGGGGTATAACCCGATCAATCAGATGGTGGGGTATATTCTCTCGGAGGATCCTACGTATATCACGACCCACAACAACGCCCGCAGTCTGATCCGCCGGATCGACCGGGACGAGCTGCTGCGTGCGCTTGTCCGGTATTATCTCAATAATTAAAAGGAGAGTTTCTATGGCGGAAAAGACAAACAAGGCAGCTTTTCTGATGTATAAGGGCAAGCCGCTCGTGCGCAGCGGCAACACCCTGTATTACGGGCACATGGCAGACAAATGCGTGGTCATGATGCAGATCCTGTCCACCCGCGAGGTGCACGGGATGACGATGGCTGACCGGATCCAGGTGCAGCTGCTGTCCACCGATCCCGAGCTGCGGATGCGCGACCGTATCCTCAAAAAGAGTGAAAAGACCGGTCTGTATAATGCGATGGACATCGGCAGCATTTGGCTGTCCCGCGCGCTGGCGGAATAAGCGGTAAGCACAAAAAACACGCCCTGTTTCTTTTACGGAAACGGGGCGTGTTCCTTTATGTTTGTCCGTATAGCGGTATTTTTCCGGCGGGTGGGTCAGCCTTGGCCGTTTACCGTGTCAATAAAGCGCAGAAATGCCGCCTTTCCCTCCGGAGTGCGCGCATATACGCCCGCATCCGCAAGCACGCGGGCAAATACGGCACCGACCTCCTGCCGCAGGATCTCCGCGGTGTTTTCCGCGGTGAAGCGGTGGCGCGTTTTCAGCTCATCCACCCAGTCGGCGTGCTTTTCGAGCGCTTCGTCGCCGCGAATATCGCTGCCCGCAAGGATAGCGTCCCGCAGACCGGTAAGCTCCGCTTTCAGACGGGCGGGCAGCACCGCCAGACCCATCACCTCGATCAGACCGATATTTTCCTTTTTGATATGGTGCAGCTCGGCATGCGGGTGATAGACCCCGAGCGGGTGCTCGGGGGTGGTGATATTGTTGCGCAGCACAAGATCCAGCTCAAAGCAGCCGCCGTTTTGACGGGCAATCGGGGTGATGGTGTTGTGCGGCACGCCGTCGGTAAAGGCGTAGATAAACGCGCTTTCGTCGGTGTAGCCGCGCCACGCGGCAAGGATGCGGTCGGCGAGGTCGACAAGCCGCGCCTTGTCCCGGCAGCGCAGGCGGATGACCGACATCGGCCACTTGACGATGCCGGCTTCAACGTCGTCAAAGCCCGCGAAGGCGACCGGCGTTTCGATCGGTGCCTTCGCCATGGCGAAATCGTAGTGACCGCCCTGGAAGTGGTCGTGGCTCAAGATCGAGCCGCCGACGATCGGCAGATCGGCGTTTGATCCGACGAAATAATGGGGAAAGAGCGCCACAAAATCGAGCAGCTTGGCAAAGGTCTGCCGGTCGATCTTCATGGGCATGTGCTTCCCGTTAAAGACGATGCAGTGCTCGGGGTAGTAGACGTAGGGCGAATACTGCAGATACCAGTTTTCCCCGTTGACCGTCAGCGGGATCGGGCGGTGATTTTGCCGGGCGGGGTAATCCATACGGCCGGCATAGCCCTCGTTTTCCGCACAGAGCATACATTTCGGGTAGCCGGACGGCGCGGCGGCGCGCGCCGCCGCAATGGCGCGGGGGTCTTTTTCCGGCTTCGACAGGTTGATCGTGATGTCGAGCGCGCCGTAGGCGCAGGGGTACTGCCACTTGATATCGCGGGCGATGCGGTCGCGGCGGATGTAGTGGGTATCACCGGAAAAGGCGTAATACCAGTCGGTGGCGGTCTGCGGGCTTTCGCGGTACAGCGCGGAAAATTTCCGGCGCACCTCGTGCGGTGCGGGAGTCAGCGCCCCCATCAGCTTGGTATCAAACAGGTCGCGCGCGGTCTGATTATCGTCGATCACGCCGCGGTCG
This sequence comes from uncultured Eubacteriales bacterium, assembly GCA_934667845.1. GTDB lineage: Bacteria > Bacillota > Clostridia > Oscillospirales > Acutalibacteraceae > HGM12789. The sequence continues at coordinate 7,900 of CAKUMQ010000015.1, read as the reverse complement.
ACCGCATTTTGCGTCAGGGTCGCCAGCAGCGCGGGCAGCGGGACGTCGCCGAGCGGCTCCTCGGGCGGGGTGATGTCGCAAAGCCCCATGACCTCCAGCAGACGGTTGACCGCCCAGATGCGGTCGTCCGGTTCGATCAGCCCGTGCGCCTCGGCATAGGCGGCAAGGGCATACAGTGCGCGGTTCATCGGCAGTCCTCCATCAGAATGCCGCCCTCGGGGCGGATGGACAGGACGTGGCAGCTGCCCGCGCCGAGCAGACGCTCGATCTCCGCGCGGAAGGCGTCGCGGCGGTCGTTCGGCACAAATGCCTGGATCGTCCCCGCAAAGCCGCCGCCATGGACGCGGCAGGCGCCGTGTCCGTTAAGCAGATGTGCGGTCACGGTGAGCGCATACGCCATTTCCTGCGCCTGAACGCGCCCCTCCGGGATCACGTTTTGCAGCAGCATCCACGAGGATTCCCCCGAAGCGGCGGCAAGCTGCAGGAATGTGTCAAAGTCGTTGCGGCGGAGCGCGGCGACCTGGTTCTTGACCCGTTTGTTCTCCTCATAGACGTGGACGGCGCGCAAAACGGCGCGGTCGCCGACTTTCTGCCGGACGGCGGGCAGGTCGCGGAAAAAGTCCTCCTCGGGAATATCCCGCAGAAATTCCTTGCCGAAACAGGCGCACACCGCCTTCAGCTCGTTGGTGATCGCGGCATAGCAGTCGGTCAGATCGGCATGGCTGGCACCGGAATCAATAATGCAGAGCGAGTAGCCGCAGGCGGAAAAATCAAAGGCGAGCGGCTCGATCTGCGGATGGTCGGGGTCGGCAAAGTCGATCGTGATGATGTTGCCGACGGCGGAGGCGGTCTGATCCATCAGTCCGCAGGGCTTGCCGAAATAGACGTTTTCCGCATATTGACCGATCTTTGCGATCTCTGCCGCGCTGAGACCGCAGCTGCCTATATGGTTGAGGATCACGCCGATCAGCACCTCGAACGCCGCGGAGGAGGAGAGGCCGCTGCCGGACAGCACGCGGGACACGACATAGGCATCGAATCCGCGGACGGGATAGCCGAGCGCGGCGAACCGTGCCGCCACGCCGGAGATCAGCGATGCCGTCGTGCCGTAGGCATCGGCGCGCGGCTCCCCGACGGGGAGCGGAATTTCATAGAGGCAGTAGCCCTCGGAAAAAAGGCGGATGCAGTTTTTATCGTTTTCCGCCACGGCGGCGCGGGTGTCCAGATCGACGGCTGCCGCCAGAACGACGCCGTGCTGATGGTCGGTGTGGTTGCCGCTCAGCTCGGTCCGTCCCGGTGCAGAAAAGATCCACTGCGGCGTATATCCGAATTGTGCGGTGAATTTTTGCTTCAAGGCTGTATTATCCTGCATGGCGGTCGACTCCTTTTTTGTTTTCTCTCCTATTGTACAGGAAAAAAAGATTTTTGCAAGAGTTTTCCGCTCTTTTTCTTTTTCGGCGGAGAAGCTGACCGCACGGGGAAAACGAACGGGCTTACTGTCCGTGTGCAGCGGACAGTAAGCCGGCGGCGGGCGGGGTCATTGCCGCCGGTCTTTTCGGTATGCGGTCGGCGTCACGCCGCGCAGATGGAGAAAGCAGCGGTTTAACGTGCGCACGGTTTCAAAGCCGCACTGTCCGGCGATCTCGATAACGGGCAGATCGGTCTGTATGAGCAGATCTGACGCCAGATCGACGCGGTATTCGTTGACGAGCGCAGCAAAGCCGATGTTCAGCTGCCTGTGCAGCCATGCGGACAGGTAGTTGTAGTGATAGCCGGTATATGCCGCCAGATCCTTCAGCGTGATCGGCTCGCGGAAATGCTGCTGCAGCCAGTCGATCACCCTTTCCGGCAGTGCGCCGTCGCCGCCTGCCTCCCGTCGATGAAAGGTGCGGCAGGATAAGAATTGTCCGGCAATGGCGTACAGGGCACTTTTGACGCGGAACAGGTTGTTGCCGGGTGCGCTGAGCCGCGCGATCACGGCGGGATCTTCCAGCCGGAAAACGGGGGCGTCCGGCTCATTTTCCAGCAGAAAGGTATACAGGTCGTAGCAGTAGTCCGGCGAAAAGATACAGAGGTAGCTGACCGAGCTGACCGGCGTGCGATAGGAATGCAGCCGGTTCGGGGCAATGATCGCGATCTCGCCGCTGCGGATCGCAAATTCCCTGTCGTCCAGTGTGATCTGCAGCTCGCCGTCCTCGACATAGACGAATTCAAAGCTGCGGTGCAGATGCGGCGGAAAATTCAGATCGGTGTCAAACTGATGATAGAGGTAATGCTCGCCCCTTGAGCGCTCCTTTTCATAAAACAGCATATATACGCACATCCTTAATTATTGTCTATAATAGTATAACAAATTTCTTGCGTTGTCAAGCGGACCTTGCTATGATTAAGCTACAATCGACTATCAGGAGGTAATCAGCTTTGTCAAATGCAGAATATTTCCCCGGCGTGCCGTATGTGCGCTATGAGGGAGCAGACAGTCAGAACCCGTTTGCCTTTAAATACTACGATGCCGACCGCATGATCCTCGGCAAGCCGATGAAGGAGCATCTGCCCTTTGCGCTGGCCTGGTGGCACCACCTTTGCGCGACCGGAACGGATATGTTCGGGCGCGGAACGACAGACAAGAGCTTCGGCTGCGAGCCGGGAACGATGGCGCATGCGCGCGCCAAGGTGGAAGCCGGTTTTACCTTTATGCAGAAGCTCGGTGTGCGGTATTTCTGCTTCCATGACGTGGATCTCGTGCCGGAGGCGGATGATATCCGCGAGACGAACCGCCGTCTGGATGAGATCACCGATCTAATGCTCGAAAAAATGCAGGAGACCGGTATCCGCTGCCTGTGGGGAACCGCCAACATGTTCGGCAATCCCCGTTTTCAGAACGGCGCGGGATCGACAAATTCCGCCGACGTATACTGCTTTGCGGCGGCGCAGATAAAGAAGGCGCTGGAGATGACCGTTAAGCTGGGCGGCAGCGGCTATGTGTTCTGGGGCGGACGCGAGGGGTATGAGACCCTGTGGAATACCGATGTGAAGTTCGAGCAGGAAAATATTGCCGCGCTGATGCGTATGGCGGTGGACTACGGCCGCTCGATCGGGTTTACGGGGGATTTCCTCATTGAGCCGAAGCCGAAGGAGCCGACAAAGCACCAGTACGATTTCGATGCCGCCACCGCGATCGGTTTTCTGCGGCAGTATGGGCTGGATCGCGACTTCAAGCTGAATATTGAAGCCAACCACGCCACGCTGGCGGGGCATACGTTCCAGCACGAGCTGCGCATTGCCGGTATGAACGGCATGCTCGGCTCGATCGACGCTAACCAGGGCGACCTGCTGCTCGGCTGGGATACCGACGAATTCCCCTGCAATGTCTATGACACCACGGCGTGCATGTATGAGGTGCTGAAGGCGGGCGGTATGAAAAACGGCGGCTTCAACTTTGACGCGAAGCCCCGCCGCGCAAGCAGCACGCCGGAGGATCTGGCCTACAGTTTTATCCTCGGTATGGATGCGTTTGCGCTCGGACTGATCAATGCTGCCCGCATTATTGAGGACGGGCGGATCGATCGCTTTGTCCGCGACCGCTATGCGAGCTTTGCGGCCGGCGTCGGCGCGAAGATCCGCGCGGGCGAGGCGACACTTTCCGAGCTGGCGGCGCGTGCCGAGGCGCTCGGCGCGCCCGAAATGCCCGGCTCGGGACGGCAGGAATATCTCCAGAGCATTCTCAATCAGCTGATGTGCAGACCGTAAGGGGGAAAAATAATGACGCATGAAGAAGCGCACCGCCGGGCAAAGGCGCTTGTGGCGCAGATGACGGCGGAGGAAAAGGCGTCGCAGCTGCTGTTTAACGCACCGGCGATCGACCGGCTCGGCATTCCCGCCTACAACTGGTGGAACGAAGCTCTCCACGGTGTGGCGCGGGCGGGACTGGCTACAGTATTTCCGCAGGCGATCGCCATGGCGGCTTCGTTTGATCCGGCGCTTTTGCATGAGGTGGCGGGCGTGGTCGCCGAGGAGGGACGCGCCAAGTACAACCTGGCATCCCGCGAGGGAGATCGGGATATTTACAAGGGGCTTACCTTCTGGTCGCCCAACATCAATATTTTCCGCGACCCGCGCTGGGGGCGCGGGCATGAGACCTACGGCGAGGATCCGTTTCTGACTGCCGAAATGGGCAAGAGCTTTGTGCGGGGGCTGCAGGGGGACGGCGCGTTTCTGAAAGCCGCTGCCTGCGCGAAGCATTTCGCCGTCCACAGCGGACCGGAGGCGATGCGCCATGCGTTTAACGCCGAGGTCAGCGAGCACGACCTGCATGACACCTATCTGCCCGCCTTTGAAAAGGTGGTGAAGGAGGCGAATGTTGAGTCGGTCATGGGGGCATATAACCGCGTGAACGGCGAGCCGTGCTGCGGCAGCCCGCGGCTGATCGGCGATATACTGCGCGGCGAATGGGGCTTTGCGGGGCATTATGTGTCCGACTGCGGTGCCATCGCGGATTTTCACGAGAACCACCACGTCACCGATTCCGGCCCCGAATCCGCGGCGCTGGCGCTGAAAAGCGGCTGCGACTTAAACTGCGGCGGGGCGTATGCCTATCTGCTCGGCGCCTTGCGGGACGGGCTGATCACGGAGACGGATCTGACGACAGCGGCGGAGCGGCTGTTTGCCACGCGTATCCGGTTGGGGCTGTTCGAGGAGACGGATCCGTTCGGCGATATTCCGCCCGAGGCGGTGGATACGCCGGAGAGCTGCGCGCTCAACCGCCGTATGGCGAATGAAAGCGTGGCGCTGCTGAAAAACGAGGGCGGATTTTTGCCGCTGTCTCCGGAAAAGCTGCGTGCGGTGGCAGTTATCGGTCCCTGCGCCCAGTCCGTGTCGGTGCTGGACGGCAACTACAACGGCACCGCGGGAGAGTATGTGACAGTCGCGGACGGCATCCGCCGCGCACTGCCCGACAAGCGCGTGTATGTCACGCTCGGCGCGCATTTGTATCGCGACCGCACCTCGGGACTGGCGGCGGCAGACGACCGCATGGCGGAGGCGCTGGCGTATGCGCGCATGGCGGATGTGACCGTGCTCTGCCTGGGGCTTGATCCCTCCATCGAGGGCGAGGAGGGGGATGCGTCCAACGAATACGCGGCGGGCGACAAGCGCGATCTGTGCCTGCCGGAAAGCCAGCAGCGGCTCTTAAAGGCGGTGCTGGGGGTTACCGACCGCGTGGTTATTGTGGTGACAGCCGGCAGCGCGATCGACCTCGGCATCGGCAATGAAGCCGCCCGCGCGATCCTGCACGCCTGGTATCCCGGCGCACGGGGCGGCGAGGCGGTGGCAGATGTGCTGTTCGGCAGGGTATGTCCCTCCGGCCGTCTGCCGGTCACCTTTTATCACAACGACGACCCCATTCCCGATTTTACCGATTACCGCATGGAGGGGCGTACCTACCGCTATATCCGGCAAAAGCCGCTCTATCCGTTCGGGTTCGGGCTGTCCTATACGGCGTTTGCCTATCGTGACTTTTTGGCCGAGCGCACTGCCGGCGGGGCGCGCGTGTCCGTGACGGTGACCAACACCGGCGCGCGGCGCGGACGCGAAGCAGTGCAGATCTATGCGAAAGCGCACGACAGCCGCAGGGTGACGCCGCTGTATCAGCTCTGCGGGATCGCCTCGGTCGAATTAGACGCCGGAGAGAGCCAAACGGTAACGGTGTCGATCGACGGCTATTGGCTGAAGATCGTGGACGATAACGGAGACCGCGTCGAGCCGGACGGCGGCATAACGCTGTATGCGGGCGGGCACCAGCCCGACGCGCGCAGCCGGGAGCTTTGCGGCACCGACTGCTTGGAAAGGAGACTGTGAACCATGCGGCTGTTGGGGATAGATATCGGCACCTCCGGCACGAAAACGGTGCTGTTTGACGAACAGGGACAGGTTCTTGCGTCCTATACCGGCGAATACCCGCTGTCCCAGCCGCAAAACGGCTGGGCAGAGCAGGATCCCGAGGACTGGTGGCGCGCTGTGTGCGACGGTGTGCGCGCGGTGCTGACCAAAGCGCCGCCGTCCCGGGGCGAGCGCATCGCCGTCGGGCTTTCGGGGCAGATGCATGGGCTTGTGCTGCTGGATCGCGAGGGGCAGGTGCTGCGCCCCGCGATCCTGTGGTGCGATCAGCGCACGGCGGCAGAGGCGGAGCGGATGAAGCAGCTTGTCGGCGAACGGCGGCTGATCGACATTTCCGCCAATCCGGCAATGACCGGCTTCACCGCCGCGAAGATCCTGTGGGTGCAGGCGCACGAGCCGGAGCTGTATGCCCGCTGTGCGCATATTCTGCTGCCGAAGGATTATATCCGCTATCGCCTGACCGGCGAATTCGCCACCGAGGTGTCGGATGCGTCGGGCATGCAGCTGATGGATATCGGCGGGCGCTGCTGGTCGCCGGAGCTTTTGCAGGCGTTTGGCGTGGACCGCTCGCTGCTGCCGCAGCTGTATGAATCGCCCGAGCTGACCGGAACGGTGCATGCGGCAGCCGCAGCGGAGACGGGACTGCCCGTTGGGACGCCGGTCGCCGCCGGAGCGGGCGACAACGCCGCCGCCGCAGTCGGCACCGGCATCGTGCGGCAGGGCAGCGCATTCAACACGATCGGCACCTCGGCGGTGATCTATGCCGTGACGGATACGCTGCGGCTTGACCCGGCGGGGCGCGTCCACAGTCTCTGTGCCTCGGTGCCCGGCAAGTGGACGGTGATGAGCTGTACACAGAGCGCGGGGCTGTCGCTGAAATGGCTGCGGGACACCTGCTGCGCCGGAGAGATCGCCCGGGCGGACGCCGCCGGGATCGACCCCTACCGGCTGATGGACGAGGAGGCGGCACAGGTCCCGCCCGGGGCGGACAAGCTGCTGTTTCTGCCCTATCTGATGGGCGAGCGCTCGCCGCATCCCGACCCCGACTGCCGCGGCGTATTTTTCGGGCTGTCCGCCCGCCACACCCGCGCCCATCTCATTCGTGCCGTGCTCGAGGGCGTCGCCTATTCCCAGCGCGAATGTCTGGATGTGTTCCGTGAAATGGGCGTGCCCGTCACGCAGATGACACTTTGCGGCGGTGGGGGGCGCAGTCCGCTCTGGCGGCAGATGCTGGCGGATCTCTACGGCTGCCCGGTCAATACCCTGCAGGCAGACGAGGGCGGCGCGCTCGGCGCCGCGCTGCTGGCAGGCGTCGGCGCCGGGGTGTATCCCTCGGTGGAGCAGGCGTGTGACGCGGTGGTTCGCACCCGCGCGCCGCAGCAGCCGTCGGCGCAGGCGGAAGCCTATGCGCCGTATTATGCGCTGTATACCCGCCTGTACGCGGCACTGAAAACGGAGTTTGCCGCTCTGCGGTCGATCTGACGCTGTTTACTGTGAAAAAAGAGCTTTCCCCGCGTGAGCGGGCGAAAGCTCTTTTTCTATGTCGCGATCCGGTTGGCGGCTGATATATAAGGAAACAAAAGAGAAAATGCCGCCGCGTTCAGCTGGTGGCTTTCCGCAGAGGGCGGGAGCTATCTCTCCCAAACATACGCCTCCCCCAAGGGGATGAAGCGCTCGGTCTGCCGTCCGTCGGCGGTGATCACCACCGTGTGTCCTCCGCTTTGGCGGGCTATGGCCAGGTCAAAGCTGCCCCCGCCGGCGCGGATGTCACGAAGCGTTACCCAGCCGAGCGCTTTTGGCACAGCCGAGCGCAATTCAAGCCGGTGCAGTCCCACCGGCGTTATGCCGTACAGCCCCTCGGTGATCACGCGGGCGAACAGTGCGCTTTCCGCCGACAGGTGCCGCTGGTCGCCCTCCGGAAACGCCTCCACCGCATACGGCACACGGGTGCCGCGCAGCCGCTGCGTCACATATCGCCGGATAAACGGATAGACCCGATCACTCC
>CAKUMQ010000014.1 GCA_934667845.1 uncultured Eubacteriales bacterium | reverse complement strand
TTCAAGGTCCCGCTGTCCGTTTTCCGGGACAGCTTCGCTAGTATACCACACTTCCTCCCCCTTGTCAACACCTTTTTTGAAATTTCTTTCCTTTTTTCTGTTTTTCGTTTCTCAGACCGTATTTTCCGCATTTCCCGCACGCCATTTCCCGCAGTCCCACCGCAAAAGAAGCGTGCCACCGCCGATGCGCCGGACGGAGCTCCCGCCGACGCCATCCGCGATGGCACGCCTAAATTCATCTTTTTCTCTGTCAGGACTTCGCCGGTTCTTCCGCCAGAGCGATGCCGAGATCGGCAAGCTGTCCGGCATCCACCTCAGCCGGGCAGTCGGTCATCAGCTCGGTCATGTTCTGCACCTTCGGGAAAGCCAGCACGTCACGCAGCGTGGGCGCACCCAGCATCTGCATCACGAGGCGGTCAAGCCCGATGCCCATGCCGCCGTGGGGCGGCGCACCGTAGCGGAACGCGTCGGTGAGGAAGCCGAACTTCTCGTGCGCCTCCTCATCCGACAGACCGAGCGCACGGAACATATGCCCCTGCAGCTCGGGATCGGTAATGCGGATGGAGCCGGACGCCAGCTCAATGCCGTTGAGCACCAGATCATACGCCTTGGCAAACACCTTTTCGGGCGCGCTGTCCAGATACGGCACGCACTCGTCAAGCGGCGAGGTAAACGGATGATGCATAGCCATCCACGTCCCCGTCTCCTCATCCCACTCAAAGAACGGGAATTCGGTGATCCACAGCATCTGATAACCGCTGCGCTCGATCTGCAGCTTGTTTGCCACCTCAAGACGCAGAGCCCCCAGAGTCTGCAGCACGTGCTTTTTGACCGTATCGGCAATGATCAGCACCGCATCGCCCTTTTCGGCGCCAGCGGCGGTCAGGAGCGTCTCCATCTGCTCCGGCGTCATGAATTTCCCGAACGAGGACAGCACGCCCTCTTCGGTCAGACGCACCCAGGCAAGCCCCTTGGCGCCGATACCGCGCACCATCTCGGTGAGCTTGTCCATCTCCTTGCGGGACAGCACGGCTGCGCCGCCCTTGGCAGTGATGCCGCGCACCGTGCCGCCGCCCTCCAGTGCGGAGGCAAACACGCCGAAGCCGCAGCCGCGCACCGCGTCGGACAGGTCAATCAGCTCCATACCAAATCGCACATCCGGCTTATCCGATCCGAACCGCTCCATCGCCTCGGTATACCGCAAGCGGGGCAGCGGGGTCGGCAGATCCACATCCAGCACCGTTTTGAATATATGCTTCATCAGCCCCTCGCCGACGGCGAGCACATCCTCGACGTCGACAAAGGACATCTCCATGTCGATCTGCGTAAATTCCGGCTGGCGGTCTGCCCGCAGATCCTCGTCGCGGAAGCAGCGCGCCAGCTGCACATAGCGGTCAAAGCCCGCCACCATGCACAGCTGCTTATACAGCTGCGGCGACTGCGGCAGGGCATAAAACTCCCCGTGGTGCAGTCGGGAGGGAACGAGGAAGTCCCGCGCGCCCTCGGGCGTGGACTTGATGAGCATCGGCGTTTCGATCTCCAGAAAGCCCTCGCGGTCGAAATAGTCGCGCGCCGCCTTGGCGATACGGTGGCGCATATACAGATTGCGCTGCAATTCCGGGCGCCGCAGATCCAGATAGCGGTATTTAAGCCGCGTCGCCTCGGCGGTCGTGCAGCCCTCGATGATCTCAAACGGCGGCGTTTCGGCGCGGTTTAGGATCCGCAGCTCCTCGACCAGCACCTCGATATCTCCGGTCGGCAGCTCCGCATTTTTGGCAGAGCGCACGCGCACAACGCCGCGCACCGCGAGCACATACTCGCTGCGCACCGTAAACGCCTTGTCAAACACTGCGCGGTCGGTCGTTTCGTCAAATGTCAGCTGCACAATGCCGCTGCGGTCGCGCAGGTCCACAAAGATCAGCTGACCGAGGTCGCGCTGCCGCTGCACCCAGCCGAACAGAGTCACTTCTTTGCCCGCATCGCTCTCCCGCAGCGTGCCGCAGTAATGGGTGCGGTGCAGTCCTTTAATGGTTTCCGCCATGATTTATTCCTCCCTAACGCTGTCAAACAGATCCGCCATGCCCGCCAGCTGACGGTCAAGCGATTTATTATATAAGGTAGTATACAGGCTGTCGTCCAGCGCGATCTCTTCCGTTTTTCCGTCCGCCATATCTTTCAGTACGGCGCGCTGGGAGGCAAGCTCGTTATCTCCCACCACGACCGTGTAGCGCGCGCCGAGCTTGGCGGCGTATTTCATCTGCGCTTTCAGTCCGCGGCCGATCAGGTCGCATTCCGCCGCCACGCCGCCCTCACGCAGACGCGTGACCAGAGCAAAGCAGGCGCGCACCGCCTCTTTGCCCATCGGGGCGAAATACACCTCACAGCGGGGAGACTCCGGCAGGGCGGCGCCCTTCGCTTCCATGATCATGAGCAGCCGCTCCAGGCCGATTGCAAAGCCGAGCGAGGGCAGATGCGGTCCGCCCAGCTCCTCAACAAGTCCGTCATACCGTCCGCCGCCGCAAACGACCGCCTGCGCGCCGAGGGCATCGGAGACAAACTCGAACACGGTGCGGGTGTAATAATCCAGCCCGCGCACAATGCCGGTATCCAGTTCAAACGGGATCTCCGCCGCCGTCAGGCAGGCGCGCACCTCTTCAAAGTGCGCGGCGCAGTCGGCACAGAGATAATCGAGCATTACAGGCGCCCCGGCGGCGATCTCTTTGCACACCGGCGACTTGCAGTCTAATATCCGCATCGGGTTGCGCTCCAGCCGCTCCTGACAGGTCTGGCAAAGCTCCTCTCTGCGGGCGGAGAAATAGGCCTTCAGCGCCTTGTGGTATTCCGCACGGCAGGTCGGACAGCCGATGGAGTTGAGATGGAGCGATACACCGGTCACGCCGAGCGTCTGCAGAACGGTACGCGCCAAAGCGATCAGCTCCGCGTCCGCCTGCGGCTCCGCCGCGCCGAAGCACTCCGCACCGAACTGGTGGAATTCCCGCAGACGCCCCGCCTGCGGCTTTTCATAGCGGTAGCAGGAGGTCAGATACGCCACCTTTTGCGGCAGCGGCCCGTTTTGCAGCCCATGCTCAAGCAGGCAGCGCGCTGCACCCGCCGTTCCCTCCGGCCGGAGGGTGATCGAGCGGCCGCCCTTGTCGGTGAAGGTGTACATCTCCTTTTGCACCACGTCGGTCGTCTCGCCGACGCCGCGCAGAAACAGCTCGGTATGCTCAAACACCGGCGTGCGCATCTCGCGGTATCCGTAGTCGCGCGCGATTGCCAAAGCGGTGCGCTCGACATACTGCCATTTATCGCTCTCCGCCGGCAGCACATCCTGCGTGCCGCGCGGGGCTTTGTTGATCTCCATTTTGCGGTTCACTCCTATCTCGGGTATCGACCGGACCCGCCCGGTTTCACCGGCAGACGGTCCAAACAAGGAAAAAGGCGCACTCTGTGCGCCCTTTAGCCAACATTCAGTCTCAGCGGGGATTGACGATCGTGCGCCAGTCCAGATCGCCGCGCTCAAGACCGTGGATCAGCACCTCAGCCGTCGCAATATTCGTAGCGATCGGGATATTGCGCATGTCGCACAGGCGCAGCATGTCGTTTTCGTTCGGCTCGCTCGGGCGGGAAGCCATCGGGTCGCGGAAGAAAAGCAGCAGATCGATCTCGTCGCAGGCAATGCGGGCAGAGATCTGCTGATCGCCGCCCTGAGAGCCGCTCATATACCGCGTAATGGAAAGACCCGTCGCCTCGGACACCATTTTGCCGGTCGTTCCGGTGGCGCAGAGCGTATGGCGGCTCAGCACGCCGCAATAGGCGATGCAAAACTGCACCATCAGCTCTTTTTTGGAATCGTGGGCAATCAGGGCAATGTTCATAACGATCTCTCCTTTATCCGTATCCTTGTTCAAATTCAGGCGTCAACCAATTTTTCAAGCTGTGCCAGCTCCACATCCTCGCCGCACATCCGGCGGGCAATGCGGGAAAAGCACTGGCTCGCCGCACAGTGCGCCGGAATCGGACGGCCGCATGCGCACGAGGTAGCCAGCAGCTCATCCTCCGGCACAAGCCCCAGCAGGCGGATCCCGGCGGTATCCATCACGGCATCCACATCGGGCAGCCGCCCCCGCCGCACCCAGCGCGGACGCAGGCGGTTGATGACCAATCGGCTCTCGAGCCTGCGGGCAGACAGCAGTCCGCCGACGATCTGGGCATCCCGCGCACAGACCATGTCCGGCGTCGTCACGACGATCGCCTGATCCGCGCCCGCCACAGCGGTCAAAAACCCGGCGCCGACCCCTGCAGGGCAGTCGATCAGCACCTGATCGTAATACCGCGCAAGACCGCGGCAGAGCTTGCGCATCTCCGTCGGCCGGCAGAGCTGTTCGAGCCCGGTCGGCGCCGGAAGCACAGACACACCTTCACAGATGGGCGAGGGATACATGGCGCGGATCGGCTCGCAGTTGCCGGAAAACACATCCGACAGGTCATACATCGCGCCGTCGCCGATGCCGAGCATCAGATCCAGACTGCGCAGACCGGCATCGCCGTCCACCAGCAGCACCCGCTGCCCAAGACCCGCCAGCGCACAGCCGAGACCCGCCGTCACGGTAGATTTACCGGCTCCGCCTTTTCCGGAGGTCACGACCGTGACCGTTCCCATGTGGGTTCCCCCTTCTCTCTGCCGTTTCCCCCATCTATTTGGTTTAGTATAGCACATTTTTCCGGACAAGTAAAGCCATTTGCCCAAAACCGCACCGCAAAATTTTCGGCGGCTTTTTTGGCTAAAAGGGCAATAACCCGTTCCCGTCCCTTTTTACGGCAGCAGCACGCCCTCAGGCGTCGGCGAAGCCGTCGTGGACTGCCGGGAAAAATAGGCGTCAAGCACCTTGCGCGCCACCTTTTTCGACGCGTCGGTGCCGCCGTTTTCCATCACGACCGCGAGCGCCACCTGCGGGTTATCCGCCGGTGCATAGGCGAGCAGCGTGCCGTGGTCATGCCCCTTCACGCCGGTCTGTGCCGTACCGGATTTGCCCGCCACGGTGTAATCTGCCGTGCGGAAATACGAATACAGTGTACCGTAGGTGTGGCTTGTGACCGCCATCTTCATACCCTCCTGCACATTTTCGAGCACGCCCGCTTTCAGCTTGAGCTGCGCCTCGACCACCGGCTCGACCGTCGTCTCGGTCTTCCCGTCAAAGCTGAGCAGGCTCTTGACCAGATGGGTCTTATACCGCGTGCCGCCGTTGGCGATGGTCATGCAGTAGGTCGCCAGCTGCAGCGGGGTAAAGCGGTTGTCCGACTGACCGATCGCCGCAGAAATGGTGTCGCCGGGATTCCACACGCCGCCCGCTTTCTCGCGTTCCTCAATACCCGCGAGCGTTCCGGCGTTCTCGCCGACCTCAATGCCCGTGATCTCGCCAAGCCCCAGCAGGCGGCAGTATTCGTTCATTTTGCGGATACCGAGCCGCCGTCCGCAGTCGAAGAAGAAAAAGTTGCAGGATTTCGCCAGAGCCGAGCGCACGTTCAGCACGCCGCAGGTGTGCATACAGGTCGGCTGATAATCGGAATAGTAGGTATAGCGATAGGTGCAGCGGATCGTCGAATCGGGGGTCAGGATCCCCTCGTTGAGCGCGCCGATCGCCACGGCGGGCTTGAATACCGAGCCGCAGACGAACGCACCGTTGACCGCCCGGTTGAACAGCGGCGTGTCGGGGTCGGTGCTGATCTTCTCGTAGTCGGTATAGTATGCCGACAGGTCATAGTTCGGCCATGTGGCGCAGACGATCACGCCGCCGGTCATGTCCAGCATGACAACGGAACCGCTCTTGCAGCCGTTGACGCGCGCATTGGACGACGCGCGCAACGTTTTGATCTGCTCGTCGAGAATATCCTGCGTTTTCTGCTGCAGATCCGCGTCCAGCGTCAGGATCACCGTGTTGCCGGGCGTCGGCTCCTTGCTCACTTCCTCGCTGACGATCACGCCGGACGCATTTTTTACCACGGTGCGGGTACCCGCCGTGCCGCGCAGCGCGCTTTCCATGGCGCTTTCGATCCCGCTTTTTCCGACGCGGTCGCTGAGCTTATATTTCTGCCCGTCGGCAGAAAGCGCGTCGTTGAGCGCGGTCAGCTCGCTTTTGTCATAGATCGGTCCGACAAGCCCGATCAGGTGCGCCGCCGTAGTTTTGGACACATATTCCCGCACCGGCGCCGTGCGCACGTCCACGCCGGTGAAGCTGCGGCTGTTTTCCAGAATGGCAGTCGCCGTCTCCTTGGACACGTCTCCGGCAAATACAAAAGTGCTGTTGAGCGAGGAAAATTCCCGCAGCGTCATTTCATACAGCACGCCCGCCACCCGCCGGCGCTGTTCGGCTTTCAGTCCGTCCAGGTGGTATTTCTCGGCGAGCGCAAACATGCACTGATCCGCCGTGGCATACTCCGCCAGGCGCAGATGCGATTTCAACGACGAAACCGCGCTGTCCTTGCCGGACAGAAACGCATACGGCGCCTTTTCCGAGATCGGCAGGGAATCCTCCCAGCTCTCTCCAGCATCCTCCAGAAGCGCCGTCAGCGCCAGGATCACCTCCGCCTGCTTTTTGCGGGCTTCGGTCCCTGTTCCGCGCGGAAAGAAAAAATAGTCCAGCACCACTTCATAGGTCGTGCGGTTGATGACCATCGGACGATGGCCGGAATCGAGGATCTCGCCGCGCGCGGCGGAGATCTCGGTATCTATACGGGTACCGGCATACGCCTCGGCGTAATATTTGTCGCCGTCAACGATCTGCACCTGAAACAGGCGCACGGAAAACACGCCGAAAACCAGCAGGATCAGCGCGAGGATCCCCGCCGTCCGACCGACGCGCATATGAGCGCGGCTTGGCTTTTGTGTCATGCCTCTCTCCTTTCCGTCAACGGGACTGCTTGAGCCGCTTGGCGATCGCCAGCGTCAGGTAATACAGCGGCAGGGACACCGCCAGCGTATAGCAGAAATTGGGCAGGTACTGCCGCAGCAACACCTGCCCGCTGTCGGGAAGCCGCCAGAGCACACAGGTCAGCAGCCAGTCCAAAAGCCCCTGCAAAAACGCGGCGCCGCCGCAAAGCAACAGCGCCGTCAGCCAGTTATTGCGCATCAGAAGCTGCACGAGCAGTCCGCAGACGCAGCCCGCCGCCAACAGATAAAGCGCACAAAGCCCTGTCGGACGTGCCGAAAACATATCCCAGACAAAGCCCGCGACCGCGCCGCAAAGCCCGCCCGTCACCGGGTCGGTGAACATGCCGACGCACACCACGCCGGGGATGAGCAGAAGCGGGAGCCCCCCGGCAATGCGCGGCAGCGCGCCGGGCGTCATCTGAAACAGAAAACAAAACAGGAGAAAAAAGCCGAACGCCGCATACTGCAGCGAACGTCCCTCCGCCCGACGCAGCCGGTCGCCGGTCGTCTGTTTTCCCGTTCCGCGCACACAGGCTCCTCCCTTCCGCCGAAATGCTTATCGCTCCGTTTCGCTGATCCGCTCGCCGAAATCCGTGATGATCAGCACATCGGTCACACCGGCAACATCGGCAAACGGCTGGATAACGGCATAGGCGGACAATCCGTCCGAATCCGCCGCCACCTCCGTTACCGCGCCAATCTTCAGCTTGGCGGGGTACTGTCCCCCGCCGCCGTAGGTCACCACGACATCGCCGGGCAGCACGCCGGCGTCGCGATCCAAATTGTTCAGCCGCAGAAGCCCGTCCTGCGTCAAAGCGAGCGAGCCAGCCGTTACACCGGCATCGCCGGAACGGCTGATATAGGCGCTCACATGCGTCTGCACATCCAGTATCGTGCTGACGCGCGCCCAGTTCAGTCCCACCTCGCTGACCACGCCGACCAGGCCCTCGGCGGCGATCACCGGATCTCCGGCCTTGACGTCCTTCAGCGATCCGGCATTGACGGTAAAGCCCCCGTATTTATCCGCCGGGTCGCGGGCGATCACCGCCGCGTCCGCAAACTGATAATCGGGGTTCTGCTCCTTCAGCTCCAAAAACGCCACCAGCTGGTCATAGCGCCGCTTCATATCGTCATACTCGACCAGCCGATCGCGCAGATCGTTGATCTCCGACTCCAGATCAGCCTTTTCCTTCTGCCATGCGCCGCCCGTCGTCACGCCGGAAAACAGCCCGCCGGCCCCGCCGGACAGCGCGGAGCCAAGCGACTGCAGCGGTGTCAGCACCGCGCCCGCGATCTGCTCGGGCAGCGTCGCGACATCGCCCCGCACGGCGGCATAGATAAATATGCCCGTCAGAAAGGCGGCCACGACCGCCAGCAGCTTAAAGCCGGCACTTTTGAAAAAGTTCTTCATGTCCGCCCTCCCCGCTTATATGGTTTCAGATACGATCACGCACTCAGCGGTTGCGCTTGGCGCGGAAATCGCTGACCAAGCCGAGATCCAGCGACTTGCCCGTGCCGTTTACCACGCAGTCGAGCGGATTCTCCGCCACCTGCACCGGCATGCCGGTCTCGCGGCTGATGAGCGTATCCAGACCGCGCAGCAGCGCGCCGCCGCCGGTCAGCATGATGCCGTTTTCGATGATATCGGCGGACAGCTCGGGAGGCGTGCGCTCCAGCGTGCTGCGCACCGCGTCCACGATGGCGTTGACGGGATCCGCCAGCGCCTCGCGCACCTCCTCGGCAGAGATGGTGATATTCTTGGGCAACCCGTCAAGCAGGTTGCGCCCGCGCACCTCCATCGTGCCCTCGTCCTCATACGGGAACGCCGAGCCGATGGCAATCTTGATGTTCTCCGCCGTCCGCTCACCGATCAGCAGATTGTATTTCTTTTTGATATACGCCACGATGGCCTCGTCAAAATCGTCGCCCGCCGTGCGCACCGAGCAGTCCGCCACGATATCGCCGAGCGAGATCACCGCGACCTCGGACGTGCCGCCGCCGATATCGACGACCATGCAGCCCGCCGCCTCTTCAATTTTCAGTCCGGCACCGATCGCCGCCGCCAAAGGCTCTTTGATCAGATCCACTGAGCGCGCACCGACCTGCTTCGCCGCCTCTTCGACTGCGCGGCTCTCCACCTCGGTCACGCCGGAGGGGATGCAGATCACGATGCGCGGACGGCCGAACCAGGACGACTTTGTTGCCTGGCGGATAAAATAGCGCAGCATATCCTTTGTCACTTCAAAGTCGGCGATCACACCGGCCTTCAGCGGACGAATCGCCGTGATCGAGCCGGGGGTGCGGCCGAGCATCTCTTTCGCCTCGGAGCCGACCGCGAGCACGCAGTCCTCCTTGACGTCTACCGCAACGACGGACGGCTCACGCAGAACGATGCCCTTCCCCCGCATATACACAAGCGTATTCATGGTTCCGAGGTCAATACCGATATCATGACTGAACATAACTGAAAACATCCTTTCCTCTTGTTTTAAACGGTTGATACCGCAGATTTCTTTACCATACTGATTTATTATAAACGACCTTTGCGATTTTCACAAGATAAAAAGAAAAAAATTTACACAAAAATTTCCGTACCCTCCGGAAGTATGCCCTTTTCAGCGGCAAAATGCCACAATCTTGCCGCCGGAAGCCCCATTACCGTGTAAAAATCCCCCTCGATCCCGCGGATAAAGCGCATACCTTTTCCCTGTATCGCATAGGCGCCCGCTTTGTCAAGCGGCTCGCCCGAGGCGGCATAGGCGGCGATCTCCGCCTCCGTCATCGGGTAAAACGACACGGCGGCAGCATCGCAGAAGCCGTCGCCGCCCGCCGCCGTGCAGAGCCAGACGGCAGTGAGCACCCGGTGGCTCCGTCCGGACAGCCGCCGCAGCATGGCGGCGGCCTCTGCCGCATCCCGCGGCTTGCCGAGAGCCGTTTCACCGTTTGGCTCCGGCAGGATCACCGCCGTGTCCGCCCCCAGCACAACGCTGTCGGGGTAACGCCGCGCGACTTCCTCAGCCTTTGCCCGCGCGACCGCCAGCACCGCCTGCTCCGGCGGCAGCGCGGGGTCAACGGGCAGCTCGTGCCCGGCAGGATCGACCAAAAACGGTATCCCGAGCTTTGCGAGCAGCTCCTGCCGCCGCGGCGATGCAGAAGCCAATATCCAGCGCTCCCCCATCGCCGTCACCGCACCCGGCGGTACAGCAACAGCGCCCCACCGATAAACAGCACCTGCAGGACATTGACCTGCATTTTAAAGGAAATACTGAAATCAATAATGGCCAGATCTACCCGCAGTGCGTCAAACCCGATGGCGTCGCCCCAGGTCAGCCATTTGAGAAAGCTGACATTTTCGGTCAGCGTGCCGATCAGCGCCGACAGCACGAGCGCCCCCAGCACCAAAAAGATCAGGATCAGGCGGTTTTGCGTTTTCATCCGTTTTACCTCCGCTTTTATCGTTATTCCACGCCCTGCCGATACCGTCCGCGCGTCGTCGGCTCTGCGGCGGGGATGCCGCGCGCATAGCGGTCGAGCACCTGCCGCACCTCTTCGGGGCGTTCATCGGTAAAATAAAAATACCGAAAATCCGTTTCCGGCAGCTTTGCCGTCTGCGCCGCCAGATCAAGCCGCACGGCGTTGAGCAGCTCGGTGCAGCCGCCCACACACTGCACGGGGAAGCGCATTCCGAGGCGGTCGATCAGTCCGCCGCCCGCACCGCAGCCCGCACAGCTGCCGACCGCACTCCTGCGGGGACACACCCGGCAGAGCATCAGCGGCTGACGGCCGTAGGCAAACAGCCCCACCGGCAACGCGCCGTTAAGCAGCGGCCGCATCTGGGCAAAGGACAGCTCAAAGGACAGCACGGCGCCGCAAAGCCCGCGCGCCGCCCATTCCGCCGCGGCGTCGGGATTGCACACATTCAGTCCGATGCTGCCGAGCAGGGCAAAGCCCGCCTCTTTGGCAACCGGCACGGCATTGACCGTGCCGCACACGGCAAGCGTCACGCCGCTCTCCCGCCACCGCGAAAGCTCCCGCTGCACCGTCTCTGTCTGCCCGAACATGCCGCGCGGCAGCTCGACGGCAAACCGCTCCGGCGGGCAGCCCTGCGGCAGCGCCTCCGCAAGCGGCAGCGTGACGGTATCGGCAGCGCGCAGAAGCTCCGGCGTAAACTGCGCCGCCGACGACAGCCGCACCACGGTCTTGCCGCCATAGCGCTTTACCGGCGGCACGGCGGGCGGCAGCGCCCCGACAAACGGAACCGGCTTTAAAGCCGCCCGGCGGGCATACAGCTCCTCCAGCGCCCGGCGGCGCAGATCCGCAAGCGCGGCGCGGGGCAGTGTCACCTTAGACTGCGCGGGTACGGCGGCTGTCACTACCGCAAACGGCGTGCCGCCGCTTTTTTTCAGCGTCTCCTCAGCAAGCGCCGGTGTGTACGGCTGCGTGCGCGGCGAAAGCGGCACCTCGCCCGTCACCTCGGCGGTATTGCCGTCGGCATCCGCCGCCGTCAGCCGCGCCGGTTTATCCGGCGCAAGCGTCAGCGTCAGCGTGACCGGCACGCTCTGCCGTTCCCGCCGGTACAGCGGCGTCAGGCGCGACAGCGCACCGGCAGTGGCTTCCTTATCCTCCGGGCGCCGCACGCCGAACATGCGGCTGTCCCGCTGCCCCCGAAAATAACCGTCTGTATAACCGCTGCGTGAAAATACATCCTGTAGCGCCTGCCGCAGCGCTGGATCGGACGGATGCCCGTCGAGCACCTCACGGCATGCCGCCGTTGCCGCGGCGACATATTCGGGGCGTTTCATCCGCCCCTCGATCTTCAATGATGCCACGCCCATTTCGGCAAGGACGGGAATTTCGTCGATCAGGCACTGATCCTTCAGGCTCAGCGCCGCCTGTCCGCTGCCGTTTTCGGCAGAGAACGGCAGCCGGCAGGGCTGTGCGCAGCGGCCGCGGTTGCCGCTGCGCCCGCCGAGCATGGCGGACAGATAGCACTGCCCCGACACGCTCATGCACAGCGCGCCGTGGACGAACACCTCGATCTCACAGCCGCGCCCGACACAGGCGGCGATCTCCTCGCGGGTCATCTCCCGCGCCAGCACCACGCGGGAAAATCCCATCTCGCGCAGGAGATCCACCCCCGCCGGGGTGTGGCAGGAAAGCTGCGTTGAGGCGTGGAGCGGCATGGCGGGCATCGCCGCGCGCAGACGGCGGACAAGCCCCAGATCCTGCACGATCAGCGCATCGACGCCGATCTCCCCCGCCAGTCCGGCAGCGGCAACCGCCTCGTCCAATTCGTCGGCACGCAGCAGCGTGTTGAGCGCCAGATGCACGTCCACCCCGCGGGCATGGGCATAGCTCACCGCCTGCGCCAGCTCGTCCGGCGTAAAATTCTGCGCCGCGGCACGGGCGCTGAACCGGGACAGTCCGAGATAGACCGCGTCCGCCCCGCAGCGTACCGCCGCCGTCAGTGCCTCCGCCGAACCGGCGGGCGCCAGCAGCTCGGGTCTGTCAGCCCTCATGGCTGCCGTTGTTCATCCCGCATTTGGCGCGCAGAAAATCGTTTTCACGGTGCAGCCGGTCAAGCTCCCGCTTAGCCGCATCCAGCTCCTGCCGGACGTTGCCGTTGTCCTCCAGATAGCCCTGGATCTGCCCGCGCAGGTTGTCCGCGCTGTCCGTCGACTTTTGGGATTCATCCGCCAGGTCAAGGCAGGTCAGCACCGCCGCCATCATGGCAGACACGCGGTCGTCCGCCGCCAGCGCAGCCGAGATGCGGTCGTCCACCGTCTTGGCGAGCGCACGCACATATTCCTCCGGTTCATCAGTCGTCAATGTATACTCACTGCCCGCAATATGCAGACGGATACGGTTCAAAGCTGCCATAGCACATTTTTCTGTCCTTTCTTCTGTATATTCCTTATCAGTATACTCCATTTTTCGGTACAAGAAAAGAGGAAAACCAAAAATTTTTCCCTTTTTTCTGCAAAGCGGTATACCCGCGCTTCGGCAGCCGGATCACCGCAGCGGCAATGCCCTTTTCCGCGCCGCGCAAGAAATAGGCAGCAGATAAAAAACGAGCAGATACGGGACAAACCCGTATCTGCTCGGCAAAGATGCAGAATGATCAGTCGGAGACAAAGGGAAGCAGCGCGATCTGACGGGCGCGCTTGATCGCCACGGTCAGCTCACGCTGATGACGGGCACAGGTGCCGGTCACGCGGCGGGGCAGGATCTTCGCACGCTCGGAAACGAAGCGGCGCAGACGAGCCACGTCCTTATAGTCGATGCTCTCGACCTTGTCCACGCAGAAGCTGCAGACCTTGCGGCGGGGCTTGCGCCCGGCGCGCATGGGGCGCTCGGTTCTTTCAGCCATGACAGTTGGCCTCCTTTTTCAAAAGTTAGACGGACGGCAGCGCTCAGAACGGCAGCTGATCGTCCCCCACGATCTCCTCGAAATCGCCGGCAGAGGCGGTGGAGAAAGCGGGCTGGGACTCGTTGTAGGCAGGCGGGATCTGGGAATCCGGCGCGGCATAACCGCCGCCGGGGTTGGCGCTCTTGGGATCCACAAACGAAACATTGTCACACACGACCTCATACGCCGTGCGCTTGTTGCCGCTCTGATCCGTATACTGCCTCGACTGCAGAGAGCCGACGACGGCAATACGGGAACCTTTGTGGAAGAACCGGCAGACAAATTCCGCCGTCTGACGCCAGGCAACCAGATTGAGAAAATCCGACTGCCGCTCCTGCCCCTTGACCTGATAGGAACGGTCGACGGCGATGCGGAAGCTGCAGACCGAAACGCCGCTCTGCGTTTGCTTCAGCTCCGGCTCCGCCACCAAACGGCCCATCAAACAGACTACGTTCATACGAAGTCCTCCTTACTTGCGCACCGTCATGGCACGCAGCACGCCGTCGGTGATTCCGGCGACACGCTCCAGCTCGGCCGGGAATTCCGGCGTCGCGGTGAAGTTGTACAGCACATAGAGCGCCTCGGTCTCATCGTTGATCGGATAAGCGAGCTTGCGCTTGCCCCAATCGTCAATGTCACCCGGCTCGGCATGCTGCGCGATCAGCTCCTGGAATTTCTCCTTCAGAGCCGTCGCCGCTTCCTCCCCCTTGGACAGGGAGAACAGAAGCACTGCTTCATAAGCTGCTTTTACTGTGGGCATATAGACACCTCCTTGTGGTCTTGTGGCCCCGCCTCTGCGGCGGAGCAAGGATGTATATTCCGCTTTTGCAAAAACCGTTCCGTTTTTGCGCGTCATACAGATTAATTATACCAGCTTATCCGGCGTCTGTCAACCGTTTTTTGCAAAAAAGCCGCCCACACAGCCGCTTTACAGGCTCTGCGGGCGGGCGTCCGTCCGGATATACGCAGGCTGCCGCCGATCCGTCACCGGATCCGCACGGGAAAATCCCGCCGGCAGCGGGGACAGTTGCAGACCTTGCTGCCCTTTTTGGCGCGGGGCAGCCGCACGACCGCATGGCAGTGCGGGCAGGTGCGGTAGACATGGGTCCTGCGGTCACGGAAGCGGCAGCGCAGCAGGCGCGCCTTTTCGCGGCAGCGCCCGCAAAACCGCAGCCAGAGCGCGTTTTCCTTCTGCCGTGCCGCAATATTGCGCGAAAAGCAGCGCCAAAGCAGCAGGACAAGGATCACCCATTCGGCGATCAAAAGTGCTGTCCAGCGCGTCAGCACATGAAAAACCAGCAGAACCGCGTACAGCACCAGCATCGCCCGATAGAGCTGGTCGGGGCCGTAGCGTCCCTGCATAAACACCGCCAGCCGGTATTGCAGGCGGCTGAAAAATCCGTTTCCGTTGCCCATAGTCTCACTTCCTGCTAACAGTATACCGCGCGGGAAGCCAAAATATATGAACGAAGTTTAACGAAACGGTAAATACGCTCTTCACCCTGCCGCAGTCAGCCGTCTTTTTCCGGCGTTTTGATCTCCCGCACGATATAGACGGGGCGATTGCGGCTCTGGGTGTGGATCTTACCGATATAGGCGCCCATTACGCCGTTGGCGATCAGCACTATTCCGCACAGCAGCACCAAAAGCGCCGCCAGCGCCCATCCGGTCACCGCCGCATGGGCGCAGAGCCGCACGATCAGCGCCGCCAGCAGACCGGCAGCGCCCAAAAACGAGAGCGCGCCGCCCAGATACAGCGGCAGCAGCAGCGGCAGGTCGGTATACGCCATAATTCCCTCGAGCGCATAGCGCAGCAGCTTGAAAAACGACCACTTGGTTGTCCCGCTCTGGCGCTCGCGCACCGCATAAGTCACCGTCAGCGTCGGAAAACCGACAAAGGCAAACAGCCCTTTGGAAAAGCGGTGGTATTCGGGCATAGACAGCAACGCCTCCGTCACCGGGCGGCGCATGGTGCGGAAATCGCTCGCCCCCTCGATGAACGTCACATCGCTGACCCGGTCGATCAGCCGGTAAAACCGCCTTTTGCAAAACCGCAGGAAGCCTCCCTCCCGCCGCTTTTCCGGACATGCCGCCACCATGTCGTATTCGGGGTGGGCGTCCAAAAGCCGCCCCATCTCCACCGCCGTCGCGGGCGGCTGCTGCAGATCGGCGTCGATCACGGTGACATATTCGCCGCGCGCCGCGCGCAGACCGGCATACATCGCCGCCTCCTTGCCGAAATTGCGGGAAAAATGGATCACCGTGAGCTGCCGCTCGGGATGGGCGGCATACAGCCGGTCGAGAGCGGCAGCCGTACCGTCCGCACTGCCGTCGTTGACAAATACCAGCTCGAAGGCATCGGTATAGCCCGCCATCGCGCGGCACGCCTCATCGAAAAAGGCGTCAATATTGCCCTCCTCATTATAGCAGGGGATCACCAGAGAGTGCTTCACCGTCATACCGTTCCCTCCTTTTTCAGATCAAAAACCCGATACCGCACAGCAGCGCAAGCGCATAGCCGCAGAGCACATCGCCGATAAAATGCACGCCGGACAGCACGCGGGTCAGCCCGATGCCGATGGCGGCGACCAGCAGTCCCGCACCGAGGGCGGGATGCACGGTAAAGCCCGCGAGCGCAATCGCCAGCGCGCTTGCCGCGTGGCGGCTCGGGCAGCCCTGCCCCCTGCGGCGGGAGCGCATGAGCGGCGTCGCTTCCTTCCAGCGCTCATACGGGCGCTGCCGCCCGATCAGGCGGCGCAGCACGCTGACAAGCGCAAGCGTCAGCGCCGGCACGGCGGCATACCGCACAAGGGCGGGCGAACGCACGATCAGCAGCCACACGGCAACGCCGAGGTAGACAGCGCCCGCCGCCGCAGGCAGGGCGCGGCACAGAAGCTCGCAAAAAAATGCCCGGCGGGGCGTCTGCCGCGTCCACGCCATCAGCGCGAGATACTGCTCCTTTTTCATACCAGCCCCGCCTCCTCCGCCTGCGTCTGGAGCTGCTCCCAGAGCGTCATCTGCGCGGAAAGCTCCTGCTGCACGCCGTCGAGCTGCGCCGACAGCTCAGTTGCGCGCAGATGGTCCGCCGCCGCGTCGCCCATCAGCTCGGCGGTCAGCGCCGCACTCTTTTCCTCCAGCGCCGCCACGGTCTCCTCACAGCGGCGCAGTCTGGTCAGCAACTTGCGGTTTTCCGACTCCTGCTCCTTGCGGCGCTTATAGTCGTTCTGCTTCGGCGCGGGCTTTTCCTCTGTCTTTTCCCGCTCCGGCTCGCGAAACTGCGCGGCGTAGGCGTCGTAATCGCCGGGGATGGAGACACAGCCCGTTTCGGTCAGCCGCACCGTGCGGGTCGCGAGACGGTTGATAAAATAGCGGTCGTGGGACACGATCAGCGGCGTGCCGTCATAGCCGAGCAGCGCGTCCTCGAGCGCCTCGCGCGACGCGATGTCCAGGTGGTTTGTCGGCTCGTCGAGCAGCAAAAGGTTGTCCCGCTTTAACATCAGCTTCAGCAGCAGCACGCGGGCGCGCTCGCCGCCGGACAGCTGTCCGACCGGACGGAACACCTCATCGCCGGTGAACAGAAACGCCGCCAGCGCGCACCGCAGCTCGGTCTGCGTCATGGTCGGATAGGCATCGTGCAGCTCGTCAAACACGGACTTTTCGTCGCAAAGCCCCGCCTGCGTCTGGTCATAGTAGCCGATGCTGACCCGCGCGCCCTCACGCACCATGCCGCGCAGCGGTGTCAGCCGCCCGCTCAGAATCTTCAAAAGCGTCGTCTTGCCGCAGCCGTTCGGGCCGAGCAGGAACACGCGTTCCCCCCGCCGCAGGGCAATGTCTGCGCCGGAAAACAGCGGCGTGCCGCCGAAGCCCATCGACAGCTCCGTGCCGGTCAGCACCTCGTTTCCGCCCGTCTCCGCCGCCGTAAAGCGGAAGCTGAGCGCGCTCTCCTGCCCGACCGGCACCTCCAGCTGCTCCTTCATGCGGGCAAGCCGTTTTTCGCGGCTCTCCGCCTGCCGCACGCTTTTTTCGCGGTTCCACTGTTTAAGCAGGGCGATATTGCCCTCGAGCTTTTCGATCTCCTGCATCGCGTGCTTGTAGTGCTTTTCCGCGATCTCCTCCTCGCGCTCCCGCCATTCGCGGTGGGCGGAATAGTTGCCGCCGCTTGCATACAGCCGCCCGCGATCCAATTCGAGCGTGCGGTTGGTGACGCGATCCAGAAAATAGCGGTCGTGGGACACGATCAGCACCGCACCCGCATAGCCGCGCAGATATTCCTCCAGCCACTCCACCGCCGCAATGTCCAAGTGGTTCGTCGGCTCGTCGAGCAGCAAAAGGTTGCTCCCCGACAGCAAAAGGCGCGCCATCGCCGCTTTGGACTGCTGCCCGCCGCTGAAAGTGGACAGCGGGCGGGAGAGATCCTCCTCCGCAAATCCCAGTCCCAGCAGGGCGGAGCGCACGCGGCTTTTATAGTACAGCCCGCCCGCGTCGGCAAACGCCTCGTTTAACCGGTGGTGGCGCTCGATCTTCTCCGGTGTCGGGTCATGCTCCAGCTCCGCCGTCAGCACCGCCAGCTCCCGTTCCTGTGCGATCAGCGGTGCAAATACGCTTTCCACCGTCTCATACAGCGTGCCGCCCGCCCGGCCGACGTGCTGCTCCATATAGCCGATCACTGTTTCCCGGCTCTTGACGACCTCACCCTCGTCGGGGGTATATTCGCCCGTCAGAAGCCGGAACAGCGTGGTCTTTCCGCAGCCGTTGCGCCCTACAAGGCCGATCTTGTCGCGCGCGTCCACCTCAAAGCTCACATCGGTGAACAAGGCGCGTTCGCCGAAGTATTTGCCCAGTCGGCAGGCTGACAGCACGTTCATGGTTTCATCTCCCTTGTTTACTTGCCTGCGGACAAAAAACGGCACGGAGAAAATGGTTTCCTCCGGTGCCGAATCCTGTCGCCTCTGTTATTTGCCCAGCTCACGCGTGCGGTCAAACGCCGCGATCACGGCATCCGTCACCGCGCCGCGCAGCCCCTGCTGCTCGAGCACCCGCACACCGGCGATAGTGCTCCCCGCCGGCGAGCAGACCGCATCCTTGAGCACGCCGGGATGCAGTCCGGTCAGCAGCAGCTGCGCCGCCGTGCCCTTCAGCGTCTGTGCGGCGAGCAGCAGCGCCGTATCGCGCGGCAGGCCGCAGGCGACGCCGGCATCCGCCATCGCCTCCGCCATCAGGCACACAAACGCGGGGCCGCAGCCGGACAGAGCGCAGCCCGCGTCGATCAGCCGCTCGGGCAGCGCCTCCAGCCGTCCCGCCGCCGCAAACACGGCGGCAAAGCGCTCCACCTGCCCGGCGGGCACATCCCCGCTCGCCGCATACAGGATCATGCCCTCGCCCGCCGCGACCGGCATGTTCGGCATGATGCGGATGACCGGCAGCGCTCCGGCGAGCGAACGGATCGTGTCGATCGGCACGCCCGCCGCCATGGAGACCAGCGTCACCGGCTTTTTCCGCGCCGCCAGGATATCGCGCAGGCTGTCAAACAGCTCGGCGAGCATCTGCGGCTTGACCCCGATAACGAGGTAGTCTGCCTCCCGGGCAAGCGCAGTGTTGTCCGCCGTCTGTGCCGCCACCTCGGCGGCCAGCGCCGCCGCTTTGCTTTCGTCACGGTCGGCAATGCCGATGGATCCGGCGGGCAGCGTTTTTGCCGCCGCGCGGATCAGCGCGCCGCCCATATTTCCGGCGCCGATAAATCCCCAAAGCTCGCTCACGGTCATTCTCTCCCTTCGCGCGGTCAACGGATCTGTCCGTTTCCGCGGATCACATATTTGTAGCTCGTCAGCTCGCGCAGCCCCATCGGACCGCGGGCATGCAGCTTCTGGGTCGAGATCCCCATCTCGCACCCCAGCCCGAACTCGCCGCCGTCGGTAAAGCGGGTGGACGCATTGACGTAGACCGCCGCGGAATCCACCGCGCGGGTGAACCGCGCCGCCGCCGCTTCGTCGGCGGTGATGATCGCCTCGCTGTGACCGGTGGAATGGGCAGCGATGTGGGCGATGGCTTCGTCCACGCCGTCCACGACCCGCACCGCGAGAATGTAGTCCAGAAATTCGGTGTCAAAATCCTCGGGAGACGCCGCCTTGCCGTCGATCACGGCAGCCGCCGCGGGATCGAGCCGCAGCTCGACCGGCGGCTTGCCCGCCCGCTCCCGCATGACCCCGAGCTGCTCCTTCAGCCGCGGCAGAAAATGCGCGGCGATGTCGCGGTGGACAAGGCACACCTCGGCGGCGTTGCACACCGATGGGCGGCTCGCCTTGGCGTTTTCGACAATATCCAGCGCCATATCCTCATCCGCCGCCGCGTCGATATACAGGTGGCAGATGCCGGTTCCGGTCTGGATGCAGGGCACGGTCGCCTGCTCGACGCAGGCGCGGATCAGCCCCGCGCCGCCGCGGGGGATCAGCAGATCGACATACCCCTGCGCCGTCATCAGCTCGTGTGCGCTCTCACGGGAGGTGTCCTGCACAAGCTGCACCAGCGTATCGGGCAGCGACACCGCCGAAAGGCCGCGGCGCAGCGCCGCCGTCACGGCATTGGCGGAGCGAAACGCCTCCCGCCCGCCGCGCAGCACGCAGGCGTTGCCGGATTTGACCGCCAGCGCCGCCGCATCGGACGTCACGTTCGGACGGCTCTCATAAATGATCGCGATCACGCCGAGCGGCACGCCGACCTTGTCGATTTCCAGCCCGTTCGGGCGGACGGTATGCTCCCGCACCTCGCCGACGGGGTCGGGCAGCGCCGCCACCTGACGGATGCCCTCCGCCATACCGGCGATACGCGCCTTTGTCAGCGTCAGGCGGTCGATCATCACCGCCCCGAGCCGGTCGCGCGCCGCCGCCACATCCTCGGCGTTGGCGGAGAGGATCGCGTCGGCATATGCCTCAAGCGCATCCGCCATGGCGAGCAGCGCGGCATTTTTCTGCGCCGTATCCGCTGCTGCCAGCGCGGGCGCCGCCGCCTTGGCGGCGCAAAGGATCTCCTTTGTCGTCATCGTCCGTCCCTCCTGCCGAAAAAGCGGGTGCCCGCCGGTTCGCCGCGCACGATCGCATACAGGATCTTCGGGTCGCGCCCGTTGGCGATGACCATATCAATGCCTGCCTCCGTCGTCATTTCGGCGGCGTGCAGCTTTGTCGCCATGCCGCCGGTGCCGAGCGAGGAGCCGACCCCCTCGCCGAGCGACAAAATTTCAGGCGTCAGCCTTTCCACCTGCTCGATCAGCCGTGCCGCAGGATCACGGCGGGGATCAGCGGTGTACAGCCCGTCGATATCCGACAGCAGCACCAGAAGCTCCGCATCCACCTGCGTCGCCACGACCGCGCTGAGCGTATCGTTGTCGCCGATGCTGATCTCCTCGGTGGCGACGGTGTCGTTTTCGTTGATGATCGGCACGGCGCGCAGGTCTAAAAGACGGGTCAGCGTGCTGCGGATGTTCCGCCGCCGCCCCTCGTCGTCAATGTCACTGCGGGTGATCAGCAGCTGCGCCACATTGTGGTGATACTCCGAAAACAGCTTGTCATATACATACATCAGCTCGCACTGCCCCACGGCGGCGGCAGCCTGCTTGGTCGGCATGTCCTGCGGACGCTCCTTCAGTGAGAGCTTGCCGACCCCCATGCCGATGGCGCCGGATGAGACCAGCACGATCTCATGCCCGGCATTTTTCAGATCGCTGAGCACCTCGCAGAGCTGCTCCACCCGCCGGATGTTGAGCAATCCGGTCGGATGGGCAAGCGTCGAGGTCCCCACCTTAACTACAATTCGCATAGGTCATCCTCATTTCCCGGTCACGGGGTCATTTTCCGGCCTTAAAGCCGTCTTTGAGCGAAACGGAACGGTTGAACACCGGCTGTCCCGGACGGCTGTCCCTGCTGTCCGCGCAGAAATAGCCCTGCCGCATGAACTGATACGGCGTACCCGCCGCCGCGTCGGCCAGCGCCGCTTCGACCTTGCACCCCTTCAGCTCCACGAGCGATTCGGGATTCAGACAGGCAAGAAAATCCTTGTCCGCCGCGTCGGGATCGGGATCGGTAAACAGCGAGCTGTACAGCCGCACGGTCGCGTCGGCTGCCGACTCCGCATCGACCCAGTGGATGGTGCCGCGCACCTTGCGCCCGTCGGGCGTATTGCCGCCCCGCGTCTCGGGGTCATAGGTGGCAAACACCTCGGTCACGTTCCCGTTTTCATCCTTCACGCAGCCGGTGCAGCGCACGACGTAGGCGGATTTGAGCCGCACCTCGTTGCCGGGGAACAGGCGGAAATAGCCCTTCTGCGGCACCTCGGCGAAGTCGTCCTCTTCGATATACAGGCTGCGGGAAAAGCGCATCGCGTGGGTGCCGCTGTTCTCCTTTGCCGGATTGTTCTCGGTCTCAAAGCTCTCGCTCTGCCCCTCGGGGTAGTTCGTGATCGTCAGCTTCACGGGGCGCAGCACCGCCATCGCCCGGTCGGCATTCGCATTGAGGTCCTCCCGCAGGCAGTGCTCCAAAAGCGCCACCTCGACCGTGTTCGGCACCTTGGCGACGCCGATGCGGTCAATAAAATTGCGCACGGCGGCAGGGGTGTAGCCCCGGCGGCGCAGACCGCACAGCGTCGGCATGCGCGGGTCGTCCCAGCCGGAGACATAGCCCTCCTCGACGAGCTTGCGCAGCTTGCGCTTGGACAGCACCGTGTAGTTGATGCCGAGCCGCGCAAACTCGATCTGGCGGGGGCTGGCGTCAATATCGACATTGTCGCGCACCCAGTCGTACAGCGGGCGGTGGTTTTCAAATTCCAGCGAGCAGAGCGAATGGGTGATGCCCTCGATCATATCCTCGATCGGGTGGGCAAAATCGTACATCGGGTAGATGCACCATTTCGTGCCCTGCCGATGGTGGGGCGCATGGTTGATACGGTAGAGCACCGGATCGCGCATGTTGAAATTGCCGCTCGCGAGGTCAATGCGGGCGCGCAGCGTCATGGCGCCGTCCGGGAACTCGCCCGCCTTCATGCGGGCAAACAGATCAAGGCTCTCCTCCTGCGGACGGTCGCGATAAGGACTGACGGCGGGGTGGGTCAGGTCGCCGCGGTTTTTCTGCACCTCTTCGGGCGTCAGCTCACAGACATATGCCAGTCCCTTTTTGATCAGCCCGACCGCCTGCTCATACATGGTGTCGAAATAATCCGACGCATAGAAAAAGCGGTCGCCCCAGTCAAAGCCCATCCAGCGGATGTCGTCCATGATAGCGCGGACGTATTCATCGTCCTCCTTGGCGGGGTTCGTATCGTCCATCCGCAGGTTGCACATGCCGCCGTATTTTTCCGCCGTGCCGAAGTCGATGCACATCGCCTTGACGTGGCCGATATGCAGATAGCCGTTCGGCTCGGGAGGAAAGCGGGTGTGCACCGTTTTCCCGGCGCAGCGGCCGCCCTCTTTCAGCTCCTCATCAATGATATCGTGGATAAAATTGCCCGCCGCATTGGCGGCAACGGTTTTTTCCTCCATAATCGTTTCTCTCCCTGTTTTTTTATTCGCCGAGCTTTTCGATACCGACGGCAAGCCGCCGGAGCGCTTCTTCTTTTCCGAGCACCGCCAATATCTCCATGGCGCCGCCGGGCGTTACCGTCTGCCCTGCCGCCGCAATGCGCACGGGCCAAAGCAGCGTGCCGTTTTTCACGCCGAGCGTCTGCGCCAGCTCCATCAGCGCCGTATGGAGCGCCTCCACCGTCCATTCGGAAAGCGCCGTCAGCGTATCGACGGCAGCCTTGAGCATCACGGGCGCGTTTTCGCGGTCGACCTTGCTCTTTTTGTTGACAAACAGCTCCGCATCATAATCGGGCAGCTCCCGGAAAAAGCCGAGCAGCGCGGGGATATCGGTAAAGCGGGTGATCCGCGGCTGTAGTACGGCGTCGAGCACATAAAGCGGCTTTTCGGCATCGCCGAACACCTCGCGGTAGTACGGCGCGGCGTGGGCGGAAAACTCCTCCGCGCTCATCCGGCGGATATACTCGCCGTTGAACCACAGCAGCTTGTCATAGTCAAACACCGCGGGGGATTTGCTGATCCCGTCGATGGAAAACGCCTGCTCAAGCTCCGCCAGTGAAAACATCTCGCGGTCGTCCTTCGGACACCAGCCGAGCAGCGCGATATAGTTGGTGATGACCGGCGCGAGATAGCCCTCCGCCACCAGTCCCTGGAAGCTGGTGGAGCCGTGGCGCTTGGACAGTTTGGACACCGAGCCGTCCTCATTTTTGCCCATGATGAGCGGCAGGTGGACATAGGTCGGCTTTTCCCAGCCGAACGCTTCATATAAAAGGTTATATTTCGGCGTCGAGGTCAGGTATTCGCTGCCGCGCACCACATGGGTGATGTGCATCAGGTGGTCGTCGATCACGTTGGCAAAGTTATAGGTCGGGTAGCCGTCGGATTTGAGCAGCACCTGATCCTCGATCTCGCTGTTCTCGATCGTGATCGTGCCGTAGACGCTGTCCTCAAACGAGGTCGCGCCGGAAAGCGGCACCTTCTGCCGGATGACATACGGCGTACCGGCGTCGAGCAGCCGCTGCACCTCCTCCTGCGGCAGATCGCGGCAGTGGCGGTCATAGCCGCCGAAGCTGCCGTCCGCATGGATGGACTCAAGCCGCTCCTTCGTGCAGAAGCAGTAGTATGCCTTGCCCTGCTTGACCAGCCACTCGGCAAACGGCTTGTACAGGTCGCGGCGCTCGCTCTGGATATACGGGCCGTAGCCGCCGTCGCGGTCGGGACCCTCGTCATGGGTCAGCCCCACCTCGCTGAGTGTGCGGTAGATCACGTCGGTCGCGCCCTCGACATAGCGCTCCTGATCCGTGTCCTCGATGCGCAGCACAAATATACCGCCCGCGGATTTCGCCACGAGGTATTCATACAAAGCGGTGCGCAGATTGCCGACGTGCATAAAGCCGGTCGGACTGGGAGCAAAGCGGGTCACGCGCGTGCCCTGCGGCAGATCGCGCGGCGGGTAGCGGCGGAGGATCTCCTCCACGGCGGCATCGGTATCGGCAGGCAGCGCGTTTTGCTGTCGTTTCTCGTTTGTCATTTTTCCGTCTCCTCCCGTTTGGGGCAGTCAATTCAAGGTATCATCTTTTATTTTACTCATTTTTCTTGAAAATGTCAATCATGTGTGTTAAAATAGAAGGTAGACCACGCAAAAAACAGAAAATTCCCGTGTTTTTTACTCTC
Source organism: uncultured Eubacteriales bacterium (assembly GCA_934667845.1). Taxonomy (GTDB): domain Bacteria; phylum Bacillota; class Clostridia; order Oscillospirales; family Acutalibacteraceae; genus HGM12789. Next base: position 30,451 of record CAKUMQ010000014.1, on the reverse strand, counting down.
ATTCTGCCGAGGTGACCGCATATGGAACAAATACTGACCTTTTCGACCCGAAACACGCGACCGACGACCTATCATTATCTGCTCGATCTGCCGGAGGATATCCGCCCGGACGAGCGGCTGCCGCTGATCGTCTTTCTGCACGGCGCCGGCGAGCGCGGCGACAACCCGGAGGCGGTACGGCGCCACGGTCCGCCGAAGCTCATGGCGGAAAACGCCCCCGTGCGGGCGATCGTGCTCGCGCCGCAATGTGCCGCCGACGACGTATGGTACACCCAGACGCACGAGCTGAAGGAACTGATCGACGAGGTGACCGCCCGCTTTCCGGTGGATCCCGACCGCGTCAGCCTCACCGGCATCAGCATGGGCGGCTTCGGCGCATGGGCGCTCGCCATCGCCTATCCCGCGCTGTTTTCCGCTCTGGCGCCGCTGTGCGGCGGCGGCATGAGCTGGTGCGCGCCGCGGCTTAAGGAACTGCCGATCCGTGCGTTCCACGGCGACAACGATCCGTCCGTGCCGCCGGATTACTCGCTGCTGATGGTGCAGGCGGTCAATGCCGCAGGCGGACATGCGTCGCTGACGCTGCTGCCCGGCGTGGGACACGACTGCTGGACGGAGACCTATGCTCATACCGATCTGCTGCCGTGGCTTGCGGCGCAGACAAGGAAAGGATGAACTGACCCGATGAACAATGTGACAGAGACCGCCGCTCCCGCGCCCCGTAAAAAGCGGGCACTGAGCTGTATTCAGCCCACCGGCACCCCCACGCTCGGCAACTACCTCGGCGCGCTGCGCAACTGGGTCGGCATGCAGGACGATTTCGAGTGCTTTTTTGCCGTCGCCGACCTCCACGCCATCACCGTGCGTCAGGAGCCGGAGGTGCTGCGCCGCCACACGCGCGAAATGTTTGCGCTGCTTCTGGCGCTCGGGCTTGACCCCGACCGCTCGCTGCTGTTTGTGCAGTCGCAGGTGCCGACCCATACCGAGCTGACGTGGCTGCTCGCCTGCTGCACCCAGTTCGGCGAGTTGTCCCGCATGACGCAGTTTAAAGACAAATCCCAAAAGCACGCCGACAACATCAACCTCGGGCTGTTCGCCTACCCCGCGCTGATGGCGGCGGACATTTTGCTGTATCAGCCCGAATACATCCCGGTCGGCGCGGATCAGAAGCAGCACTGCGAGCTGACGCGCGACATCGCTCTGCGCTTTAACGGGCTGTACGGACAGACGTTCACTGTGCCCGAGCCGTATATCATGAAGACCGGCGCGCGGGTGCGCTCGCTTCAGGATCCGACGAAAAAAATGTCGAAATCCGACACGAATCAGAACGCATTTGTCTCGCTGCTCGACGACCGCGACACGATCCTGCGCAAATTCCGCCGCGCCGTCACCGACAGCGAGGCGTGCGTCCGCTATGCCGAGGGCAAGGACGGAGTCAACAACCTCATGGAGATCTACGCCGCCTGCACCGGCAAAACGCTCGAGGAGATCGAGCAGGAGTTTGCGGGACGCGGCTACGGCGACTTCAAGACCGCCGTCGGCGAGGCGGTCGCCGCCGAGCTGCTGCCGATCCAGGAGCGCTATGCCCTGCTGATGAAGGACAAGGCGCAGCTTGACGCCCGCATGAAGGAGGGCGCCGAGCGGGCGTTTGCCGTCTCCCGCCGGACGGTGGAAAAAGCGAAAAAACGCATGGGCTTTCTGCTCGTGAAATAATCTGCGGCACAGCAAAGCCCGCCCCGATTCCCAAAACCGGAATCGGGGCGGGCTGTTTTTGCGCGTATCGGATTTACTGCGCGAGCAGCGCACAGACCTTTTCGGCAAAGGCGACGGGATCCTCGACGCTCATGCCCTCCATCAGCAGCGCCTGATCATAGAGCAGCGCCGCATAGTCGGCGACGGCCTCCTTGCCGCCCGCCGCAAACTGCGCTTTCAGCTTGGCAAAGATCGGGTGCGCCTCGTTGATCTCCAGCACCCGCTCCGCCTTGACCTTGTTATCGCCGGGCATCGTGTTGAGCACCCGCTCCATCTCGAGCGTCAGCTCGCCGTCGCTGGACAGGCAGACCGGATGCGAGCGCAGCCGTTTGGAGGCGCGCACCTCCTTGACCTTGCCGGACAGCGCCTCGGTCATCGCGGCGAACAGCTCCTTGTTCTCCTCCGCGGCGGCCTTATCCTCCTCGGTCGGCTCCTCCGGTTCAAAGCCGAGGTCGCCCGCCGACACGTTGCGGAATTCCTTGCCGTCATAGTCCCGCATCATGCGGATGGCAAATTCGTCCACGTCGTCGGTGAAATACAGCACCTCATAGCCGCGGTCGAGCACCGGCTCGGTCTGCGGCAGACGGGCAGCTTTGTCCGCCGTCTCGGCGCAGGCGTAGTAGATATATTTCTGCTCCTCCGGCATCCGCTCGCGGTATTCCTTCAGCGTGACCGGCTTCTTCTCCTTCGAGGAGACGAACAGCAGCAGATCCTTCAGCTCGTCCTTATGCGCGCCGTAGTCGCCGTAGACGCCGAACTTCATCGTCTGACCGAACGCCGCCCACATCTTTTCATAATTCTCGCGATCGTTTTGCAGCATCGCGGTCAGCTCGGACGCGATCTTTTTCTCCAGCCGTCCGGCGATGATCTTCAGCTGCCGGTCCTGCTGCAGCATCTCACGGGAGATGTTGAGCGACAGATCCTGCGAATCCACCAGTCCGCGCACAAAGCCGAAGTGGTCGGGCAGCAGATCCGCGCATTTGTCCATGATCAGCACGCCGTTGGCATACAGCCGCAGCCCTTTCTGGAAGTCGCGGGTGTAGTAATCATACGGCGCGTGGGCGGGAATGAACATCAGCGCGTGATAGGTCGCCGCGCCCTCGGTCGCGGAGTGGATGACCCGCAGCGCCGGCTCATAGTCGAAGAAGTTGTCCTTATAAAACTGCTGATAGTCCTCGTCCTTCAGTTCGTTTTTGTTGCGCCGCCAGAGCGGCACCATGCTGTTGACCGTTTCCTCCTCGGTATAGGTCTCGTATTCGGGCTTGTCCTCCGGACAGCCCTCCTTCAGGCGGCTCTTTTCCACGTCCATTTTGATCGGATAGCGGATATAATCGGAATATTTCTTCACAATGCCGCGCAGACGGTAGGTCACGAGAAATTCGCTGTATTTTTCCTCCTCGGTGTCCTCCTTGATGTGCAGCACGATCTCGGTGCCGTGCTCCGCCTTTTCGGCGGGCGTAACGGTATAGCCGTCCGCGCCGGAGGATTCCCAGCACCACGCTTCGTCCGAGCCGAACGCGCGGCTCGTCACCGTCACGCGGTCGCTGACCATAAACGCGGAATAGAAGCCGACGCCGAACTGGCCGATAATGTCCACATCCGGCTTTTCCTCATTGTCCTGTTTAAACGCAAACGAACCGCTCTTCGCGATCGTGCCGAGGTTGTTCTCCAGCTCCTCCTTCGTCATGCCGATGCCGTTATCCGTCAGTGTCAGCAGGCGGTTTTCCTTATCGGCGGCCAGACGGATCACAAACTCGCTCCGGTCCACGCCGGTGCAGTTGTCGTTCAGCGACTGATAATAGAGCTTGTCCAGCGCGTCGCTCGCGTTGGAGATCAGCTCACGCAGAAATATTTCCCGATTCGTATAGATCGAATGGATCATCAGATCCATCAGCCGTTTGGACTCGGCTTTGAATTGCTTTTTCGCCATACAGATCCCTCGTTTCCTCGATTAGCACTCCTTTGACCCGAGTGCTAAAAGGAAGTATAGCGCGTTTGGGCAAAAAAAGCAAGGGGTAATTGTAAAGATTCGGTTAACGTTTGCCGCCCGTTCCTTCGTCCCCGCATGTTCTCCGCTTTTCGGGCGGGCATACACAGCCCCGCGCCGGATTATTCCCACTTTATTTGCAAAACCCATTGCCAACCGCCCGATGATTTGCTATAATACAAGGTAAAGTGTAAAAAGCGCCCGAAAAGGGCGGAAAGGATCAATCACACATGGCTGACAACAAGAAGATGGTGGATGCCATCACCTCTATGGACGAGGATTTTGCCAAATGGTATACCGACGTGGTCAAGAAGGCGGAGCTGGCGGACTACGCCAATGTCCGCGGCTGCATGATCGTGCGCCCGTACGGCACGGCGCTGTGGGAGAATATCCGCAACGATCTCGATGCCCGTTTCAAGGCGCTCGGTCACGAGAACGTCATGATGCCGATGTTTATTCCCGAGAGCCTGCTGCAGAAGGAAAAAGATCACGTCGAGGGCTTCGCGCCGGAGGTGGCGTGGGTCACGCACGGCGGCGACGAGGAGCTGGCCGAGCGTCTGTGCGTCCGTCCGACCTCGGAGACGGTATTCTGCGCCCATTATAAGGATATCATCCATTCCTACCGCGACCTGCCGAAGCTGTATAACCAGTGGTGCTCGGTCGTGCGCTGGGAAAAGACGACCCGCCCGTTTCTGCGCACGATGGAGTTCTTCTGGCAGGAGGGACACACGATGCACGAAACGGCGGAGGACGCCATGGCGGAGACCGAGCGGATGCTCAATGTCTACGCCGACTTCTGTGAGCAGTCGCTCGCCATCCCCGTGATCAAGGGGCGCAAGACCGATAAGGAAAAATTTGCGGGCGCCGAGGCGACCTACACCATTGAAGCCATGATGCACGACGGCAAGGCGCTGCAGAGCGGCACGAGCCACTATTTCGGCGACGGCTTCGCCCGCGCCTTTGACATCCAGTTCACCGACCGCGAGAACAAGCTGCAGTATCCCCACCAGACGTCGTGGGGCATGTCCACCCGCATCATCGGCGCCATCATCATGACCCACGGCGACGATAACGGTCTGGTGCTGCCGCCCGCCGTCGCGCCGGTGCAGGTCGTGATCCTGCCCATCGCCGCCCACAAGCCCGGCGTCAAAGACGCCGCCGCCGCGCTGCGCGACCGGATCGCCGGCGTCGCGCGCGTAAAGCTCGACGACAGCGAGCAGTCCGCGGGCTGGAAATTCGCCGAATACGAGATGAAAGGCGTGCCGCTGCGGCTTGAACTCGGTCCCCGCGACATCGAAAACGGCACCTGCGTGCTGGTGCGCCGCGACAACCGCGAAAAAACGGTCGCCCGGCTCGACGAGCTGGACACCGTCATTCCACAGCTGCTGAAAGCTGTCCACGACGGGCTGTACGAAAAAGCGCTTGCCCGCCGCGAGGCGATGACCTATGCCGTGCGCTCCTTCGACGAGCTGAAGGACACCGCCGACAACAAGCCCGGTCTGATCAAAGCCATGTGGTGCGGCGACCTCGCCTGTGAGCTGAAGCTCAAGGACGAGGCGGGCGTCACGAGCCGCTGCATGCCGTTTGAGCAGGAGCAGATCTCCGATGTCTGCGTCTGCTGCGGCAAGCCTGCCAAGAAGATGGTCTACTGGGGCAAGGCGTATTAAGCCGCCCCGCAAGCCGACAGGAAAGGATGGCGTTTTTTATGTATCAGCTGCAAAAGCCCGCGGCGGGTGACACCGTCGCCGTTCTCCACACCTCAAAGGGAGACATCCACATCCGGCTGTTTCCGGACAAGGCGCCGAAGGCGTGCGAAAACTTCATCACCCATGCCAAAAACGGCTATTATAACGGTGTGACGTTTCACCGCGTCATCAAGGATTTCATGATCCAGGGCGGCGATCCCGACGGCACCGGCTGCGGCGGCGAATCCATCTGGGGCCGCCCGTTCAAGGATGAATTTGACCCCGCGCTGCACAATCTGCGCGGCGCGCTCTCGATGGCGAATGCCGGCCCCGGCACAAACGGCAGCCAGTTCTTCATCGTCCAGTGCTCCACCTGCCATCCTCAGCTGCTTGCGCAGATGCAGGAGCTTCGCGACTACTTCCCCGCCGAGGCGGAGGAAGCGTACCGTCAGGTCGGCGGCACGCCTCACCTTGACTATCACCACACCGTGTTCGGTCAGGTCTATCTCGGCATGGACGTGGTGGACGCGATCGCCGCCGTGCCGACCGGCCGCAACGACAAGCCGCTCGACGACGTCATCATCGAGGGCATTGCGGTCTCCGCCTATGATCCCGCCGGTGCGGACTACACCGGCGAAAATATCGCCTCCGAGGACACGCATTGATCCGCCGGACAAGGGAACCCGATCTGACACCGCTCGCCTTTGACTGCGGCCGTCTCTGCGGCAGCCGATGCTGCCAAGGCGGCGCCGATGCGGGCATGCGGCTGTTTCCCGGTGAAGCGGCGGACAGCGGCTTTACCGTGCGGGATACCGCAGACGGCGGACGGCTGCTGCTTTGCGGCGGACACTGTGACCGCCGCGTTCGCCCGCTCGCCTGCCGCATCTTCCCACTGTTCCCCTATCTTGACGGGGACGGGCGGATCCGCGCCGGGTTTGACCCGCGCGCCTATGCGCTCTGCCCGCTCGTCCGCGCCCGCGTGACCCCGCAGCTGGCGTTTATCCGTCAGGTGCGCCGCGCGGGCAGGCGGCTTACCGCCGATCCCGAGGGGCGGCGCTTTCTGACCGGGCAGACGACGGAGCTGCGGCAGCTCGGCGGGCTGATCCCGCACTTTTCGCCCTATCCCCATCTGCGCAGACATCAAGCCATAAAAAGGAGATCGAGCCGATGAACCGTAAAAAGACCGCGGCGCTTTTGACTGCCGCCGCACTGTTTGCCGCCCTGCTCGGCGGCTGCGCCGACAATACGCCGACCAACATCGTCGGCAACGCCTATCCCGACAAGGAGGTTGGTTTCCAGCTGGATATGCCCACGGCGGGGGAAAAGGTCGCCATCATGCACACCAACAAGGGCGATATCTCCCTCCGCTTCTTTCCCGAGGCGGCACCGAAGGCGGTCCAGAACTTCCTCACCCACGCCCAAAACGGCTACTATGACGGCATCACGTTCCACCGCGTCATCAAGGATTTCATGATCCAGGGCGGTGACCCCGAGGGCACGGGAAAGGGCGGTCACTCCATCTGGAGCGAGGATAAGACCGTCGGCTTTGAGGATGAATTTGACGAAAAGCTGCTCAACCTGCGCGGCGCGCTCTCGATGGCAAACGCCGGTGTCAACACCAACGGCAGCCAGTTCTTCATCAACCAGGGCGGCCCCTCGACGTTCGGCAAGCGTGAAAACTACGACTACGACACCCGCTATAAGCAGATGGAGCAGACGTATCAAAGCTACTGCGATTATTATGCGCAGCAGGGCTACGACTTCACCAAATACTGCAAAAATGTCGACGCCTTTATTGAAGCCAACGGCGGCATCCACCCCGACAAGGGCGTGACCGTGCCCGACGCCGTGTGGGATCTGTACGAGAAATACGGCGGCAACATCAATCTGGATGGTGCCTGGCGCAAGAGCGGCGGACACACCGTGTTCGGTCAGGTCTACGACGGCATGGATGTCGTTGACGCGATTGCCGCCGTGGATACAGACGACAACAGCAAGCCGAAAGAGGATGTTGTGATCAACTCCATCGAGGTCACCACCTATGCCGGCTGAGGAAAAGGCGCGCCCCGCCCGCATTCCGTTTCTGGATGAGGTGCGCGGGCTGTGCTGTGTGCTGATGGTGTTTCACCATGCCTTTTACACGCTCGGCTACTTCTACGGCATCCGCTGGGGACGGTTCCTGTTTGATTTTTTCGCCGTGCCCGGTCCGTTTTTTGCCGGTCTGTTCATCCTGATCAGCGGCATCTGCTGCCGCTTCTCCCGCAATAACTGGAAGCGCGGCGGTCTGCTGCTGGGCATTTCGCTGGCGATGACACTGGTGCTCTGGCTGTTCATGCGCGATTCCGTGATCTGGTACGGCGTGCTGCATTTCCTCGCCACCGCCATATTGCTGTATGCGCTGCTGCACCGCCTGCTCGACCGCATCCCGCCCGCCGTCGGCGTGCCGGTATTTGCCATCCTGACGCTGCTGTTCTGGTGCGTCAGCCCCTCAAAGGGCGGGTTTATCGGCATTCCCGGGCTGTTCACCCTTGACATCCCTGCCGCATGGCAGAGCTGCCGCTGGCTCTTCCCGCTCGGTCTTGCCAACGGACAGAGCGCGGACTATTTCCCGTTTCTCCAGTGGATCTGGGTATTTCTGATGGGTGTCTGTCTCGGACGGTGGGCAGCCGAAGGGCGTTTTCCCGCCTTCATGTCCCGTCCCCATGCGCCCTGGCTCTCGGCAATCGGCCGCTATACGCTGTGGATCTATCTCGCGCATCAGCCGGTGATCTACGGCATATGCTGGCTTTTGCACACTATAGGTCTGATCCCCGCCGCCGGATGACGGCAAAAAGGTCAGTTCGGAACCATCCTGACCGGCTGTCGGCGTTTATTTCGCCGCGCAGCCAAACAAAACTAGGGACCCCCGTTTTCGGGTCGTGCCGGATACGGCAGGGTCTGTGATGAGGTGTATTATCGTGGATCGCAAAAACGCCAATTCCCTGCGCCGCCTCTGCGAGGGCGGTCTGATCGCCGCGCTGTATATAGCGCTCACCGTGCCGCTCCAGCCGATCGCTTTCGGCCCGCTCCAGGTACGTCCCTCGGAGATGCTGACCATCCTGCCGGTGCTGACACCGGCGGCGATTCCCGGTCTGGCTGTCGGCTGTGTCCTCTCTAATGCCCTGTGCATCGCGTCTAATCCGGCAGGGGCGTGGGACATTCTGTTCGGCTCTGCCGCCACGCTTGCCGCCGCCCTGCTGACGCGGGCGCTGCGCCGCGTCTGTCTGCGCGGCTGGCCGGTGCTGTCCGTCCTGCCGCCCATTCTGATCAACGGCGTCGTTGTCGGACTGGAGCTGACTGTCATCTATTTCGGCGGATTTTCTTGGCCGACCTTCCTGCTCTGTGCCGCCGAGGTGGCGGCGGGCGAGCTGATTGCCGCCGGAATCGGCGGTCTGCTTTTGTGGCGGCTGATTCCCAAAAAGCTGTTTGCCGCCTGACTGCGGCACAAAAAATGTCTCTATCCCCGTATACGGGGTGCATCATTAAAGGAGTGTGACCGTTTATGGCAATTCTGATCACCGGCGGCTGCGGATACATCGGCAGCCACACCTGTATCGAAATGGTAAAGGCGGGCTACGACATTGTCGTTGTGGATAACTACTACAACGCCAAGCCCGAAGCCCTCGCCCGCACCCGCGCACTCTGCGGCGTGGATTTCCCCTTCTATGAATGCGACATCCGCGATAAAGAGGGCATGCGGCAGGTATTTTCCACCCACAAGATCGAGGCTGTGATCCATTTTGCCGGTCTGAAGGCGGTCGGCGAATCGGTGCAGAAGCCTCTTGAGTATTTCGATAACAACGTCGGCGGCACGGTGACGCTCTGCGAGGTCATGCGGGAATTTAACTGCAAGTGCATGATCTTCTCCTCCTCCGCCACGGTCTACGGCATGAACAATCCCTCTCCGCTGAATGAGATGATGCCGACCGGCGGGGTCACGAATCCCTACGGCCGCACCAAGTGGATGATCGAGCAGATCCTGTCGGATCTGTGCTTTGCCGACCCCGCATGGTCGGCGGTGCTACTGCGCTACTTTAACCCCATCGGCGCGCATGAGAGCGGACGCATCGGCGAGGACCCGAACGGTATTCCGAACAACCTGATGCCCTATGTCTCCCAGGTCGCCGTAGGCAAGCTGCCGCAGCTTTCCGTATTCGGCGACGACTACGACACCCCCGACGGCACCGGCGTGCGCGACTACATCCATGTGGTCGACCTCGCGCGCGGTCACGTTGATGCCGTGGCATATGCGCTCGCTCACCGCGGCGTGGATGCCATCAACCTCGGCACCGGCACCGGCTACAGTGTGCTTGACCTCGTACACACCTTTGAGGAGGTCAACGGCGTCAAGGTGCCGTATCGCATCGCTCCCCGTCGCGCCGGCGATATTGCCACCTGCTATTCCGATCCGTCCAAGGCGGAGAAGCTGCTCGGCTGGAAAGCGACCCACGACCTCGCGGACATGTGCCGCGACAGCTGGCGCTGGCAGTCGCAAAACCCCAACGGCTATGATGACTGATCATTGCTTCCTATGACAAAATGCCCGGGAACCAAAAACGGTTCCCGGGCATTTTTATCTGTCTGTTTCAGCTGTCGGCGTCCGCAAAGCGGCGCATCACCAGTCCTGTGATCGGCTTCGGGGTGAAATAGGTGGATTTTTGCGGCATCTTCTCCCCCGCTGCCGCCACGGCGGCAAGCTCGGGCACACGCGTCGGGTTCAGCAGGAACGCCCCGCTGCTCTCCCCCTGCCGCACTGCCGCAAGCGCTTCCGTAAAACTGCGGGTATAGGTCAGGCTCCGCTGCGCCGCCATATCCGCCTTGTCGATCTTCAGCAGCCGCTCAAGGATGAGGGTGTGCAGCACCGTCACATCGAGGTGCCGTGAGGCAGGCGACAGCGCGGGCAGCAGCGCGTCCATCACCGCAGGGTCGCGCAGGGTCAGCAGATCGGCGGTGTCGCCGCCGGTATACAGACCGAACGCGGTTTTTCCTGCGGCATAAGCCGCATCCAGCGCAGCAGAGATCCCGTCCGCCGATACAGATGTTACGTCAAAATAATCCGCGCAGCCCGCGAGCAGCGCCCCGCGGTCAAATGCAGGCAGGCGACGCAGCACCCGATGGGTCGGAAACACGACCAACCCCGGGTGGCTCATCTCCACAAGCAGCATCATCACGCGGTCAGCCGGTCCGCCGACCGGCGCTCCGGCAGCGCGGCAGGTATCCCGGTAGCGCAGCGCCGTCTCATAGCGGTGATGGCCATCGGCGATGTAGAGCTTTTTATCCGCAAAATGCGCGCTGATCCGCGCACAGTCCACCTTGTCCTCGATCGCCCACAGCCGGTGGCGGACACCGTCGCCGTCGGTCATATCCCACCAAAGTGGGGCTGTTTCGGCAAAGACGGATACATCCAGTTTATTTTCGCCATCAGAATACAGTGAGTATATTGTGCTGAAATTGCAGTCCGTCGCCTTCATGAGCTGAAAGCGATCCTCTTTCGCCTTGGAGAGCGTTTCCTCATGCGGCAGGATCACGCCGTCGGAAAACGGAGACAGCGCGACCTCGCCGATCACACCGGCGACGGAATAGGCGCGGCCGCCGACCGAAAAATCCATGGTATAGAGGTAAAATGCCGGTTTTTCGGCTGTTTTCAGCACACCGGCAGACAGCCAGTCCGCCAGCGTCTTTCCGGCAGCCGCATACACGTCCTCCCCCTCGCGCGGCAGCTCAAGGCGGATCATGTTGTAGGGATTCCGAGCAAGAAACGCCTTGCGCTGCGTCTCGGAAACGATATCATAGGGCGGGCAGGTCAGCGCGGCAATATCGCCCGCCGAGGCCGTATAGCGCAGGGCGCGAAACGGGGTCACAGAAGCCATGGTGATTCCTCCTTACTGATGCTCGGGCGTCTTGCGCCCGTCGCCGTGCATGGACGCAAGCAGGCGGTTGATCTCCTCGGAAAAGGTCTCGATATCCTGAAATTCGCGGTAGACAGAGGCAAAACGGACATAGGACACCTGGTCGATCTCCCTCAGCTTATCCATGGCGTATTCGCCGATGCGGGAGGACGGCACCTCCACCTCCAGCGAATTTTGCAGCGCCGCCTCGATCTCGTCCACCGCCTTTTCCAGTGTGACGACCGAGACGGGGCGCTTGACGCAGGCGCGCAAAAGCGCCTGCAGCAGCTTATCGCGGTTAAACAGCTCCCGCGAATTGTCCCGCTTGACCACGATCACCGGCGTGGTCTCCACCGCCTCATAGGTGGTGAAGCGCCGCCCGCAGCCGATGCATTCCCGCCGCCGGCGGATGCGCGTGTCGTCGCCTGTCGGGCGCGAATCATTCACCTTGCTCTCCGTATACCCGCAAAACGGACATTTCATACGATCTCCTCCTATTGTGTAACCGAAAGCGTGCTGCCGTCCGTCAGCACCGTAACCGTGCCGTCATAGGTGCAAAACAGGCGGCGCTCATTCTCCTCAAACCACTTGCGCAGCTTTTTGGCGGGCTTTTCCTCCGCTGAAGTGGACACGATCGCCGTATCGCCGCAAAACACCGTCAGAAACTCCTTTGTCGCGCCGTTCCAGCTCCCGTGGTGGGGCAGCTTCACGACGTCAAAGCGGCACGGAGCGGCAGACGCGAGGTATTCCCGCAGCCGCTCCTTTTCTGCATCGCCGGTCAGCAGCATACTGCGGCTGCCGACCGTCACCTCGGTGATCAGCGAAAAATCATTGTCGTCCTCATAATCATTCCGCTCGCCCGGCAGCAGCCGCAGCTTTGCGCCGCCGACCGTCAGCGACAGCGGCGCCGTCAGCCGCTCGGGCGTCAGCCCGCAGGCGGCGGCTTCATCGCGGTAGCGGGTATAGGCGGCGCTGTCCTCGTCGTAGTCCGCCTGAATGATCCGCTCCACCGGCAGGTCGCGCAGGATCTGCGCCGCGCCGCCGATGTGATCCTTGTCGTTATGGGTCAGCACAAGCAGCTCAAGCTGTGAAACGCCCTGCGCAGTCAGCCACGCCGACACCTGCGCCGCCGTTTGGCTCTCGCCGGCATCAAAAAGAATGTGGTGACTCCCCGCCGTCAACAGCAGGCAGTCCGCCTTCCCGACGTTCAGCGCACACAGCCGCACCGTTCCCTCGGGCAGCACAGTCGGCCCTGCCGCCGTCGTGGGAGCGGAAACAGAGGGCGTCGGCGCCGCGGGCGACGCGCTGTCCGGCACGTCCGGCGTATGGACGCAGCCGACAGCGGCAAAAACGACCGCGAGCAGCAGCACCGTCAACCGGCACGCCGCCGGAATATGCCGTCGTTTACTGCCGGACATAATGCTCTCCCCTTTCCTCCCGGATTGAAAAAGTCCCTCCCCTGCCCATGGACAGAGGAGGGACGCCGTCATTTGCTTATTGCTCCTGCGCGTAGACGCAGCAGCGCTTGCGGTCTTTGCCCATGCGCTCGAAGCGGACAATGCCGTCCGTCAGCGCAAACAGCGTGTCGTCAGAGCCGATGCCGACACCGGCGCCGGGATGGATGTGGGTGCCGCGCTGACGCACCAGAATATTGCCCGCCAGCACAAACTGCCCGTCGGCACGCTTGACGCCCAGTCGCTTAGACTCGGAATCACGGCCGTTTTTCGTGGAACCAACGCCCTTTTTATGGGCAAATAGTTGAATGTTTATTTTCAGCATGATTGTGACACCTCCGTAGTTTCGACCCGGATCTGCGCCGGGTATTGTTTGTGAAGCTCGGTCAGATGAAGCCGCAGACCGGCGATCAGCAAGGAGGCTGCCTCCTGCTTATCTGTGATCTGCACGGACAGATAGCCGTCCGCCTCGTCCGTCTCCGCCGCGCAGCCGAAGATCTCGGTCAGCGTGTTCGCCGTCAGCAGTGCCGCCGACGACACCGCCGCGCACAGAATGCTTTCACCGGCGGGTCGGCTGCCGTCATGGCCGCTGATGACAAAGCCGCACAGGCTGCCGCCGCGGGAGATAAACCGCGCGGCGATCATATCAGTTCTCCGCCGCCGCGTCGTCCGCTTTCTTGGGTTTCGCCTGGATCACGTCAATCTGCACCTTCGTGTAGGGCTGGCGATGACCCATCTTGCGGCTGCTGCCCTTCTTGGGCTTATAGGTAAACACCGTGATCTTGCGGGCCTTGCCGTTTTTCAGCACCCGGGCCTCCACGGTCGCGCCCTTGACATAGGGAGCGCCCAGCTTCAGGGATTTTCCGGTGTGAAGCGCAACGACCTTGTCAAACGTCACGGTCTCCTCTGCTTCGGCGTCCAGCTTCTCGATGTAGATCACATCGCCGTTTTGCACTTTGTACTGCTTGCCGCCGGTTTCAATAATGGCATACATAATTACAGGCACCTGCCTCTTTCCAAAGACTCGCTGTCGCGGGGCGGACGCCCAAAAACGGCGTCACTTCGATCCGGCCCGGCACATGCGGCATTGCTTATTGTATCACATTTTTTGCCTGCTGTCAACGGCTTTTTGCGGAAAAATCGGCGGTTTACGCCGGTTTTTCCTCTGTCGGCACCGTATTGACATGCACATCCAGCTGCGGGAAGGGGATCACGATCCCCGCCTCGTCGAATGCCGCCTTGGCTTGCTCGTTCAGCTCAAAATACAGCGTCCAGTAATCCTCGGTGCGGCACCAGACACGCAGCGCAAACACCAGCGCGCTGTCCTCCTGCGCAAACAGCTTTACCGCCGGTGCAGGGTCGGCAAGCACCAGCGGATTGGCGGCGGCAACCGCCGTCAGCACCTGCCTTGTGCGGCTGACGGGGCATTCATAGGCGGTGGAAAAGCGCAGATCCACCATCCGCCGCGGCTCGGTGGAATGGTTGACGATGGAGGAATTGGTCAGCGAACCGTTCGGAATGGTGATATGCTTGTTGTCATAGGTGAGCAGCACCGTGTAGACGACAGTGATATCGTGAACCGTCCCCGCCTGGTCGCCCGCCTCGATATAATCCCCCACCTTAAACGGCTTGAACAGCAGGATCAGCAGTCCGCCGACAAAGTTGGCAAGCGCTCCCTGCAGCGCCAGACCGACGGCGACGCCGCCGGACGCCAGCAGCGTCACAAACGAGGTCGTCGGGATGCCCATGATCATAGCCGCCGAAATAAACAGCAGCACATCCAGTATCACGCCGGTCGCGCTGACCGCGAACGACCGCACGCTCTCATCAATTTTCTGCAGCCCGTGTGCCGTGTGCATCCGCTTTTTCAGCCGACGCACGAGCTTTAGCCCGACGACCAGCAGCACGATCGCCGCCACGACACGAAGTCCCATTGTGGTCACCAGCTCCGTCAGCTGGTCAAGAATCGTCTGCCATGTCATATCCTTCGCTCCCTTTGCGGCACAAAATATACCGCAGCATTTCACTTTACAGCATACCACAGTTTTCCCCGTTTTACAACCGCCGCTTTCTTTTGTCCGCTGTTTTTTCCGCATTTTTCGCTGAAAAAATGCGTCCTCTGTTCAAAGGACGCATTTTCTTCGCTTTTCACAGCACATACCGCAGGATACACACCGCCTGCAAAATGCTGCCGACATCCACAAACACATGAAACACGGTGTGGAAGACCGGGCGGCTTTTTCCCAGCCCGTACAGCACCGCCCCCACGGTATAGGCGATGCCGCCCGCGATCAGCCAGATAAAGCCCTCGATGCCCATCGCCTCCACCGTGGCACGCAGCGCAAAAATAATGCACCAGCCCATGCCGATATAGCAGACCATCGCCAGTACCTTGAATTTGTTGTGGTCGATCGCGGTAAACACGACCGCAAACGCCACCAGCCCCCACTCTATCCCGAAGATCACCCAGGCGAGCACCGGATGCAGCGGACGGATCCCCGCCAGCAGGATCGGCGTATAGGTTCCGGCGATCAGGAAATAGATCGTGCAGTGGTCAATGACCTGCATCACCTTTTTCCCCATGCCCGGTTTAAGTCCGTGGTAAACACTGGACACTGTATACAGAGCGACCATCGACGCGCCGTATATGGCGGCGCCGACCACGCCCCAAACGTTTTTATGCAGAGCAGCCACCACGACCGCCAATACCAAAACGGCGATTCCGATGGCGCCGCCGATAATGTGAGTCACCATATTGGCGATATCCTCGCCGCGGGTATAATTCGGCAAGACCCGATCCTTCAGCGGTGTACGCGACATATTTTTTACTCCTCACTTTCGATTCCCGGGAAAGAACAGCGCGATCGTTCCGGGACCGACATGGGCGCCCGTGACCGGTTCGTAGCAGACAGTCAGACACTCACCGGTCAACCCGCGCTGTCTCAGCCTCTCCAGAAGCGCCGCAGCCCCCTCTTCGTCGTCGGCGTGGGCAATTCCCACGGTCGAGGCGGGGTCTGCCGCCAGCTTTTCATACCGTTCCGCCAGCGCATCCAGAGATGCCGCCCGCCCCCGCACCTTGCCGCACAGCACGATCCGTCCCTCGGCGTCGCCGGTCAGGAGCGGCTTTATGCGCAGTACGGTGCCGATCACGGTCGCGACACGGCTGAGCCGTCCGCCGCGCTTGAGGTATTCAAGGTCGTCCACGGTAAAATACTGGCACATCGTATGGCGCACACAGTCGATATACGCAACGATATCGTCAAAGCAGACGTTTTCCTCCCGCATACGCGCCGCCTCGAGCACCAGAAGCCCTTCGCCGAGCGAAGCCGCCAGCGTATCCATAGCGGCAATGCGGCGCTGCGGATACTGCTCACGCAGCTCCTCTGCCGCTACGGACGCGGCGTGCGCCGTGCCGCTGATGCCTCCGGACATGCCGATGTACAGCACGTCCTCGCCCTTTTCCAAAAAGCCCTGCATGACCTCAGTAAATGCCGCAATGTTGATCATTGCCGTCTTGACCTCGGCTCCCTCACGCATGGCCTGATAAAACGCCCGGCCGTCAAATTCGCCCGACGGCGACGACAGCTCTTTCCCGTTGACCGTATAAGAAAACGGCACAACGCAAAGGTCGTACCGGCGGATCACGTCGATAGGCAGATTCGCGGATGTATCGGTGATAATGCGGATCATAAAATGCGCCTCCCTGTCACTTGGCAAAGCGCCCGGCCACCCGGCGGCACAAGCGCATGTGCAAAAGTCGGACAGTCCGGAGAAATACGGTAATCACATTCTCCGCTGCAAAGCTGTTCCGACCGTGACACAAGCATACACCCGCCGCCGGGCAAAAACAACCTACACCCGCAAAAACGGTCTCTACACCGCATTCCTGCCTCTTCTACCGCCAAAACGCGGCCGGTAGGAGCATTTTTCTTCCATTCTACTGCCGGTAGAGTTGCTCCACCGGTCAAAAAAGCAGCTCTCCGTCACTGTAATCCAGCGTTTTGCCGTAAACCCGCTCATACACCTCGCGGCACAGGCGGAAATTTTCCTCCCGCATCCGCTCGGCCTCCTCCCGCACGCTGTGTGTCCCGTCCGGACGGATCGGCGGACAGACGTGGATCGTATAGCGCACATTCACCGGAGACAGCGGCTTTCCGGCGTTCTTCGCCGACAGCGTCACAAAGCAGGGCACCACCGGCACGCCGTTTTTGGCGGCATAGCGAAACGCCCCGATGCGATAGGGACGCGGCTTCGGATAATACCACCACATCGCCTGCTCGGGATAGACGAGAACGAAGTCTCCGTTTCGTAGAATACGGCTTATGGCGCGGTCTAACCCCTTCATCGTCGTGACACAGCTGCTCAGCGGCAGCGTGTCCGCATAACGGAGCAGCCAGCCGATCACGCCGGGCATGGCATAATTGCCCTCCCGCACGAGCTTATACATCCGGTGCCGCCCCGGGGCGCGCTGCGCCACCAGGCGCACCGCCAGATTCTCCGTCACGGCAAAGTGGTTGCTCGTCCACACCGCGCCGCCGGTCAGCCCGCGCAGATTCTCCGCGCCCTCGACCGTGATCGCGTATTTGCGGCGGCAAAACGCCTGACAGACCGATTCGGTCAGGCGGGCAAACCAGCCGTTGACCCGGAATTTCACCGTCTCATGCAGATAATCGACGTCCTCGGGGCGCAGCACCTTAGCGGGCGGGTCATTCTCCACATCCGCAAAAAACCATTCGCCGCCGCGCGCCGCATAGGTACGGATCCTGCTTTGCACCTCCGCCCGATCGGGCGGCAGCACATACGGGCGGCTCATACCGCATTCCCCGCCAAAACGGCACGAAAGCTGCGGTCGCTGCGGATGATCTGCTCGGCAGAACGGCGCAGCTGCACGCCCGCTTCGTCGTCGCGGCGGCGCCCCTCCTCGCCGAACGCCTGCTTTTCCGCGAGCAGCCGCTCATAAAACGGCGTGCGGCAGGCAAAATCCCAGAAATGCTCCTCATAGGGCACATCCGCATACAGCCACGGCTTAAAATACATATTATAATGCACAAGCGCAGGACGGTCGGCGGCGGGATGCTCCACCGGCATGCGGTTCCAGCCGGTCGGCAGATAGTGCACCTGTCCGCGGCAGATCACGTTCAAATAATCCTGATCGGGGCAGATCGTATCAAAGCCGTAGGTGGAGAGCAGGCGGACAAACTGTCCTTTGACGTCCCGCTCCCGCATCTGCCGCAGATCCATCACCAGCACGCCGGAGTTGAAATAGCGGGCATACGGCACGCCGACCCCCTCATCGGCATAGCGCCGAAAGATCTCCTCGCTTGCCACGACCATATCGGGCGCGGCGGCGACAAGCGCGCCGTGCAGATCGGTGCGGTAGAGCGCCGCCACATCGTCGAGCAGCACGGTATCGGCATCCAGATACACCGCCCGCCCGATCGCGGGAAACAGGTCGGGGATAAACAAACGGTAATAGATCGACAGGCTGTAATAATCCCGCAGGCAGAGCCGGTCGGCAAGCGCCTCCAGAGGCGCGGACACGTCTTTGAATTCCGTCGTGACGGTGCCTTTTGCCATGGCGGAGATTATGGCGCGGTTTTCCGCGCTGATCCCGCTGTGCAGCACGATCACGCGGTAGCGCGTGCTTTCGTCCGCGTGGGCGATCAGCGAGGTGAGCGACACCGCGAGATACGGGATATACCGGTCGTCGCAGGCGTAAAACACCGTTACCTCAGGCATAACATTCATCGGGATATTCCTCCTCGTACAGTTTTTTGTGGCAGAGATACTCGGAAAGCACCGCATCATAGCGGTCGGTCAGCAGATCGTGGACGCGCTGCGGCTCCCACGGCTTTACGGTGCGGGTGTGAAACACCGGCAGCCAGAGGATCGTCTTGCAAAAATGCTGGACGACCGTATCGGCGCGGTCATAGTGCTTCTGCTCGTTATACCGCACGGGCAACAGCAGCTTGTCCTGCGTCAGGCGGTGCAGCGCCGTCTGATCCGGCAGAAACAGCCGCTTTTCGGCACAAAGCGCCACCGCGCGCCGAAACAGCCCGGTCTCGCGGATGCGTTTGAGATTCAGCAGCATCACGCCGGAATTGATGTAGTGATAGCCCATGAAAAACCGCCCGTAGTGATCGAGCACCGCTGCATATTCCACACCGCTGACGTCCGTCTGAAAAAGCGGCAGAAGATCGCCCGCGATCACCGTATCGGCATCCAGGTACAGCAGCTTATCGGGCAGCGGCAGGCGGTCGGCAAACAGCCGCAGAAAGCAGTAGGGCGTATAGCCGGTTTCGGTGTTCGGGGAATCAGCCAGTGCGGCGCGGTACAGCTCGCCCACGTCGATCAGCGTCACGCGGCTGCCCGGACAGCGCCTGCCGCAGAGCCGCTCCAAATACTGCCGCTGGTTCTCCGTCAGCGGCAGATAATCGGGCGACACCTCACGCAGATCCATGGTCAGCAGCGTAATATCCAGCGGCTGCGTGCTGTGCGTCGCCGCCGACACGGCAGAGATCAGCAGTCCGTCAAACATCCGGCGATTGCCGGCATACAGGATCGGGATCACGGGGTTTCCTCCTTTTTTCGGTATTCCACGGCACGGTAAGTGCTGTTTTGGCTGCGCGCGCAGAGCGCCGCATACACGCGGTCGCGAAGCGCCTGCTCCGCCTGCCGCCGCGGCAGGGCGGAATCTGGATAAAACGGTCCGTCCAGATACACCGTCACCCGCGGGCGGCGGCAAAAGCGGCGCTTTTGAAAGGTCGCGGTCGACACATACACCGGCGCGCCCGCGGCGACGGGAAAGGCAAACGAACGGGCGGAAAACAGGCGGATACCGGTATAATACGGCCAGACGTGCGCCTCGGGATAGATCACCACCGCGTGTCCCTCGCGGACACGAGCGAGAACCGCCTCGCGGAACTGCCGGAACGCGGTCAGATTTTCCGGAATCGGCAGCGCACCGACCATCTGCAGAAAATGCCGCGTGCCTTTTACCGCCAGGTTGGCGGGCGACACCACCACATAGATACGCTTCGGAAACCACAGCACGGACGGCGCAAACGCATCGCCGACCGGCATGGTGTGATTGGCATAGAGGAAACACCCCTGCCCCCGCTTTGGCTTCCGCGTGCGGCAGTCGACCCGGCGCAGCCCAAGCCAGAACCGGCAGTAGATCCACGCGACCGGGGTCATGATCAGGCGGTAAACAATAAAAGCCGCCGCCCGCCAAAGCGGCGAACGGTGGATAAACACATAGTCGGGCGGCACGGCAAACGGCGACGCTTTCCCGCCGACGGGATCCTCGCTTTCCTCGCTGTACCAGATTACCCTCGGTGTCGTATCCCGCATGCCCGCTCCCTCCTTTTTATCAAAACCGACCGGCCCCGTCCACCCTTCGCCCGGCCACGCGGCCTGACAGCGCAGACAAACCCACTGCCAAACCGCCGGCGCGGCAGACGGAACCGATCCGAGCAACAGCATACCACGCAGCCGGTCATTCGGCAACCTATTCTGCATTTTCGCCCGTCTACGGCTGACAGCCGCTCATTCTACCGTGTTCTCCGATCAGTAGAATGGGCGGGAGAACCGTTCTACTGCCGAAAAACGGCAGCAAAAAGCCCCCTGCATCCCAAAAAGCGGATGCAGGGGGCGTCAGAAAATTTCGGTTCAGTTTTTCGGCGGTTTTTTAGAGGCGCGGGCAATGCCGAAGCCGCACAGGATGATTCCCTCGATCGGGATCTGCAAAAGGAAGAGTTGCCACCAGTTGTACCGGTAGAACACGGTATAGAGCGTAAGCAGCAGGCTCGCCGTCAACGCGGAAATGATATACACATTCAGCCTGCCGCGTTCCCAGACCGAGTGCAGCACCAGCCAGGCGATCAGCGAGACCGGCAGTGCGCCGGTCACGACATAGCGCACCCACTCCGGATGCCCCGCCAGCCAAAAAATAATGAACAGCAGCAGCGCGAGCGTCCAGATACCGATCAGCACGATGCGCGTCACCAGCCGGTGGCGCGCCGCCCGCACATGCTCCGCCGGTACGGCGGGCGCGGCCAGAGCCGCCTCCCCCTCTTTATGGGGAGTGATGAGATAGTCCACCGTCACGCCGAACACGTCGGCGACGCTTTTCAGCACTGCCACATCCGGCAGCGCCTCCGCCCGCTCCCATTTGGAGACGGATTTATCCGAATAATGGATCTGTTCCGCCAGCTCCGTCTGCTTGAGTCCGGCGGCAAGCCGCAGCGCCATCATATTCTGCGCCACGGTCTCCTTCAGTTTATCTATATCCACTGTCTGTTTTTCCTCCGTGTCCGCCGGGAAGACACCGTCCCCGGTCGTGCTGACTGTATTTCAGTATACCACAGATCAGGGCGGTTTGTCCAGTCCGTTTTCACCCCGTCAGCCCCGCACGACCCCTGCCGTGCAGGAAATGCCGCATCCGCGCGGGCGCGGCAGCAGCAGATCATAGCGGTCGTCGGCAGCACATTCCAAAGAAAACAGCCGCTGCCCCGCCGCAGAGAGCGAGCCGACCGCCGCCGCGCGGCTGAGCAGCGCGATACCGCGGCTCTGCGCCGTTTTGGCTGCCGCCGCTGCGGAGAGGATCTCCTCCCCCCGCCCGTTCAGCCCCAATACGCGGATATACGGCGGTGTCGGCAGCCGATCGGCTGCCTGTATGCCCGCATATGCCGCCCAAAGCGTCCGGCGGATCCGCGTCTCGGGATAGCGCCGCGTTTTCACGCCCGCGATCAGCTCGGCAAGGCTGCCCGCCCTGCGCGCCGCCTTATACAGGCGGTACTCCAGCCCCTCGGAAATGCCGGGCAGCAGCGCCATCTCCTCGCGGCTCATGCCCCGCAGCCGATAAAGCAGCGCCCGTTCCGCCAATGCCGGATCGGCGGGCGCGCGCCCCGCCGCCACCGCTTCGGACAGCAGGGCAAACCCCTCGGCGGACATATACGGCGCCACATTGCGCAGCCGCCCCTCCGCCACTGCCGCGCGGATAAATCCCGCGGATGCCGTCGTGCCGCTCGGGGACAGCGCTTCATGTCCCGCTCCGAAGCGCAGAAATGCCTGCGGCTCTATCTTTGACTGCCGCCGCGTCAGCGCGCGGATATATTCGATGCCGAGCGTATTGTTGGCGCCGTCAAGCAGCGCTGCCAAGCCGCCCGCCCGCTCGTGCAGCGCCCGCTGCCGCGCTTCGGCATAGCTGATCCCCGCCTCCAGGTGAAACCGCAGCCGTGCCGCCGTCTCCGGCTCATCCAGCCGCCCCGCCGCTTCGACGAGTGCGGAGGTGTCGCCGCACTCGCTGCCGAAGCCTAAAATGTCCACGCATCCGAGCGCATCCAAAATGGCTACCGCGCCGTCGGCAAAGCCCTCCGCCGAGCAGAGCGCATACGGCACCGGCAGCTCCAGCACCAGATCCGCCCCGCCTGCAAGCGCCATCTTCACCCGATCCTCTTTCGGCAGAAACGCCGGCTCCCCCCGCTGCACATAGTTGCCGCTCATCACGACCGCGATATGCGAGGCATTGCCGCCGTCCTTCGCTCTGAGACGGTCAAGCAAAAATGCGTGACCGTTGTGAAACGGATTGAATTCCGCGATCACTCCCGCTGTGCGCATAAAAGTTTGCCCCTTTCCCGGCGTTGATTTTTCGTAAGGGCTTGAAAATTACGGAAAAATGTACTATTATATCAGTATACGGGAAATCCAGGAAAAAATCAAGTCCGCGTTTGCGGAACGGGAGAGGAAGTCATTCTGTGAAAATTCTGGTCATCAACGCCGGCAGCTCGTCTCTGAAATACCAGCTGATCGACATGGAGGGCGAACAGGTCCTCGCGAAGGGTCTGTGCGAGCGCATCGGCATCGACGGGCATTTCACCCACAAGGTAGGCGACAAAAAGTGGGAAAAGGATGTCGCCATGCCGGATCATACCGCGGCATTTGAGCAGGTCAAGCAGGCGCTGACCGCCGGCGAGGGCAAGGTCATCGGCGATCTGTCCGAGGTCTCCGCCATCGGCCACCGCGTGGTGCAGGGCGGCTCAAAATACGACCGCTCGGTGCGCATCGACGCGACCGTGCTTGCGGATATCGAGGGCTATGCCTCGCTCGCCCCGCTGCACAACCCCGCCCATGTGCAGGGGATTCAGGCAGCCACGGCGGCGTTTGGCGCCGACATCCCGCAGGTCGCCGTTTTCGACACCGCTTTCCACCAGACCATGCCGCCGAAGGCATACATGTTCGGTGTCCCTTACCGCTATTATGAGCAGTACGGCGTCCGCCGCTACGGCTTCCACGGCACCTCCCACCGCTATGTCGCCGACCGCTGCGAGAAACTGCTCGGTCGTGTGGAGGGCACGCGCATCATCACCTGCCATCTCGGCAACGGCTCCTCCATCGCCGCCATCAAGGATGGCAAGGTCATCGACACCACCATGGGTCTGACCCCGCTCGACGGTTTTCTGATGGGCACCCGCTGCGGCGCGATCGACCCCTCGGTTGTCACCTATCTGATGGAAAAGGAGCATCTGACACCGGCGCAGATGGACGCCGTCATGAACAAGGAATCGGGCATGTTCGGCATTTCCGGCGTATCGAGCGACGACCGTGACATTGCCGCCGCCGTCGAAGCGGGCAATCCCCGCGCCAAGCTCGCCTGGGATATGCGCACCTATCAGATCGTCAAATACGTCGCCGGCTATGTGGCGGCACTCGGCGGCGCGGACGCCATCGTGTTCACGGCGGGCATCGGTGAAAATTCCGTTGCGCTGCGTGCCGAGATTCTCGAGGGACTTGCTTTCCTCGGCGTCAAGCTGGATGCAGAGAAGAATCAGCAGCGCGGGCAAGAAGCGGAGATCACCGCCAAAGACTCCGCTATCCGCGCATTTGTCATCCCAACCAATGAGGAGTTGGTCATCGCCCGTGATACGCAGGCGCTTGTGGAAAACTGAATCGACTTTGCCCCGCACGGCTGATGTGCGGGGCATTTTTCTTTGCAGAGTGAGAAAAGTGCTCCCCGTTCCGGACGGAACGGGGAGCACTTGTGTTATGCGGATATTGCCGATCAGACGTTGCGGAGCGTCTCAACCACACGGTCGACCGCATGCTGGATGACATACTCCTTATAGGCACTGCCATGACCGCAGGAGCCGAACAGGCGCATTTTCTCGAGCGTCGCCTGCTTGACCGTCTCGGTCAGCTGCAGCATCAGATCGGTCATGCCGGTGCCGTCCTTGAACAGGTCGTGCGCAGCCTTCGCCTGTGCGCTGTTGATATCCGTGAAGATGTTCACCTTCGAGATACCGTTTGCGATGGCGCGGCGGAAGTCGTCATCCGACAGACCGGAGCCGCCGTGCAGCACCAGCGGAGTGCTGACGATGGTGGAAATCTCTTTCAGACGGTCGAAATCCAGCTTCGGCTTGCTCTTATAAGCGCCGTGCGCCGTACCGATGGCGACAGCCAGCGCGTCGACGTTGGTTGCCTCGGCAAAGTTTTTCGCCTCGAGCGGCTCGGTGTAGATGCTGTGATCCCCGGCGCCGTCGCCCTCGGCGCTCGACTCGTTCGCGCCGACATGGCCCAGCTCCGCCTCAACGGAAATGCCGTGGGCATGGGCAAATTTCACCATCTCCGCCACATCGCGGACATTCTCCTGATAGCTCTTGGTGGAGCAGTCATACATGACCGAGGTAAAGCCGAGCGCGATCGCCTTGTGCACGCAGTCGAGCGTCAGACCGTGGTCAAAGTGCAGCACGACCGGCACGGAGGCCTTTTTCGCCAGCGGGATAAGCATCGGCGCCAGCTCCTCAAGGCTGGAAAAGGGCGTCAGCACCTCGGCGGTGCCGATGATGACGGGGGAATTCGACTCCTGTGCAGCCGCCAAAACACCCTTCGCCATCTCGAGATCGACCGTATTGAACAGGCCGACCGCATATTTGTTCTTCTTGGCGTCCTGAAGGACTTCGTTCAACGTTACAAGCATGATTTTGATCCTTTCTCTTCGGTGATCCGTCAGTCTCCTGATTATTCCTCGATCTCGGGGATGCGCTTGATCGCGTCGTCGGTGAAGATATCGTATTCATCCACGCTCATCGTGCTGAACTCCGACACGACGGCGCCGCGGTCGCCCGCCTGGAACCAGTGACGGGTGTTGGGGTGCATGGTGTACTGCTCGCCCTCGTGCAGCACGATCTCGTGGAACACGGTGTATTTTCCGGCGGGATGCTGCGCCTTCGGGTGCTCGACAGGTTCGCCGTCCACATAGAGGTAAACCTCGCCGTAGCGCACGCGGAACGTCTCCTCCTTGCCCTCATAATCGGGCAGCGGAGCGTGACGGTGCTCCGGGCAGGTCTGGTGCGGGAACAGCACCATTTCCTTGGCGCAGCAGCGCTTGGTGTTGACATAGGTAACGATCTCCAGACCGGTGTTCCACAGGTCGTTCAGACCGAAATCCGCGACCTCCACGTTCGCCTTTTCCGCATCCGTCAGGATGATGTGGGCCTTTTCGTACATTTTGAGCGCCTTGGCGCGGGCTTCCTCGTACACAGCTTTTTTCATGACAAAGACTCCTTTCCGAAACTTTAAGAACTTTAAGTAGGAACGGTTTCTATTGCACAGCGGCTCAACCGGCCGTATGTGTCTTCATAAAGGCGAGGGTCTCCTCAATGGACTTGATGCCCGTGGAGGCGCCGATCGCCAGGATGCAGTGGGTGCCGACGGCATTGGCGAATTCGCCGCTGCGGCGGTAGTCCCAATCCTGCGCCAGACCCGCGAGGAAACCGGCACAGAACGAATCGCCCGCGCCGGTCGTATCGACGGGCTTGAAATCCAGATAGGTCGGAAGCACCATACGCTCCTCACCGGCGGGGCAGACCAGCGCACCGTGCTTGCCCCATTTGATGATCACGTTTTTGACGCCCATCGCAAAAAAGCGGTCGGCGATCTTGTGCGGATCCTCTTCGCCGGTCAAACGGGCAGCCTCCTCGATGCTCGGCATGAACAGATCGAGATAGGGCAGCACCTCCTGCACCTTCGGCATCCACACGTCCTCGGAATCCCACGCGGTATCCATGACGGTGTATTTGCCTTTCTGCTGGCATTCCTTCATAAACTCCGCGCAGGGCTTGCCGTCGAAGGAGCCGAGCAGCATCGCACCCGCCACAAAAATGATGTCGCATTCGTCCACGAGCGACGCGGGAATGTCCGATTTGACAAACGCCGAGGTGGAGCCGGGGTTATACAGGAAGCTGCGCTCGCCGGTCGAGCTGATGCAGACGATGGACACCGTCGTGCTGACCGACGGATCCGCCACGACACCGGACACGTCCACGCCCGCCGCCGCCGCCTCGGAGCGGACAAACGAGCCGAAATTGTCGTCGCCCACCTTGCAGGAGAGCGCCACGGGCACGCCGAGCTTGGCGAGGTCGATCGCCGCATTGGAGGCGCAGCCGCCCACATGCGTGGAGACCGAATCCACATACCGGAGCGTGCCGGGCGTGGGGATCGTGTCCGCCGGGGTCACGATGACGTCGGTCGTGACACTGCCGATACAGAGAATCTTCTTCAATAAAGGCACAACCTTTCCTTTAATAATAGCGTCAAAGAGAACAGCCGATGAAAAAATAAACTTTACCGCACATTTTTTGCAAAAGTAAATTGACTTTACTAACAGGGATATTATATAATAGGAGCAGCGGCAAAGTCAATAGCTTTTTGACATTTTTTTGCCGCGGAATACCTCAGAAAGGGATGGACGCATGGGCGAGCACCACGGCATGAATCATCTGACGCTGCGCAACCGCAACCGCGGGCTGGTGCTGTCGCTGATCGCCACGAGCGGCGAGCTGTCCCGTCCCGATCTCGTCCGGCTCACCGGACTCACCAAAATGACCATCACGAATATCGTCAGCGAACTGATGGAGCAGGATCTCGTGGAAGAACGGCGCAGCGAAGCGGCGACCGTCGGGCGCAGCGCGGCGCTGCTGGACATTGCGGCAGGCGCGCCGAAGGCGGTCGGGCTGTATCTCTCGCGCGAATCGCTGTCAGTCATTTTGACCGATCTGCGGCTGCGGGTACTGTTTTACCGCTCCGTCCCGCTTTCGGAGGAGACGCCGGAGAGCCTCGGCGACAAGCTCTGCGCCCTGGCGGGCGAAGCCGTCGGGCAAACAGACGGTCCGCTGCTCGGGATCGGCATTTCCTCGATCGGTCCGCTCGACCGCGACGGCAGACGGCTGCTCTCTCCCCCGAATTTTTTTGACATCGGCGATTTTCCGCTGGCGGAGCGGCTGGAAGAACAGTACGCCCTGCCGGTGCTGGTGCAAAACGACATGGACGCCGCCGCTCTGGCAGAAAAGCTCTACGGCCGCGGCCGCTGGCTCGACAATTTCCTCTATCTCGGCATTGCCAACGGCATCGGCGCGGGCATCGTGATCGACGGCAGGCTCTACACCGGCAGCCGCGGGTTTTCCGGCGAGATCGGCCATCTGTCCATTGATTTAAACGGACCGCTCTGCAGCTGCGGCAACCGCGGCTGTCTCGAGACCTATGTCAACATGCCGGTCATCCGGCAGCGCCTTGCCGCAGCGGCGAAACGCGACCGCGTCGAACCGGCGGATCTCGAGGCACTATATGCCGATCCCGCCTGTGCGGCGGTATTTGACGACGTGGCGGATAAGCTCGCCGTCGCGCTGACCGGCGCGGTCAATCTGCTCGACCCGCGCTGTATCCTCATCGGCCATGACGGCACATGGCTGCCGGACGGGTGTCTGACCCGTCTGGAGAACGCCGTCAACCGGCATATCCTCGCGGGCGCGACCCGCGCCGTCACGGTGCGGCGCAGCGCCTTCGGCAGCCGCGCGCCCCTTTTGGGCAGTGTTTGTCCCCTCTGCCGGGAATTGTTTTCCGGCTCGGCTATACAGTCATAAATTCAGGAGGTTTTGGTCATGTCATTTCAGGAAGAACGTCCCTACATCGGCAATCTGTCCCAGCTGTTCAACGTCAAGGAGTACCGCCTCACGGGCGGGCGGCAGGACGGCGTCCGCGCCGTCGATATCTGCACCGGCTGCGGCATGGAGCTGACGGTCCTGCCCGACCGCGCCATGGATCTTTATCAGCTCAAATTCGGCGGAAAGAATCTGTGTTATCACACCCCGTCGGGCATTGCGGCACCGGCGTATTACGATGCCAACGGCGCGCAGTGGATGCGCAGCTTTTTCGGCGGATTCCTGACCACCTGCGGTCTGACCAACACCGGCAGCTCCTCGGTGGACGAGGGCGAGGTGCTGGGCGTTCACGGACGGATCGGCAACCTGCCCGCTGACCGTTTCTCGGTCGTGATGGGCGAGGAAAACGGCAACCCGCAGGTCACGCTGACCGGCGTGATGAATGAGTCCGTACTGTTCGGCAACTGCCTGACCATGACGCGGCAGATCGTCTGCACCTACGGCAGCCCGGTCATCCGCCTCACCGATACGGTGGAGAACATCGGCCCGCGCACGTCGCCGCACCTGATGCTGTACCACTTCAACATGGGCTATCCGCTGCTCAGCGAAAAGGCAAGCTATCACATCCCGAGCCGCAAGGCGACGGGACGCACGCAGCTGGCGATCGACGACATTGCCGCATGGAACCGCATCGACCCGCCGCAGAAGGATTTCACCGAGCGCTGCTATTACCATGACCTGATCGCCGACGAAAAAGGCTTCACCGAGGTCGGCGTGGACAATCCCGCCGAGGATCTGCGCGTGCGCATCCGCTTCAACAAAAACGAGCTGCCCTATTTCATCCAGTGGCGCATGCTCGGCGAGCGGGAATACGTCACCGGTCTGGAGCCTGCCAACGCGCCGATCGAGGGCCGCGCCGCCGCCCGTGCCGAGGGTGCGCTGCCCTTCCTCGCCCCCGGCGAAACGCGCACGTTCCACCTGGAGATCGAGCCGGGCCGCTGCCGCTGAGCGCCGGACATTTTCGGCGGCTCATGTATAAAATCCGCTCTGTGCGGACAATATGAAAAAGGAGAATTTCACCATGTCGATGCTCTGGGCTATTGCTTCCCCCGCTACGGGTGAACATATCAACATCGCGCCGTTTATTTTCGGCGGACTGGCACTTGTGCTGATCGTGGCGATCGTCGTGCTGACCGTTACGGGGAAAAAGAAGCCCCAAAACGGAGAAAACACCTCGTCCGACGATACGTCCGCAGACGGGCAGTAACCTCTGCACGTGAAAAGACGGCGACAAATAAAGGAGGCCGTCTTTTTGCGTATCGGTTTGCTATCTCTGCTCTGTCTGCTGCTTTGTCTGACTGCCTGCACCGTGGCGGAGGAGACGTCTTTTGACGACTCCTCCGCCTTTGCTGCATCCCGGACGTCTGCCCCGTCCGCCGCAGCGCCGTCCATGCCGACTGCGCCGCCCGCCGCGTCCGACGACAGAGCCTCGCAGAAACCGCCCTATACCCCCCCGAAAAGCGGGCAATTTCTCCGCACGGTCAGCCAGAGCGGCCGTCCGCTCAGCGCGGCGCATACCGCACTGCTCACCGCCTATTTCACCTTCCGCGCCGACAGCTTTGCGCGCGCAGAGGGGATGACCGCCGCCGATCCGGAAGATCTGTCCGTCAGCCGCGAGGTACGGGCGCTCGAGGAGGAGCGGACAGCGGGGCTGCAGTCACTGAAGACCCGCTGGGGCTGCCATTTCGCCGGTGCGCAGACCGTATTTTCAGTGGAATCGCTCGCCGTCGAGGCGGACGGAGTCACGGCGCTGTGCATCTATGAATCCGTCTGCTTCTACCACTGGTACGAGGGATTCTCCGCACCGGAGACCGCCGACCTGTCAGGCTACGGCGTCCGGCATGTGCTGCGCGTCAACGGGGATACCGTGCTGTCCGATCACTACAACGAGGGCAGCGCGACCGGCGTCGCCGCCGCGGGACGGCTTGACGACGAGCGGTATACACAGTACGCCGGTGCGGAGAGCCAAGCCGAAAAAAAGACGGCGCCGGTGATCACGGCGGACACGGGCACAGCCGCCTTCCCCGACGGGTTTGACCCCTCCCGCGCCGTCGCCTATGCCGACCGTTTCGCCCTCGGGCGAAACCTCAGCCGCTACCCGGATCTGCATACGCTCGGCGGGGACTGTGCCAATTTCGTGTCCCAGTGCCTGCAGGCGGGCGGTCTGCCCTTTGCCGGTGACTGGTACTGGGAGGGCGGCGCGGCGGGCAGCGGCGGACGCGCCTTTAAAGCCGCCACCTGGCTCTACCGCCATCTGACGGCGGACGTCCGCTGCGGCAAGCCCGTGGCGATGATCGAGGACAAGGATCCGACCGGCCGCACCGCCGTCTATGCCGGTCAGACCCGCTCCGCCGCGTCGCTGTTTTGCGTCGGCTCTCCGGTGTTTTACCGCTTTTCGGGCGGATTTGCCGACGACGGTGACTGGAGCCATGCCGCCATCTGCGTCGGCTTGCTCGCCGACGGCACCCCGGCGGTGAGCTGTCACTCGGAGGACCGCTACCGCTTCAAGTGGAACTACGGCGGCGACAGCTGCGAATACGGCACGGTCTGGCTGACGGACAGCCCGGCGGGATAAAAAAAACGGCGGGGAAAGCCACAAAAAGGCTTTCCCCGCCGGTCAGCCTGTCAAAGAACTACCCAAACGGCCCTGTTT